>CAZFUT010000005.1:0-47733 GCA_964522425.1 uncultured Oscillospiraceae bacterium
CCGACGTGTACTCGATCTCTTCGAACGGCACGCTGCCGTCCGCCTTGTTCTTCACTGTCTGAAGGAGCGTTCCATCTTCCTTCAGTTCGAACTCGAACTCGTCAGCCGCCAGCGCGCGGCCCGTCAGCTTCTTTGTCACCGTCGGTTTCCAAACGCCCGACGCCGCATACGTGTTTTCAAACTGTGTATCCGCGGGCGGCGTCGGCACCGTCACTTCCAGCGTGCCGTCGCCTTTGTCCGTCACCGTCACGTTGTACGTTACCACCAGATCGTCATACGTCATGCCTTCCGCGGCCGGGCTCGGCTTCACTTCCGTGATGGTATACGCATGATCGCCTATATCCGCTATTGTATAGTTGATCGCCGCAAACGGTACGCTGCCGTCCGCCTTGTTCTTCACCGTCTGAAGGAGCGTTCCATCTTCCTTCAGCTCGAATTCGAACTCGTCAGCCGCCAGCGCACGGCCCGTCAGCTTCTTTGTCACCGTCGGTGTCCATGAACCGACCGCGCTTTTTTTATTGGTAATCTCCACCTCAACCGGCGTAGGCGCATCAGGCTGTGTTTGAAAATCCCAGCGGTGCGATTCGCCGCCCTTGACGTTCACCTTATCGGCGATGATGCTGCCATCCACGTTCTGATTGGCTTCCACATAAGCGCCGGTAGCCAGAATCGTCCCCTGGAACGGACGATCAACATAAATACTTTTGGTAGAATTCGGGAAGTTCCACAGCAGCTTCGCGTCCGAAAAATCCTCAGTTTCTTTACTGCTCCTTGGCTGCCCGTCAATTTCAGGATTAATTTGAGAATTGACATGAAGGCTGTCGCTGCCCTGCATATCCACGTTGATGATCACACCGGGTTTGTTCTTGCTCAGCTTGATTTTAATGGGTGTGGCCTGTTCCAGCTGCGTTTTTGTCAACGTTACAAAGATATAGCCGGAGCTGGTGTCGCCTGGCGCAATCGTAAAAAATGTATCCTGCGTCGGCAATGCATAGCCGTCCGGGGCCTGCGTTTCCCGGAAATAATACTCGCCCGCGGCAAGGCCAGTCACGGTGATTTTTCCGTTTCCATCCGTCACAAGGTCCCTTTGTATGGGATCGTCCATCCCCGTCTCATACAAATCAAACATCGCGCCGGGTAAAGCCTGCGTACTGTCGTCTTCATCCATTTTGATTAGCGTGACAGAGCCCGTCGCCTGCACATCCGCCTGAGATACATCAAGAACGCGGTTATTCGGTTCATCAAAATCGATGTTTACACCTGCTGTTGGATCGTTTCCCGCAAAAGCATCCGATTCTGCCCGCAGCTCGTCAAAAGCTGTCGGAAAGTCGATATACTTTTGGCCGTTCTGATCGCTGAAGGCTTCAGGCGGCGTGACATTCAGTTTGATATGGTCCAGCTTTGTCCCGTTGACGGCCAGCCTGTTGTTGTTATCCACCAGCGAAAGGTTGACCCCGGCGCCGAATACCACTTTGAGTCCCCTCGTGGCGGTGCTGTCCACAAAAGAGCTGCCCGCTATTTGTGTTACTGTTTGCAGATAATGGATATCTTTCGAGACAAGCCCTTCAAGTACATTGGTTCCGAAATTCGCAGCGCCGATCAGGTTGCCCGCAGCAACATTTCCCGCTGTATGGGCATGCAATTCCGCTTCATTGCTGAAGATATGGAAATTTCTCGCCGTGCTTAACCCGCCGTTTGCGGTGGGAATATCATCTTTCACCACGCCCCCGGCCGGCAAATCGACGCCCGCGGCAAAGGACACCGCGGGGTTTACCCCCGCGATGCAAAGCGCCAGAACAAATACCAGCAGCTTTCCCACATTGAATTTGTTACGCATCGCCCGTTCCTCCTTGGCTCACCAGAGACCTTTTTTCACGCATCGCCGTTTTCGGATTGTTTTCACCTGATACCTTAGGTAAGCCTTTTGTGCCACGATATGTTTCGACAGATTTTCGCCGGTTTCACCGGTATCCATGCCTTTTAAAAAAAAAAAAATACGAAAATAATCGATTTTTTGTTGCATTATTTTAAAAAACTATTGTATTCTATCATACCAATATGATAGAATACCTAAAGCAATGGATGTTTTGTTTTTCTAACAGTTCATGGGAGTGTGCGGCACAAAATGTTTACCATTTGTTCGGCACCCTTTTTTCCTCAAATCGTTGCGCCCATCGGCCGAAGGTCATATGGTTTGTATGCAGCAGGCGCGCCGCCTCGCGTTTGCTGATTTTTTTGCCTCTCCAGCGGGCATACACCTCGGCAAACGCGTCGGGCAGGGGGATCTGCGGCCTGCCGAACCGGACGCCCCTGCTCTTTGCCTCGCGGATGCCTTCCGCCTGCCGCTGATGGATATTCTCCCTTTCCAGCTGCGCCACATAGGACATGATTTGCAGCGTCAGATCGGCCACAAACTTCCCCGTCAGGCCGTTGTGCGACAGGCGGGTATCCAGCAAAGGAAAATCAAGCACAATGATGTCCGCGTTTTTCGTTTTGGTGATGAAGCGCCACTGCTCGATGATTTCTTCATAGTTTCGCCCCAGCCTGTCGATGGATTTGATATACAGCTCGTCCCCTGCGCCGATTTTGCGCAGCATACGCTGATAGCCGGGACGATCAAAGTTTTTCCCGGTCATTTTATCCATATAGATTCTTTTGCCGCAGATATCGTTTTCCCTCAGCGCCGTCAGCTGACGGTCAAGGTTCTGGTCTTTGCTGGACACGCGCGCATAGCCGTATTTTTCATGCATTTGAATCCCCCCTTTTACCGCATGATTCTACGGAAAACGATCATAAAAAAAAGGCTATGGCACGGTTCTTTCCCATTTTCCCGCGGGGCAACAGCTTTTAACACATAGCAATCCACATGCGGGTGCGGCACTGGCATGTGGATTGCTATGCAAGGAAAAACCTATTTCAAATATCCGGACAAGTATGCTTGGATTTTTACCTTTCTTCCCTGAAATAATTGACCCCGCAGGCCCTGGGCTGCTGGTTTTCCCGCCGCATTCTGACGGAGGACATCACCAGCACGGCGCAGGTGACAAGGAAGGGCAGCATGGAGAACAGGGAGGGCGGAATGTCGATCGCATCCTTGGGGATGTAGAGGCGCAGCATGCTGAGCGCGCCGAATACCAGGCTGCCCAGCACCGCCCTCAGCGGGCTCCAGGAGGCGAAAATCACCAGCGCCAGCGCAATCCAGCCCTGCCCGCCGATGATGTTGGGCTGCCAGTTGCCCACGCAGGTGACCAGCGACACATACACGCCGCCCAGGCCGCACAGGCCGCCGCCCAGCAGGATATTGACATATTTGTACAGGCTTACGCTGACGCCCATCGCGTCGGCGGCGGCGGGGTTCTCGCCGATGGCGCGCAGGTTGAGGCCCACGCGCGTGCGGCGCAGGTACAGGCTCATCACGATGGCGCATGCAAACGCAACATAGGTCAGCATGCTGTGCTCAAACAGCAGCCGCCCCACCACGGGCAGGTTGCCAAGCGCGCCCAGCTTCATCGGCACCAGCGCTTTGATCACCCGGTCGCCGACAAACACCGTGCCCGTAGGCAGCGAGCCTTTCAGCGTTTCCCCGATAAAATTGGCAAGGCCGGTGCCAAACACGGTGAGCGTAAGGCCCGTTACGTTCTGGTTGGCCTTCAGCGTGACGGTCAGCACGGTATACAACAGCGCGCCCAGCACGCCCGCTAAAAAGGCGAACGCCACCGCCAGCAGCGCCGAACCAAACAGGTGGCCCGCCATAAAGCCCGCAATGGCCCCCATGTACATCAGGCCTTCGACGCCAAGGTTCAGGTTGCCGCTTTTTTCGATCAGGATTTCCCCCAGCGTGCCGTACAAAAGGGGCACGCCCGCCAGAACGGTGGCGTAGAGGAAAGCCAGCGTCTGATCCCAGAAGGAGACCATCAGACCGCCTCCTTTCTTTTGACAATCCTGTACTGGATAAAGAACTCCGCGCCCAGCACGCAGAAGAGGATGATGCCCTGCAAAATTTCGGACATTGAGGCGGGGATGCGGAACTCGGTCTGCATCATGCTGCATCCCTTTTCCATGACGCTAAAGAGGAAAGACACCAGCACAATGCCCAGCGGCGACAGCCGCGCCAGCCACGCAATGGATACGGCGGTAAAGCCGCGCCCGTTGGCCACGGCGTCGGTCAATTGCCGGTCGGGCCCGGCTACTTGCAGCATGCCCACCAGCCCGCACAGGCCCGCCGATAAAAACATGGTGCGCAGGATGATTTTTTGAACGGGCATCCCGGCATAGCGCGCAGTGTTTTCGTTTTCGCCCACGACGGCAATCTCGTACCCCTGCTTGGAGTATTTCAGATACACAAATACGGCGATCACGGTAAAAATCATCACGATCCAGCCGATGTGGATGCTGCCTACAAAGGGAAAATCGACGCTGGGCAGCCGCGCCTGCTTGGGAAAGCGCGGCATAGCGGCAAAGCCGCCCTCGGGGTTGCGCCACGGCCCTTCGCGCAGGAAGGTAATCACATAGCCCACGATGTAGTTGAGCATCAGGGTAAACAGCGTTTCGTTGGTGCCAAAGCGCGTTTTGAACCACGCGGGGATCAGCCCCCACAGCCCGCCCACGATGACGGCGGCAAGGGCCATCACGGTCAGCAGCAGGGGCGCGGGCATCCCGTTATGAAAATAGGCAAAATAGCTGGCCGCGATGGCCCCGGCGCATATCTGCCCCTCGGCCCCGATGTTCCAGAACCGCATTTTGAAGGCCAGCGTTACGCCCAGCGTAGTCAGACACAGGGGGATCATCAGCTTGATGGTTTCTTTCTGCATCCCGGCGCTGCCAAGAGCGCCCTCCAGCATGGAGCCGTACACATGGAAGGGGTTATACCCCAGCGCCCACAAAAACAGACCGCCCATGCACAGCGCCGTCAGCACGGCGGCCAAACGGAACAGCCATGTTTTGGCCGTCCCACTTTCGCCCCGCTGCACCACATGGAAACGGGGCAGAGAAAAATCAGACATAGGCGTCCTCCTTATCGGTGGTCAGACCCGTCATTTTCATACCCAGCAGCGCCTTGGTGGCAAAGCGGGATTCTACAATGGCGCTCACACGCCCCGAGCACAGCACCAGCACGCGGTCGCACAGCGCCAGCAGCACATCAAGGTCTTCGCCGATATAGAGCACGCCCACGCCCTTCTTTTTCTGCTCGTTCAGCATATCATAAATGGTCATGCTGGCCCCGATATCCAGACCGCGCACCGGATAGGCGGTGATGAGCACGCGGGGGGAGAGGTTGATTTCCCGCCCCAGCAGCACCTTCTGCACGTTGCCGCCCGACAGCTTGCTCACCGGCGTTTTCAGCCCCGGCGTGTTGATGGACAGCCGCTCGATGAGGTCTTTGGCTTCTTTGCGCGCACCCTGCCGCTTTAAAAGCAGGCCCTTTTGATCGCGGTAGGTTTTCAGCATCAGGTTATCGGGGATGTTCATGCTGCCCACCAGCCCCATGCCCAGGCGGTCCTCGGGGATAAAGGCCATCGACACGCCGCGCCTGATGATGTCGCGCGGGGAGAGGCCGTCGATGCGCTTGCCGTCCATCAAAATGGAGCCGCCCGCCACGGGCGCAAGCCCCGTGATGGCTTCGCACAGCGCCTTCTGGCCCGAACCCGCGACGCCGGCCACGCCCAGTATTTCTCCGGCGTGCAGTTCAAAGCTGACCTGGTTTAGTTCGGTATGCCCGTCCTTGTTCTGCACCGTCAGCTGGTGGACGTCCAGCACCGTTTTATCGTGCGGGCATTCGGCCCTTGTGATGGCAAGATCCACCGCCCGGCCCACCATCATTTCGGTCAGAAGGAAGCGGTCGGCGTCCTTTGTGCTGACGCTGCCGATGCTTTTGCCCTTGTGCAGCACGGCCACGCGGTCGGACACCTCCAGCACCTCATCCAGCTTGTGGGTGATGATGATGACGGCCTTGCCCTCTTTTTTCATCTGCCTGAGGATATCAAACAGCGTGTCGATCTCCTGCGGGGTGAGGACGGCGGTAGGCTCATCCAGGATCAATATGTCCGCGCCGCGCGTCAGCACCTTGATGATTTCCACCGTCTGCTTTTCGCTGACCGACATGTTGTATACTTTTTCGTCCAGATCGATATGCAGGCCCAGCTTTTTCACCAGCTCGTCGGGGGAAAACCGCAATTCGCCTTTTTTGCGCCCCAGCACGATGTTTTCGCGCGCGGTAAACAGATCGACCAGCTTAAAATGCTGGTGGATCATGCCGATGCCCAGGCGTATCGCATCGCGCGGCGACGCGATGCGCGCCTTTTTGCCGTGCAGGCAGATGGCGCCCTCGTCGGGCTGATAGATGCCCGACAGCATGTTCATCAGCGTGGTCTTGCCGGAGCCGTTTTCGCCCAGCAGCGCCAGTATTTCTCCTTTGTCTACGGTCAGGTCGATATGGTCGTTTGCGACCACGCTGCCAAAGGTCTTGGTCAGCCCATGCAGGCGGATGACGGCGTTTTCAGACATCGTGCGCTCCATTTCCATTGACGTGTGATGGGATGGGCAAAATGATACACCATAAACGGAGGCCCTGCAACTGCGTTTATTCTATATATAGCATCTATGTACGCCCATCATGCAATCGGATGAAAAACGGAGGGAACGAGAAATCAGAAGGAGCTTTTATTCTTTTACCTGATCCCCGGTATGGCGATCCCGCTTCTGACGGCGTTCACCGCCAGCTCCGTCCGGGAGGAAGCCCCGGTTTTGAAAATCAGGTTGTTCACATGGTAGCGCACGGTGGTCACGCTCAAATGAAGATGGTCCGCGATTTCTTTGTCCGTCAGCCCTTCCGCGAGCAGCCGCAGCACATCAAGCTCCCGTTCGGTGAACTCCGTGCTCTTGGCAAGGCCGAGCTGTGTCACCGGCGGACTGTCGGGAAAGATATGCTCCCCGGCCATTGTCCTGTCCATGACCTCCAGCATGGGCTTTTCCTGCACTTCCTTGTACCAGAAGGAATCCACACCGATCTCCCGCGCCCGTTTCAAAAACGCGCCGTCGGGCATGGAGGTCACGATGATGATCTTCGTTTTCGGATACGACGTCTTGATCCTTCTGGCGGTGTCGAGCCCGTTGGAGCCGTCGTTCATCACAATGTCCATAATGACGAGATCGACCTTTCCGCCCGCGCAGTATCCGTCGGCAAATTTTGCCGTTTCCACAGAAGCCGCCAGCTCGTACCGGTCGGAAGCGGCGACGAAACTCTCAAAAAGTTGTCTTGACATAATTTGATCGTCCACGATCAATACTTTATAGGACATACGTTTCCTCCTTTGGCAGCTTGATTGTTACGGTGAATACCGGCTGCACCTCTATCGCCATGCTTCCGCCTGCCTGTTCGGCCAGCTCACGCAGGGACTTAAGCCCGCCCTTTTCGCTTACCGCCTCCGGCTGTTCGCCATTGTTGGTGAATATCGCCGTGATCGTGTCCTCGCTTAGGGACAGGTCGACTCGCAGCTCGTCCCCGTGCGCGTGCCGCAGGGTGTTGGTCAAGCATTCATGGATCGCGGCGGCCATGATGTGCTTATGCGGCTCGGTCTGCGGCAATTCTCCGGCAATGGAGATATGAAGCCCCAGCCGCGACGCCATGGAGATCAAAAGCTCGTATTCATCCTGTACGCGCGCTGGGCTGTCGTTTTTCAGAAAAGCGACGCTGCGGTGCAGGCTGTCCATCAGCGCCGCCTTTTCCGCCTCCGTGCCTCCGTTCAGCAGAAAGCGCTTGATGGCAAGCAGATTGCTCCCCATCTCGTCATGGATCCTGACCTTGGCGTTTAATAGCTCGCGCTCCGCCGTCAGCGCCACAACCTCCCGGTTGACCTTTTGCAGCCTTTGTCCGAGCTTTTCAAGCCGCCGCTGCATTTCCCGCAATTTCTGCGTCTTGCGGTAAACCTCCGTGATGTCGGAGGCAAGTACCATGCGGACGGTATGCTTTTCATAGGGAATGTCGTTCTCGCTGATCTTCCACGCCGTGCGGTCAGGAAGGACGATCACCGGCTTGCCGCCCACCATGACGCGGCTGCACGCCGGCAAGAGCTCCCCGCCCTCCAGAAAGCGATAAAAGGTTTCGCCGTCCTCAAGCTCCGCACCGGTAATTTTACGGCAGAAATCCTGCATGGCGCGGTTGACAAGCAGAACGCGAATGCCGGGGGCATAGCATAAAATCCCCGTGGGAAGGCTGTCTGTCGCCTCCTTGACAGACATGGTGCTAATCCGGCTCTTTTCATAAAGGCGGATGCTTTGCATGAGTATGGCTTGCGCAAACGCAAGCGCAGCGCAGAAAGCAAGCAGCAGCCAGTCCGGTATGGAAGCAATGGCATTTACGATCCTTGCGGCGGCGTCCGAATAGACAAATCCGCCTACATACATATCAAAGCATTGCTCCATGAAGTAGGCAGCACACAGCACGGGCAGCGACGCCCACAACAGGCGATACCGCTTCTGCCGGATCAAAAGCGCGGTGGCCGTTACGGCGGCAAGGAAGATCAGCAAAGCGAAAATACACATAAACCGCCACAGCGCTAAATGATGGATGGGATGGTTGAGAGCAATCTTCATTTCCGTTCTCCCCCTTCCGTGAAGGTAAGCACAATGATCATATCCTGGTTTTCTTTTGCGATCGCCGCCTTGCGGGAAAAGCCCGCGCCGTCCTGCCAATGCCCGTTCGTTTCATAAGCGAAGTTTTCCGCTTTCAGCATCATACGAACGACAAGCTGCTTTCCCGCGGAACGCAGGGTAACGATCATATCCGAAAGCGTATCAAGGCTTTCCTCCACGATCTCCTCGATATGCTCATAGGCGGCGATCACCATTTCGGAAGGATAGGCGCCCGTGCCGACAGCGCTTGTTGCCGTATTGGCCCCGCTCAGGCGAACGTAGTCAAGGGATTCCGCCACGGCGGAGGCCAGCTCCACCATGGTCAGCGTCCCGGAAGCGGCCAGCAGCTCCATATTGCTGCGCCGCTTGATATACGCTTCCAGCACGGCGATCCGGGCAAGCTGCTTTTCGCCGCAGCCATCCGATTCGTTTAAGAGCCTGTCGATTTGTTCAAGCTGGGGCTTTGCGATTTCGGAAACGCGCTCATACAGCCGGTTCCGGTTTTCCACCTCCGCCCGTTCCTGCTTAATGCGTGTTTCCTCCGCGATATAGGCGTTGCGTGTTTCGATCTGCTGCGTTCGCTCCGCAAGCTGCTGATTTAAGCCCTGCACCTGCTTTACATCCACGAGATATTCAATGCTGCCGCCCGGTATCGGGTGGGAAACGCGCTTTTCCGTATCACGCTGCAAAAACGGATGCGGCGCGGCAGCCGTGCGATAAACAGGCTCGCCCGCGGCATCCAAAATCACAGCGGGCAGCTCGGCGGCGGAAAACAACGTTTCATAGCCGCGGTTTGCCGGAATAAGCCCTGTTTGAATACAGGCTTCCAAACCGGCAATGACGCAGAAGCCCATCATTTCGCCCATGTTCCAGACGCGGGTGCGGCAGAACAGCTTGTACAGATCAAGGGGAAAGAGAAGAAAATAGGCTGCGCCGATCAAAAGGGGGATGACGGCGATCCAGCGGTATTGCCGCGCAATGTATCGGCGGTTCTTCTTCTGGATGATGGCAAACGCAAGCACATAAAGACCATAGATAAAAATGTTGATGAGGTAATACAGGGGACCGCTCTTTTCCTGCCCATTGTCGTCCATAATGCCGCTTGGAAAAGACTTTGCGAAAAAATGCAGATCGTTTGTTAAAAAGCCCAGCACCAGCAGCACACCTGTCACGATCAGCAGACAATCATAGCGCGGCAGGGGCTTGTCCTCCGGACGGTGGATGCAGACGGCGAGGAAATAAAACAAAAGCGGCTGCGCCGTCATGGGAATGTACATGGAATACCACAAATACCGCCGCACGTTTATATCTCCGCCAAATACGTCATACCGGAGTATTTGCAATACAAAGTGCAGCAAAAGAAAAACGGCGATCCACAGCGTCAGCAAGCGAAGCCGTCTGTCCGTCACCCGTTTTTGTACCGTAATCGCCCAAAGGATCGTCAAAACGCAGCAGAAAACTGAAGAGAAGGCAAAAGCAAAGTCAGCGCGATACAAAAGAATACGAAGGGCGCCGCACAGAAGGAAGGCCGCCACAAACAAAAGGATATTCCGTTTTGATGTTCTGGAAAGTATCATCCGGCGCACCTCCTTTCCGGTCGCTCCGGCACGGATTCTCTATCCTCATTATAGGGGGAAAAAACACCTTTGTCCCCCTCATAAACAACAGGATTTTGAAGGCTCTTTAAGAAAAATCGCGGTTCGGACACACCCTTTCCAAAGCTGCGTATCAAAGGGTGCTTCCGCTTTTCGCTGCGCGGATCACAGGGCTTTTCTGCGTCGGCAGGGACCGCCAGGGAGCGCCCAAAGCGTTCCGGTCCCGGCATGCGCCCCGCCCGACAGAGCTTGTGCGCCAGGCTCTCCGGCACGCCCCATTTATACGACGCCTCCCGCGCCAGCATATACCCTTTCATCGCTGCCCTCCGGTGAATCTATGGATATATCATATTCGGATATCAGGATGTTTTCAAGCGGTCTTTGGCGTTCTTGCGCCGGGGTATGTTTTTCCTCTCGGCTCTTTGTTTTTCGTGTTTCTTTCCCTGCGGGCGCTCCCAAACGGATCGGGGTTCTTCCCCGCCCGGCATTCCGGAAGCATCCCGGCTGAGATCGTGAGTTGTCCGTAAAAAATACCCGTTCTTCAGACGGGTATGGAAGCCGGCTTTATTATACGATTCTTCTTTTCGATTCAGCGGAGCATTTCATGTCCATTATCCGGTTTTGTAGAACCGTATTGATTTTTCTTATTTGAGCTCCTTTGCCGGTTTGCGGGATTTGCCTGCGGGCAATCTCTGCATGTTTTGTGGAAAAGATGACCGCCGCCTGTTCATCTGTGTGTTACCCTCAACATGGTCCTTTGTTTTTTTGTACGCTGCGCAAAATCGCACCACCTCGCCTTCCATAGCGCTCTTTCTATTCAACCGGTTCCAGGTATTTCGACAGAATGTATCCTTCCAGGCCCTGATATACGCAGCGGATAAACCCGTTCTGCCCGCCGTCTTCCGGATAAGCAAGCACAGGCGCCCCCAGGGGAACCTTTGCAAGCCGCCCGGACGCCGCCATCGGCCGCTCCCGCAGGGAAACGTAAGTTTTGCAGTGGGCGATCCGCATGTTCGGCCCCTGCTTTCTGTGCAGCGTCAGTTCCCAGTCTTCGCCGTAAGTTTCCTGAAAGGGGGATATACCGCTGCAGCCGACCGGGGTCAGGATCAGATAGGAAACCTCGGCGTCATTCTCCACCCAGGACTCTGAATACGCCTCATACACACATTCCAGCGCGTACGCGCTTTCCGTTCCCAGGGGCTTGTCCGTCGATGTATACCGGATCGTCAGCCGGTCATTCCCGTCCCGAACTGGTTCAAGCGACCAAACGCCTTGGCAGGCAAATAAATACCCGCCCGCAACGTCGTAACAGGAAAGTGAGACTTTCCCCTCCTCTTCAAAGGTCAGGAAGGCCAGATCCGCTGCCGTTTCGTCCTCTGTTGATTCTTTGTCGGCATAGTCTGTGTATGTCCATCGGCCGGGCAGCTTTTTCAGCAGCGCATCATCAGCGGCGTTCGCCGAACCGATCTGCGCGGCCATGAGCAAAACGAGGAGGAGCGGAAAGAAGCGCGCGTTTTTCCATCCTTTTCCTGTCATAGCGGTATTTTCCTCCCTCAAAATCGTTCTCGGTTTTCATTCGTTCCGCCGTTCATGCCAATATGCACAATATGTCCGGGGTGGATATTTCGTTTCAGCGAAGCTGTGGGAAAAGGGCTGAAGCAGCGCCGTCTTTTTCACGAGAAGCTGGATGCCGTTTTCTTGGAACGGCATCCAGCATATTGAAGCAATGGCAGAGGGGGGGAACCGCCCCGCCGTTTACCGCCGCATTCCCTCCAGATCAAACACCCGGTTCTGCATGGTGAAGCTCACGACCTCCATGACGGCGGCCTCATCCTGGGGATACAGCGCCAGCAGCACATTCTGCCGCGCGTCCAGCCAGTGATGGAACAGATTCATGCTGTCGGCGATAGCGGCTTTCCCTTCAGGCGCGGCATCCCGATACAGGGCGTTGGCAGCTTTCATCAGGGCGTTTTTCCACAATGCCCGGCTCTTCCGGAAGGCATTGGCGGCATCCCCCGCAGAAACTGCGGTCTCACGCTGTTGGTTCAAAAAGCTTTGGATGATGATGTGCTCACGGCACACGCGATACCTGACCCGGCTGCCGAAGGATGTCTCTTCCGATTCCATCAGGCATTTGTCAGGCGCATCGTCCATTTCTGAAATGACGGGAATCCCGTCCCTGAGGGCGCTGTCCAGCCGCTGACTCGGCGCGGTATGCAGGGCATAGCACAGATCCAGACAGCGGTTGCGCAGCTGTTCCACCGCGCGCGTCAGCGCTTTTTCTTCGCCCTCCCGCGCCGCGGCAACGGTTTGGAACGCTTTCAGCTGATTAAAGAAGAGGGCGCGCTCCGTATCGATCAGGGCGGCTGTATCGCCGGGATACTTGGCCGCCAGGGCACCATAGCCCTCGTTCACCGCATCCGTCCACAGATTCTTCGCCTGCTTGCCCGTCATTCCCCGGGCGGAAAGTTCAACAGCCAGATGCTCGCCGCAGAAGATCAATTCATACCGGGCTTCGCCGCTTTCCAGCGCCGTCAGCACCCGGCGGCAGAAGCTGCCGGACTGCGGGTCGGGGGTCACATCCGGCGCGACAACCTGCGGCGGGACAAGAGGCGCTTGCGTTACAGGCGGTTCTGTCACGGGCGGCTCCGTGACGGGCGGATCCTTGACAGGCGGTTCTGTGACGGGCGGCTCCGTGACGGGCGGTTCCTTGACAGGCGGTCTTGTTACAGGCGGTTCTGTCACGGGCGGCTCTGTTACGGGCGGCTCCGTGACGGGCGGATCCTTGACAGGCGGTCTTGTTACAGGCGGTTCCGTGACGGGCGGCTCTGTCACGGGCGGCTCTGTTACGGGCGGCTCCGTGACGGGCGGCTCCGTGACGGGCGGTTCCGTGACAGGCGGTCTTGTCACAGGCGGTTCCGTGACGGGCGGCTCTGTTACGGGCGGCTCCGTAACGGGCGGATTAACGTGCGTTATGCCGATGTTCTCATCCCCGTTCGAAGGAAGGACGGGCACGATCACAGGCGCCGCCCAAACGGTATAGCCGGACATCCGCGTTTCATCGTCCGCGTGCATCAGCACGGCGGCATTGGCGTTGTTCACGACCTGACCCACGTTCGCGTCGGACGGGCGCACGGTATAGGAAAAGGCGTAATGCCGCGTTTCGCCGGGAGTCAGCGTGACCTGCGCCACCGGAACCGGCGCGCCTGTGCCGCTGATCCAATCCTCGACACTCACCTCGACATCCGTTTGATGGCCGTTGTGCACCGCGATATCATACTGAATGGTCTCGCCTTCCCGATAGCCATTCGGATCGCTCGGCGTTCCGACGACCGTCTTGATGATTGTCACGGCTTCCTCTTCGCCCGCGCCGATATCCTCCACCCGCGCCACGACCTGATTGGACCGAACCGTGTATTCCTCCAGCGTTTCACCGTTTGTCGGATCGTTGACCATCACCAGCGCATAGGCGGTATTCATTACCGACATCATCTCTACATCCTGCGCCGTAACCGGGTGGGTAAAGGACAGGGTCTTGGTCTGTCCGCTTTCCAGATCCACCGCGCCCAGCATGACGGGGCTGTAGCCCGTCATATCGTCATACACGGCGATGTTGGTTACGGGGGAATCATAGGTGTTTGTCAATTCAATCGTATAGTGGATGGCGTCGTTCAGGCGGAAGCCAATCTGTCCGTTGGGCGGCATGCCGTCGATACGCTTGCTGATGACAATGGCGCCGCCATCGTCTGCCGCGTCCGGCGTTTCCGAACCTGCCAAGAGTTGCCCCATTTCCCATCTCGACACATAGATTTGCTGCTTGGCGCTGTTTTCGGCGCTGGCAATGAATTTGAAGGCGAGGATGGTGCCGGCCTCCACATCCTGGGGAGTAACGGTATAGGCAAAATCATAGGTTCGGGTCTCCCCCGCGTGGAAGACTTGATCCTTCGGCTCGTCAATCAGGATCTTTTCGGGGATGAAGCTATGCTGGCGCATCCGCTGCATCTCCAGCCGGAGACCGGCAAGGTCTTCTTCCCCAACATTCCGGATCGTCAAATGAACCGTGACGGTGTCGCCGGCTGTCGGGTATGGCTGGTATGGCTGGCTGTCCCACATGCCTGACAGGTCGATTCCGCCCGTTTTTTCTTCCCGGATCGGCACGGTATAGGTGAGCATATTGGATACGCCGGGAACGGCCTGCCCGTCTTCGGTACGGTACGTGTACGACGCGTGGAAGGTAAAGGTCAGCGTACCCGCTTCGCCGAATTCATTCACGCACTGAGCGGAAAGCGCGGCCGCCGCCATTTCAGAGGTAACGGGGAAGGCGGGGAAGCACTGCAAGGCTTGGCCGGGCGTCGTGGCGGTGCCGCCGTCGGAAGCGCCAAGCGTCATCTGCGCCACGCATTTGCCGTCCGCGCTCTGCGCCATGCCGTGGAAAAGCACGTTTTCCACGGTCTCTTCGCCCATGTTTTTGGCCGTCAGATGCGCCTTAAAGCTGTCGTACAGCGGCAGGGGCGACGCATACTGCGTTTCACCCTCCAGCTGCAGAATCGCCACGCCCCCCGCTCCGGAAAACAGGGGATAGATCAGGACTACGCTGCTTACGAACCCTTCTCTCCCGCCGTCGGCAGTCACTGTCCGTTCAACCTTGTTGGCGAGAATTTCATCCTGCGTGGGGTGAATCACATAGCCGAAGCTGTAGGATTCCCAGGGCCCAAGCGTAACGGAGCCGCCCTGCGGCCACTCGATCATTTGATCGCCGGACGGGGCGTTGCCATGCGCGTCCTTGGCGGCGATGGACACCGTCACCGTTTCCTCCGACAGGAAAACGTTTTGCAGCGTCAGATACGCCGTAATGGCCTGATCGGGATCACCGCTGCGGTGATGTCCATCCACCGTCAGCCTCAACGCCCCTCTTTTCACCACGGGGAAGCAGAAGGAAGCGCTGTCTGTCACACGGATGTCCGAATCCGGCACAGCGCCGCGCACATTCAGGGTCCGGCGCATGAAGCCATCCGAACCCTCCTTCTCCGCTTCGCTCATGATGTACCGGAAGGTAAAGGATTCTCCGGGTTGGAAATGGGTTACATCCACGCCGTCGCCCCAGCCGTCGAAAACATCGGCAGGAGTGCTCCACCCTCTGCCATCCTGAGACTCCACGGACATGGACAGCGGAACGCCGCCGGTGTTGACGACCGTCACATCCGCCCTGAACACGGCGCTGTACGGGTTTTCGCTGCCGATTTGGCACACGCTGCCCGCCTGCACGCTCAGCCCCGGACGGTCGGTTTCCGGCCACCAGCCGCCGCTGCGCAGGGCAAGGCTCAGGGTCTTGCCGCCTTGAAGCGCGCCGTCTGGGGTGGATGCCGTAACGGTGCGCGTCAGGCGACCCGCCTGCTTTTCTTCCTCGGTGGGCGTGAAGGCGAAGTTCACCATCCGGCGTTTACCCGCAGGGAGGGAAAGCTCCTTTTCCGGTTCGCCGTCAAAAGCATCCCCCGGATGGTCGGAGGTTATTGACGCGTTGATAGGCTCAAAAGTCTCGTTGCCCACCGTCACGACGATATTGTCGGACGACGACTTCGGCACTACATAATAAACCGTGTCAACATCATAAACCGTGACCGGGGAGGATACGCTGAACTTTCCCAAATCAATGGTTTCAACGGACAGACCGCCCTCCTCCTTCGGTTCCATCCGTACCACGCCGCTCCAGCCGGCGTTGGAGTTCCATTCGTAAGCAGGGCTGTGGCACCAGGCGACGAAGTCAAGGATATAGTATCCCCTCTTGGCAGCCTCACTGTCCACATCAACGCTGAAACGATGCTTCAGGGTATAGCTTTCACCGGGCTTCAGGGTGATATCCGGCATCTCTATCGCGGCGGCCGACTGTCCATTCACATTGTACCGTTCAAAACGGATGCCTTTAATGGTGTCTGTGGGGTTCACGTTTTCCACCGTCAAATCGATCCACACCGTTATAGACGCGGGCCTCAAAGGAGCCGGTGAGGACAGGCATCACATAGGTATTCTTGGGGTTATCGGCATCCAGCTCCCACACCTCGATGCTCTGCCGCCACAGGTTGCTTTCCCCATTGGCCGCTTCGCCCATGACGTTCACATAGCTGTATTCAGCCCAGAATATCCACTGCAGGCTGGCAATGTCATCCCGATCCTTCAGCGCTTCCGTTTCATCCGGTCCGCTTACATCCACCGCTATAGCAAAGGGCACGCTCTCTCCCGGCAGAAGGGACACCGCGCTGTTTTCCGGCTGCAGGGTCAAGGTTCGAAGCGTCTTTCCGCCGCCGGTCGTCAGCGTGCAGTGCGCTACCGGATCGGTCAAAGGCACGTCGCCGACATTGGTAAGCGTCAGCGTTACCGGGAAGGAATCGCTGTCATTCTCAAACAGATGAAGCCGGCCGTGAAAATCCATGCTGCCGTCCAGATGGGCCAGCACAGCGCCCGGATACCGCAGCTGCGCGACCAGCTGAACCGTGTCGGTATGCCCCTCGCGATCCAGCACGGTAATTGTCCGGCTGATCGTGGAAGGGCCGGAGCCGTTTTTCGCGTTTTCCAACTCCTTGGCCGTCGGACGGAAATAATAGCTGAAGGAATGGCTGTCATCTAACAGCAGTTCGCCTTCCGGCCAGTCAACGAAGCCTTCCTGATCGGTCAGCGAACCGGCGTCCCGTTTCGCCGAGGCGGATACCAGACTCCAGCCGTCGGTTCTGTTGGTCACTGTCATATCGAAGGTGAACACTTCGTCAGCGTCCGCTCCGCTGCGGTGCATGTTGTCCACGGTAAGCCGCAGGCCGTTTTCCGTCGGCAGCTCGATCAATTCCTCCTGCTCCGTTTCGCCGCAGCGGACGCAGGTGTGTTCCCTGACGCCGAGGGCGTCTTTTGCGGCGGGCTTGATAACCTGCCACTCGCCCCAATCGTGCCCGAGCGGCTCTGTTTTGACTGTTTCCTTACGCTTGCACACGGCGCAGACGCGCGTCTGGCTGCCGCCCGTCGTGCAGGTAGGATGCTTTGTAACATCCCACTCTCCCCAGTGATGATCCGCCTTCGGAGTCCGTTCGGTGTTCTTGTTTCCGCATACGGAACAGACCCGTTCCCGGAGGCCCCTCTGCTGACAGGTGGCGGGGCGCGTTATGCTCCATTCCCCCCATGCGTGATCGGTCGGCTTGATTCGCTCCGTCTGTTTATCGCCGCACAGGCCGCATACCCTGCGCCGTGAACCTGCCTGTCTGCAGGTAGCCTGTCTGGTGATTTCCCAATCGCCCCAGTCGTGTTCAAGCTTTCCGATCCTCTCGGTCTGCTTCTTGCCGCATACGGAACAGGCCCGATGCCGGGCGCCTGCCCTTTTGCATGTTGCTTCTTGCGTGATGACCCAATCGCCCCACACATGCGCGTCCCGGTTCGCCTTGAGCGTCTCGGTTTCCGTTTCTCCGCATACCGTACAGACGTGTCGGCGGCTGCCGTTTTCTTTGCAGGTCGGTTCCTGAATGGTTTCCCATTCGCCCCAACTGTGCGCCGGTTTTATGGCCTGCGTCTGCCTGTAACCGCAAATGGAGCACGTGCGGTAGCGTGAGCCTTCCGTATTGCAGGCAGCTTCCTGGGTCACGGTCCACCTGCCAAAGCTGTGATTGCCGCCCGCGGGGATGTCTTCCGCCTGCTGCTCTCCGCAGACGGTACAAACACGATACCGCGAGCCTGTGTCCCGACAGTTAGCCTGTTTGGTAACGATCCACTCGCCCCACTTGTGACCCGGCGCGGCGGTGGGTCTGCTGGTGGTCTGGCCGCAAACGGTACAGACATAGATCGCCACCCCGGGGGCTGTACATCTGTTGCCGGGGTCTTCGGTCCTCTTCACCCAATTGTGTTTTCCATAGCTGGCGTGAGTGGGGTCAGTTCCCGGAAGGAAGTTTTGCGGGCAATCGTCGTCCCATCCGCTGCCCGTCGCCGCCATTGCCGCGGGCAGCATGCCCAGCAGCATCGTCAGCGCCAACGCCAGCGCTATCCATTTCTTGGTTTTCATAGAGTCTGTTCCTCCTTTTCTTTATCGCTTTCTGTGGTTCATATAATGAGAAGTGACTTTGTCACTGCGGCTTCTTTTACCGAGGGGAGAGACTTCGCCGGCCCGCGGCCGGCCGCATGCGCATCGCTCTTGAAAAACTGACGGGAAATACGGAAACCGTCCGCCGCGGCGGCGCGTTTCAAACTTTCCTACACGCCCTGGACAAGCGCAGAAAAGCGCAGCTTACCCCCGCAAACGGACAAACCGCGCCGGATAACCGGATCAGGGATGGAAGGCGGCCGGATCAAAGAAGTCTTTTTCACCACAGACAGCATCAAAAGCCGAAGGCCGCTTCGCGATAAACCGGCAAGAAAAAACCGGGCGGCAGGCGCCGGCAGGATCGGCCTTGATCGACAGATATGGATGGACGCCCGGGCCGTCATTGCCCTCAGCCCCTTTCCGCAGTATTTGTGTAAAACCGGGCACATGAGCCCCTTTCGGCAAGTATAATCAATAAGCCTCGTCCCTGTCCCCGTCATTTTTGAGGGGAAAAGAAATCTTTTTCGATTTTTTTGAAAGGCCAAATCATCCCACGGCATTGTATCAGATTAAGGAACCGCTGATTGATTCGCGCTCATTTGGCATTTCGTGATAAAATGGCCTCAAGGAATCAATCAGTCAAGAAAGGCATCAATCGAGGTTCATACCGCGAAGCAGCCGACGTTCGGCGATATCGAATATGGTGGCAGGAGCAGGATGACCAGGCGTGGAGAGTTCCTGGACACCATGAACGAGATGGTTCCATGATATGTTATTCATGAATCATGCAACGATAAAGAATCGGCAAACGCCGAAAAAAACAATATAAATACGATGAGAAATCTTGACTTCATCCATTGAGGCTGGTATACCGTACTTGATTGCATAAAGACTAAACGCTTCAGAATCTCAGCGTATGACACGCTATTGAGGTGTAGGACGATTGATTTGCAGGCTTTCACCGTAAGGGATAGGATGCCTTATGAGTTCCTGATATGAGCGGATCATTCTCTGCTCCTTGAAACCCATCAGAGCGTTTATCTATGCATAGTTTATGCAACCGTCTTGAAAAGAAAGGGAGGATACCATGAAGAAAAGAATCATTGCCTCGGCTATCTGCTTGCTCTGCCTGATGCTGATTTCCATAGCAACAGCTGAAAGCAAACAGCCCCTTGCCGGGCTGCCGGCATTGTCCACTTCTGCCGGCCAAAGCACAGGCACTGTCATTCTGCACGCAATTGCGGATAAAATAGGGCTGAAATATGATTATTGCGACGTGCCGACGGCCGATCAGTATAAAGAGGGCGTTGGCCTGAAAAGCTTTCAGGTAGGGGATGGTCACCATCTGACTATCGGTTCCGAAGAAGCGGAGGGCACGCCCTACAAGACAGTCATCTTCAATATTGGTGCGAGCTTAAAAGGAATGGGCGCGTCGGGGCTTTCCATTGATTCTGAGGTCGAGCGTGTTCTTTCCGTAATTGACGAGGCAAAAAAGCAGGACGCTACGATCATCGCCCTTCATATTGAAGGCAAGTCACGCCGCGGCAAAGCCGGCAGCGACAACGAGCGTCTGATTGATGCCGTTATGCCCCAGGCGGATTACATCATCTCGACCAAGGACGGCAATTTTGACAATCGGTTCGACAAGATTGTTGAGAAAACCGGCGCAAAGCTGTTTGTCATCGAAAAATCCGCCGATCTTTCACAGGTGTTGAGTGAATTGTTTGGGATAGCAAAGTAAGGAGGCCCCGCATTGTATCTGAGAGTCGGCTTAGCCCTGTTGGCGATGACCGGGGCTTTCGTTATTGCCAAATCGCTTAAATTGAAAACAGAACTGGCACTGTTGGCGATGACGCTCGTCGGCCTTCTGTTCAGTGGAAATGGTGTTTCACTGAGGCATATCGCTGAGGGTTCCGTCGCGTATCTGGATATGTGTCTGATTTTTGTTACCGCCACACTGTTTATGAACATTGTCAAGGCGGCTGGCGGGGTGGACTACCTTGTTCGCAGAATTTTGATCCGCTTTCATAAAAACCGCGTGATGCTGCTGATCATCCTGATGTTTCTGATGCTGATTCCCGGCGCTTTGACAGGGGCAGGCTCGGTGTCTGTTCTGGTCGTCGGCGGAACAATGGCACTTGTGCTCAAGGGCCTCGGCGTCGAGGACGACCGCGCCGCCGCCGCTATTTTTCTGTTGGCAGGGCTGTCCGCAGTGGCGCCGCCCGTCAATGTCTGGGCGATGATTACAACCGCCGGTACCGCGATCCCCTATGTGGGGTTTGAGATTCCTTTGGGCATTCCGGTCCTTTTGCTGGGCCTGTTCGTAACATTTTACTATGGCATGCGTGGCAAGCCCAAGGATTTGCAGTCGGTTCTTGCAACCATTCCCGAGACTCCCGAAAAAATGCGCGGTTGGCGCGTAGGCATTCCTTTTCTGGTGGTGGTCGCCTTCATCGTGGTACCGCGCATCTGGCCGTTTGATTTGCCCGTCTTGGGGTTGCCTGTCGGTTTTATGGCCGCGGCCGCTGTTGCTTGGGCGATCAGTCCACGCAAATTGAACATTGTACATGTGGCGGCTGATACGATGGACCAGCTCATGCCGCTTTTAAGCACCGTGGTCATCATCGGCATGCTGATGCAGGTCATGAGCGCCAATGGAACCAGGGGACTGATGAGCCTGGCGATTATCTCCTTGCCCATAGCCGCCGTATTCTGCCTGCTTCCTTTTGTCATTCCCTTTTCAGAGGGCGTGTTCACCTTTGGCGCTTCAGCCGTTTTCGGCATTCCCCTCATCTGGACGCTCAACTCGGTTGGTCATCATCCGGTGATCGCGCTCTCGGGTCTAAGCCTGCTGTGGATGTTAGGAGACGCCCTCCCCCCCACCGCTCTGATCGGACGCCTTTCTGTTCAAACGACCGGTTTTAACGGCCTGTACAGACAGATGCTAAAAAGCACATGGCTTCCCTGGATTGTCATTACCGTGGTCGGCACGCTGATGGTCGTTTTCAGCCGGCAATTGGGTTTCCTGGTCGTTTGATAAGAGAGGAGGAGAACCATGTCGATGGCCATTACTGTTTTATATTATCTGCTGTGCGCATGCTGTGCCGGATTGCTGGTGTGGAATTTCATCAAGGCTCGGGATTGGCAAAAGGCCACGCTACACTGCATCGTGCTTCTTCCCTTTCTGCTGCGCCTGCTTCGCCTGAAATAAGGAGAAACCAGCCGTGAAAAAAATCGTTGCCATTAAAATCGTTATCGCCCTTTCTCTGGCAGCCGTGCTGATTTTCGGCGGCCAGGAAATGGCCGCTCTCAGAAATTTCAAAGAACCTCTGGTGATGGGCCCCGGCGTTGTTTCCGTTCATAAACTCAGCGATTATGTGCCGAAACTCAAAAATACATGGGGAGATACTGACATTTTTGAACTGGACAGCGGTGTGCCAGGCGCTACCGCGCTGCTGCTGGGCGGGACGCATCCCAACGAGCTGTCAGGGGTTATCGCTGCTTTTACCATGATTGAAAACACGGTTATGGAGAGCGGGCGTTTGCTGATTATGCCGCATTTCAACCGTTCCGGCTCCACGGCAACACAGCCAATGGGCGGGTATCCGCAGTTCATGCACGTGCCGACCCCCTGGGGCGAGCAGGCTTTCCGCATGGGAGACAGGCTGGTGAACCCCTTGGATCAGTGGCCGGACCCTGAGGTTTACATCCATTATCCCACGGGGCAGATGCTGTCCAATGTGGATATGCGCAATCTGAACCGCGCGTTTCCCGGACGCCTGAACGGTGTTTTAGCCGAGCAAATCTGTTATGCCACGATGGAGCTGATTAAGCAGGAGCAGGTGGATTTTGTGGTCGATATGCACGGGGCAGAGCTTCTCTATCCCGTGACCAACTGTATCGTGGCGCCGGATCAATCTACGCTCATCGCTTCCCTGGCTGCCATGAACGTCTCCTCTTCTCTCTTTGAAGTCCATGTAGAGCCTTCGCCCCCCAACTTCCACGGCTTATCCCACCGGGAAGTGGGAGATTATTCCCAGGCGCTCCCCTTCCTGCTGGAGTCCTCCGACCCTTTCCTTGACCAGCCGACGGGGCCCAAAACCGAGGCGCTGGAAATGGATGGGAAAGACGAGTTTCTTTTGACAGCCGGTTCTCTTGACCTTCTGTTTACGGATTACGACGAAACAGGGAAATCCATGGAGCAGCGCGCGGGACGGCATGTCAGTATTATTCTTGAATTAGCCGCCCAGTGGACAGAATTCAACCCGGATAAGCCCATCGCTTTCACTTCCCCGGGATATAACGAGTTCGTCACCAACGGGATTGGCTTCTATCTGAAGAACCCTGATGACGCGCCGCCGGAGCGGGTGATTTACCAATAAAAACCTCAAAAGCGGACGTGGACGTGCCGACCATGCCACTTTTGACATATTTATTTTAGGAGGTTCGCAAATGAAAAAGGCCAAAAGATCTGTTAACCGCCTCTGGACTGTGCTGGCCGCGTTTATCCTGCTGGTCGGAATGGTCTGGAACGGAGCCAGCGCCTGCACGACCGTAGCCGTCAGCAAAGGCGCTTCTGCGGACGGCTCTGTGATGACCTCGCAAACAGCCGACGCCGGGCCCGAAGAATTCCGTGTGCAGATTGTTCCAGCAGCCGATTATGAGGAAGGCGCCATGCGGCCGGTCTATCTTGACCCAACGCTGCGTGCG
This sequence comes from uncultured Oscillospiraceae bacterium, assembly GCA_964522425.1. Taxonomy (GTDB): domain Bacteria; phylum Bacillota; class Clostridia; order Christensenellales; family Aristaeellaceae; genus DTU024. The sequence goes on from CAZFUT010000005.1 coordinate 22,987, forward strand.
CCGGAAGATCCCGCGTTTGAGGAGCATATCCTCAAAGGAGAGATCCCCCAGGTTCCGCATACCTACAGCTATATTTACGCGCTGTACGGGACACAGAATGAAAAGCAGCTGTCCATCGGTGAAAGCACCATCTGGAACGGCGAGCGCAACGGCCTTCAGGACCCTGAAGGATGGTTCAATATCATTGAACTATCCCGGGTCGCCCTTGAGCGCTGTGCCACCGCACGCGAAGCCGTGAAACTCATGGGTGAAATGGCGGAAACCTATGGTTATTGCGACTGGGGCGAGTCGCTTGACGTCGGCGATCCCAATGAGGTCTGGCATTTTGAGATTTATGGCGCAGGCCCCCTATCCGGCACCGCAGTCTGGGCCGCCCAGCGTATTCCGGAGGGGGAGGTGGGCGTCTGCGCCAACCGCGCGCGCATCGATGTGATTGACTTTGACGATCCGGATCATTTTATGTGGGGTTCCCAGACCACCAAGCTGGCCAAGGAAAAAGGCTGGTGGGATGGAGAGAGTCCCTTCTCGTTTTGCGACGCCTACTGCCCGGACAACGGCAATTACTACAGCTCCAGAAGGGAGTGGCGCGCGTTGTCTATGCTGGCTCCTTCTTTGAATCTTGATCCCTGGGCACGCAAATTCCCCTTCTCTGTGAAACCTGATAAGCCGGTTGAGGTTGAAGATATCTTCACCATTTTCCGCGATCATTATGAGGGCACAGACTTTGACCTGACCAAAGGGCTGGCGGCAGGCCCCTTCGGCACACCTGACCGCTGGGCAACAGACCGGACCGTGAAAGGCGCATGGGAGCGCGCCATCTCAATCTACCGGGCATGCTATACCTACGTTACGCAGTCCCGCGACTGGCTGCCGGACGAAGTAGGCGGAATTACCTGGTTTGGCTGGGATGTAGCGCAAACCAGCGCTTATATGCCTCTCTATGGCGCCAGCAGCAAGCTGCCGGATTCCTTCAACATTGGCTGGGGCGGCGAGTTCAACCGCAAGTCTGCTTACTGGGCCTTTAACCTGGTATCCAACTACGCCAACCTGCGTTATGACGCCATGATCGAGGACATCCAGGAAAAATACATGCAGGTCGAAAGTATGGAGCGCCTGGTGCAGCCCGCTATCGAGGCCAGGGCCGTTGAGCTGGCCAAGGAGGATCCGGCCAAAGCCGTCGCTTTCCTGACGGATTATCAGGTGACCAATGCCAACAGCGTTATCAACCAGTGGTGGGAGCTGTCCGAATTCCTTTTCGGAAAGTACAATGACGGGTACCGCAATGACCGCAAGAACGCGGAGACGCTCGGCTATCCCGAGTGGTGGCTGAATGAAGTTGGGTACGGGCCCATCGAAAAGAAATAGTCTATCGATCCGGCATCACATATTTTCCGTGATGTCAGCACAGCAAAGGCGGGGGCTGATCATAGCCCCTGCCTTTGCTGTAAACGGTGTTTTCCAGCTGCTTTCCCCCGCATTTTTTCTTATGTACTTTTAACCACGCTCATTCTATGCACCGAAGCCCTGATTGCCAAAGCGGCCGGAATGAACGCAGTTTTTGATTGTATAGCCGGTTTTACCGCTCGTCCCCGAAAAAGAAGACGGCCAGCGTGCCGGGGCCGGAGTGCGCGCCCACCACGCAGCCGATGGGGGAGATCAGAAAATCGGTGATGCCGGGCAGGCCGTCTTGAATCAGGTCGCGCACATACAGGGCATCCTCCCCGCAGTCGCCGTGGCTGATGAAGACCATCTGCCCCCGCTTGGGATTCGCCCCCTCGATGACCTTTTCCGCCAGGCGGCGCAGCGACTTTTTGCGGCCCTGCACCTTTTCCTGCGGGATCAGGCGGCCTTCCCAATTGACATTCAATACCGGCTTGATGCGCAGCATGGAGCCCATCAAGGCCGATGTGCGGCTGACGCGGCCTCCCCTAAACAGAAAATTCAGATCGTCCACCGTGAACCAGTGGATGATGTGCTGGCGGTTGTCGCGCACCCATTTGGCCAGCTTTTCGGCGTCCATGCCTTCCTTCCGCTTCATCAGGCAGTAGTGCATCAGCAGGCCCTGCCCCAGGGAGGCGCAGAGCGAATCCTCCACATACACCTTCGCGTTTTTGTTTTCTTCCAGCAGCAGGCTGCGCGCCATCTGCGCCGATTGCAGCGTGCCCGATATGCCGCTGGACAGCGGCATGCACAATACGTCGTCGCCATTCTCCGTCAATTCCTTAAAGGTCATATAGAAGGTTTCCTGATTGACCTGCGACGTCGTCGCGGAAGAGCCCCCGCGCAGCTTTTCATAGAAAGCGGGCAGATTTTTTTCGTCCCCCGCATGGAATTCTTTTTCCTCCCCGTCCATACGGTATGCCATGGGCAGCACGCGGAAACTCTCCTGCTGTTCCACATAGTGAAGCGGCAGGTCACACCCCACATCCGTCACAATCCAAGTCGCCATCCTTACGCCCTCCTTCTTTCATTGCCCCAATTATACCAAGCAACAGAGAGGCGCGTCAATTTAACCGCGGCAGCATGCTGTTTTTTTAAGGAAACCCATGGTAGAATAGAAGCGGATCCGATGGGAGGGCGGCCATGCATAACGGCGTAAAACGGTTTAAGGGCCCCATGAAAGAAACGTGTTTCACTGCGCTGGTAACGGCGCTTCGCCTGCCGCCCGCGGCAGAACGCGCCGTACAGAAAAAGCTCCGCGAAAAAGAAAAGGATATCCAAAAAATCTCCGAAACAGCCTATCAGGGCAAAAACTTTGCCCTGTGCAAGCGCATGCCCCTGACCCGCTTAACCGTTATCCTCTATCTGCTACCGCAGGTATACGCGGCATATCGCGCCAAGGGAGTATCCGGCGCCGTGGCGGTCGATACCTTTAGGGACATTTCACTAAGGGCAAGGGTGTATCATGAGAAGGTCGGCAAAGTCGGGCTTTTCAAAGAAGATGTGATATGGTTCCGGCATATCATGAATGTGAATATCTTCAAAATCGGCGCTTTACAGTTTCAGCCCTTCAAAATGATCTATCTCGATAAAGATACGATCGGCGAAGACTATATGACGTTTGAGCCGCGGCAGAAGGAAGCGCTGCCGCCCGGCACACCGGTCGTCAACTGCCATATCCAGCGCGGCGCCGATTTATCCCCTTTATCCGTCCGGCAGTCATTGGCAACGGCAAAAGCCTTTTTTGAACAGCACTTTTCACCGGTACGTTACCGCGCCTTTTTCTGTTGCAGCTGGCTTCTGTACCCGCCCATGGTTCAAACGCTTTCCCCACGCTCCAATATCCGCAGGTTCGCGGAGCGCTTCACCGTCATCGGCCAATGCGGCGATACCGAGCAGGCTGCTGAAAACCTCTTCGAAAACGGGATAAAAAACATACCATCCTCCATGACCTCCCTGCAGCGGCAGATGCTGGAGCACAAAGAAGTTTTCGGTTTCGCCTGCGGCATCATCGACTGGCACAGTATTTCCGCCGATATGAAAATTCCTCGGAGCGCCCCCTCCATCGGGCATAAGACCCTATTCGATTGTGATTAAGCCCCTTAATCCCCAAAAGAAAGCGAGAACTGTCCCATGAAAAAACAGTGTTTGATCGTGCTGATTTTAGCCGCCCTGCTGATCGGGGCAGCAAGCGCCCTGGCCAGCATCGTTCCGCCGGCCGGTCCCGGCCAGATCGGGTATGAGGCCGTGGTGCTGTGCGAAAGCCTGAGCGTGCACCTGGACAGAAACGGCGCGTCCAAAGCGGTTCGTCAGCTGCCCTACGGCACGCTGATCGCCGTGGGCGATATGTGGGACGGCTGGGCCGAGTGCTACCTGTCCGAAACGGAGGGCAAGGCGGGCTGGGTGCGGTCGGACTATCTGGCCGTCAACCCCGCCTTCTATGTGTGCGACGAAGCCACCGCCGTCTACGCATGGGACGACGGCTTGGCGCCCAAGATCGCGCTGTTGAAAAAGGGCGCCAGGCTGCCCATCCTGCGCGATCAGGGCGATTGGCTCACGGTGAGCCTGCGCGCCGCCGCGGGCTGCATCCACAAGACCGCCCTTGACAGCACCGACGCCGATACGCTGAAAAAAGTTTCCGGCATCGGCCCCATCAATAAGGCGACGCTCAAAACGCCCAAGGGGGAACATGCGCTGCTGGACACCGCCAAGCTGCAATGGTTGCGGCAGCGCTTTTCCGGGGCGCAGCCCATCATGCCCTCCGCCTGCCCCTTTGACGCGACGCTGACGCTGTCCATGAAGGACGGCGCGGAAATGACCTTCGCGTTGGCCACCGATTCCTGCCCCGTCTTTCGCACGGCGGATGGCAGCCATTTCAACTACAAAGACCACGAAAAAACGCGCAGCGATGACTCCGCGTCCGATACGGCACAGCGGTTCTGGGCCCTGTTCGGCCTTGACATGAACGCGCTGCATTAATCCTCTTCAAACAGCGCCAGGATATCCTTCCCGGTCATCTTGGCCGCCCCGGCCTCACCGGCGGTGATCAGGGTGTCGAACAGCCTGCGCTTGCGCGCGCCCAGCGCCACCACCTTTTCTTCGATGGAGCGCAGCGTCACAATGCGGATGACCTGCACTTTTTTATCCTGCCCCACCCGGTGGGCGCGGTCGGTGGCCTGATCCTCGGCCGTGGGGTTCCACCACGGGTCAAAGTGGATCACGGTGTCCGCGCCCGTCAGGTTAAGGCCCGTGCCGCCCGCTTTTAAGGAGATGAGGAACAGGCGGCCTTCGCCCCTGTTGAAGCGGTCGGCCAGCAGCACGCGCTCCCTGGGGTCGGTATCGCCGTCCAGATACAGCGGCGTTTCGCGCATGCTTTCAAGCCGCTGCCTGATCAGGTGCAGCATGCGGGTGAACTGCGAAAAAATCAGCACCCGGTGTCCGCTCTCTAAAAGCGGCGGCAGTATCTCCATCAAGAGGTCTTCCTTGCCGGAAGAGGCCTGATAGCCGTCCAGCACAAGGGCGGGATGGCAGCAGATCTGGCGCAGCTCGGTCATGGCGGCCAGCACTTCGCCGCGCCCCGTGCCAAGGCCCTGCTGCTCCAGAATGTGCCGCACGCTCTCCCTCTTTTTCAGCAGCACGGCGGAGTACAGCCTGCGCTGCTCGTCCGTCATGCCGGCGTACAGCGTGGTTTCCAGTTTTTCGGGCAGCTCTGACATGACGTCGCTTTTGAGCCTGCGCATCAGGAAGGGCTGCAGGCGGCGGCGCAGATCGTCCGCCCCCTTGCCATCCTCATACCGGCGCAGAAACTCGCGCAGCGGCGGCAGATACCCGGGCAGGGCAAAGTCCACCAGGGACCACAGCTCCCCCACGTTGTTTTCCATGGGCGTGCCCGACAGGGCCACCCGGCAATGGGCGTTCAGCGTTTTCACCGCCTCCGCCGACAGGCTCAGCGGGTTTTTGATGTTCTGCGCCTCGTCCAATACAAGGAAGCGGTAGCGCCCCGCGGCGAACCCTTCTTTGTCCTGCCGGACGACGGGATAGCTGGCCACAATGACGTCGGGCCTGTCTTCCTTCAGCGCCCTTTCCAGCTGCCGGTCGCGCTGCGCCTTGCTCCCGCTGATGAGGCACGCGGAAATCCCCGGCGCAAAGCGCCGTATTTCTTCCAGCCAGTTATACAAAAGGGAGGTCGGCGTCACCACCAGAGAGGGCAGCGCGTCCCCAGCCGCGCCCCCGGCCCACTGGATGGCGGCCAGGGTCTGCAGCGTTTTGCCAAGGCCCATTTCATCGGCCAGTATGCCGCCCAGCTTCATCTGGTACAGCGCGGCCAGCCACTCAAACCCGCGCCGCTGGTAGGCGTACAGCCCCTCGATGGGCGACACGGCGGGCTTGCCCCTGAGCGCCGCGGCGCTTAACACCCCGGCGTCGGCCTTAACGGGCAGATCGTGCTCGCGCACCAGCGCGTTCAGATAGGCGGCATGGTACAGCCCCACATCGTGCCCCGGGCCGCGCCCCGCGTCCTCAAAGGCTTCGGCCAGCGGCCGCCACTTTTCGGCGTCGCTCAGATCCAGGAAAGAACCGTCGGTAAAGCGGAAATAGCCCTTTTTGCGCCGAATGGCGCGCAAAAGGGGCAATAGCTCTTCAATGGGCACGCCGTCGTCGGTGATCTCCAGCTCCAGTTTGCTCCCGGAAACGGTCAGGCGGCCCTGCAGGTTGGGCGTGCGCACCTTGAGGCGCTTAAACTCGTTGCTGAAATACAGCTCCGCCGCGCGGGCCAGCTTGCCCACGCCCTCGGACACAAAGGCGTACAGATCGTCCTCGTTCTCCATGTAGGCGAAGCCGCGGCGCACCTTAAAGCCCGCCTGCGCCAGCGCGTCCATGATGGCTTTTTCGCCCGCCGCGTCGCGCAGAAGCAGCGGCGGGGCGTCTTCCTTCAGCACAAAGGGGTCGATCTCGTGCGGCCCATAGGCGAACACCGTGCGGGCGGTAATGCCCCGGCCCTCCCTGTCCAGATAGACGCGGGCGTTCAGCGGCAGGCGGATCATGCGCTTTTCAAGGTCTTCGGCGATCAGCAGCGCGCCCGCCCCCAGCAAGAATGGAAAGAGCTCGCCCATCAGCCGCGGCACGCTCTCGCGCCCGAAGCGGAACAGGGCGTGCCCGTCGCGCTCATGCTTCAGCAGCTCGCTCATCAGCGGGCAGTAGGCGTCTTTCAGCCGCACCACGCGCCCGCCCAGCAGAAAATACCGCCCGCCCGCCGACAGCGCGCGGCCACCCGCAGGCAGTTCCGCCGACAGCACCAGCTCTTTTTCCGATCCCGAAGCGGTGATGAAAAACGGCGGCTCGGCTTCTTCAATGCCCGTCTGGCGGCTGTCCCTGCCCCCGTCCGACAGGCGGAAGGGCTGCTCCCGCAAAAGGTCCAATACTTCGTTCAGCAGCGCCGGGGGAAGCGACAGCATGCGCTTCTGCGTGGAGCGCGCGGCGGCATCCAGCGCTTCGGTATGCACCGCCAGCCTGCGGATCAGCGCCAGCTGCTTTTCGGTATAGCCGGCCCAGCGCGGCTCGTAGATAAAGCCTCGGCCAAAGGCCATGGCGCGGCCCGACAGCACGGCCGACAAAAACTCCGGGATGTCGCGCACCACATACACCCTGTCTTCGCCCGTGCGCAAAGAAAGCCCCGTTTCGCGCATCTGCAGATGCAGCGTCACTTCCAATTGCAGCGTATCGGCCACCGGCAGCGCGCTGCCCACGGCGTTCAATAAACTGCAGGCGGCCTGATCCCTGTCCTTTTCCGCAAAGCGGGCAAGCGTGCCGTCTTGTTCGGCGGCTAAAAGGGCGGCGGCGGTATAGCGGTTCACGGCGGCTCCGCCGTCGGTCAGCACGGGGCCGCGCACAGGCAGGGCGACCAGATGGTAGGGCTCGCCCTCCACCACGTATTCGGCCTTGCGGTCATTGGCGTATAAAAGGCGCACGGCGCCGCGCGCCACCAGCGTTTCGGCCGCGCGCCAGGCCTCCGCCCCTATTTTCTTTTGCAGCTTTTCAAGGACCGGCTTCACAAAAACATCACCAGCGACAGCGCCATGACGCACATGCCCACCATCACGCCCGCAATGGCCACATGATGCTTGCCGTATTGCTCGGCGGAGGGCAGCAGCTCGTCAAACGAAATAAACACCATGATGCCCGACACCGCGGCGTAGAGAAAGCCGTACATGGCGTCCGACATAAAGGGCATCAGCACCAGATACCCCAGCAGCGCGCCCACAGGCTCGGCCACGCCCGACAGCAGCGACATCATCAGCGCCTTTCCCTTTTTGCCCGTCGCGTAGTAGAGCGGCGCGGCCACGGCAATGCCCTCGGGGATGTTGTGGATGGCGATGGCAAACACGATGGGCAGCGCCATTTCCGCGCCGCGCAGCGCGGATACGAAGGTGGCCATGCCCTCGGGAAAATTGTGGATGGAAACGGCCAGCGCCGTCAGGATGCCCGCGCGCTTCAACACCTTATCGGCGTTTGCGCCCGCGCCCTCCCAGTTGGCGGCCTCGTGCGGGTTCTCTTCCTCGGGGATCAGTTTGTCAATCAGAGCGATCAGCCCCATGCCCAGCAGAAAGAAAAGCAGCCGGTACAGTTCTCCCCTGCGCCCGCCGAAGGCCTTCATCAGCAGCTCGCCCGACTGCGGCAGCATTTCCGCAAAGGAAATATACACCATGACCCCCGCCGAAAGGCCGAGGGCAAAGGTGAGAAAGGCGGTATTGGTCTTTTTGGTGAAAATGCCCAGCAGCCCCCCGACGCCGGTGGAAAGCCCGGCGGCGGCGGACAGCAGCAGCGCCACCAGCACATTGTTATCCATTATATGAACATCCACAGGCTCAGCGCCATCACAGCCATGCCGCCCACCAGGCCGTAAATGGTCAGATGGTGTTCGCCGTAGACCTCGGCGGAGGGCAGCAGTTCGTCAAAGGAGATAAACACCATGATGCCCGCAACGACGGCGTACAGCACGCCAAAGAGGGTATCGTTCATGAAGGGGTAGAGGATCAGGTACGCAAGCACCGCGCCCAAAGGCTCGGAAAGCCCCGAAAGGAAGGCGCAGCCGATGGCCTTTTTGCGGCTGCCGGAATCGTAGAAAATGGGCGTCGACACCGAAATGCCTTCGGGGATGTTGTGCAGCGCCACCGCCACCACGATGGGCAGCGCCACTTTCAGCGACTGGGTGGCCGACACAAAGGTGGCCACGCCCTCGGGAAAGTTGTGGATGGCGATGGCGACCGCCGTCATCAGCCCCGTGCGGCGCAGGCTTTGGCCCTTTTTGCCGGGGCGGACCGAGCAGGTCATCTCGTGCGGGTTGCTCTCGCAGGGGATCAGCTTATCGATGAGCGCAATGATGAGCATGCCCAGAAAGAAGGCGGCCACGGTAAAAAACGCGCCGCTCTTTTCGCCAAGGCTGCCCGATAAAAAGACGTTTGCCTCGCTGAACAGCTCGATCATCGACACATAGATCATCACGCCCGCCGAAAAACCCATGCTGACGCAGAGGAACCGGCTGTTGTCTCGCTTGGCCAGCAGGGTCACCAGGCCGCCAAGGCCGGTGGACAGGCCGGACAGCAGGGTAAGGAAGAAAGCAAGCCACACATTGTGCATCTGGGTATTAAACTCCTTCTTGGTATACAGCGTTGGTCAGTTGGTACAGCCGCCCCTCAAAGGGCACGCCGAAGCGCGGGTCGCCCCCCGCGTCGTGGACGGCGTCCGAGAGGAAGCGCACCGCAAGCTGGCAGGCCTTTTCAAGCGGCAGCCCCGCCAGCATGCCGCCCGTAACGGCGGCGGCCAGCAGGTCGCCTGTGCCCGGCCACGCGCCCGCGCGCTTTTTGGAAACGGCGGCGCGGATGTTTGTCCCGTCGCCCGCAAGGACGCCGATGCCGCCATCCTTTTCATAGCCCGTCAGCACGACGTTTTTTGCGCCGAGCGCAAGGAGGGCGCGGAGCGCCGCCTCATCCGCCTGAGCGCCAGAAGGGTCTTTGCCCGTCAGCAGCGCCGCCTCGGTGGCGTTGGGGAACAGCACGTCGGCCGTTTGGCTCAGCGCGTAAAAAGCGCCGGCCACGCTCTTTTCCACGCCCGCGTACATGCGCCCGTGATCGCCCATCGCGGGGTCAACGCACAGCAGCGTGCCCTCTTTGCGGTAGGCGTTCACAGCCCTGAGCGCCATATCGGCCTGCCTGCCGCCCGAAAGATACCCCAGCAGGATGGCGTCGAAACAGAGGCTCATCTCCGCCCACCGGTCAAGGGACGCCCGCATATCGTCCGACAAATCTTTTCTGTGCGGACGCTCAAACCCGGTATGGCTGCTCAAAAGCTCCGTCGGCAGCAGCGTCGCATGATGGCCGAAGGCGCACAATACGGGCAGCGCCGCCAGCGCGGAGCACCGCCCGATGCAGGATATATCCTGTATGACCAATATTGTTTTCTGCGCCATGCCTTACAGCGCGCGCTCCTTGCCCATGAAGGAAAGACACAGCGTGCCCGGCCCGCAGTGCGCGCCGATGACCGGCCCGATCATCTGGATGCGGATGCCGCCAAGACCCGGCATCTTGGCCTGCACCATCTGCGCCAGCTCCCGGGCGGCCTCCTCGCTGTCGCCGTGCAGGATGACGGCCTGCTGCTTCTCCGCGTCCTCAATGTTTTCCATCATCTTTTCGACCAGCGTGCGCATGGCCTTCTTGCGGCCCTGCACCTTGGATTCGGCCTCGATGCGGCCCTCGCGGCTCAGCACCAGAATGGGCTTTAAGTCCAGCATGGAGCCCAGCAGCGCGCTGGTGGACGAAATGCGGCCGCCGCGCTTTAGGTACACAAGGTTATCCACGGTAAAAAAGGCATGGACGCGCAGGCGGTTGCCAAGCAGCCACCGCTCGACCTCTTCCATGGACGCGCCGCCCTTATACAGGTCGTGCGCTTTTTCCAGCAGCAGCGTCATCGGCCCGGAAATGGACAGCGTATCCACCACGGTGAAGCGGCGCTCGGGATACTTTTGCAGCAGCTCCTCGCGCGCCCGGTAAATATTCTGTATCGTGGCCGACATATTGGAGGAAAAGGCCACGAACAGGAGGTCTTTCTCCTTCAATATCGGTTCAAAGTACTCCAGATACACGGCGGTGGGCAGCAGGGAGGTATTGGGCGCCGCCCCTTCCCGCATTCGCCTGAATAGCGTTTTCTCCTGCCCGGTACGGCCGTTGTCATCCAGATATTCGGCTCCGTCCAGCGTATAGGGCATCTGGACCACCGGGATCTGCCGCTCGTCGGCTATGAAAAACGGCAGGTCGCTGTCGCTGTCTGTCATAAACACATAAGGCTGCGCCATGGTTTACTCCACCTTTCCATTCATCAGTCAGGCACTCTATGCCAGCAAATATTGTAGCACGGAAAAAAGGGCGTTGGCAACTGAGATTGTTTCAATAAAAGCCGATATATTGTTTCAATAAAAGCCGATATATCCCTTCCTGCATACACAAGCATGAAAGCAGCGCCATTTTCATCCAATGCTTTTATGACAAATCGGCATATTGAAAAACTCGCGCTCTTTTAGTACAATCGCCTTGTTATGGAGGTTCCGCCATGAAGAAATGTACGATGCTGCTGTGCTTTTTGCTGGCGCTGGGGCTGCCGTCCGCCGCCCACGGCGCGGAAAAGCTGCAATCCCTGCCCGCCGTCTTTGCCATCGAAGCTGCCACGGAAGAGCGCTACGAGGGCAACAAGACGCAGTACATCTGCAAGGACCGGGTCACCACGTCCAACGCGCTGGTCAATGAGGACCTGAAAAAGCTGGTGGACGATATGGATGCGCAGTACAGCCCCCTGCTGGTGCCGCAGGCCTCGCAAAGGGCAAAGCTGTACAACCGCCTGGATATCGACGTAAACTTCTTCCGCACCGGCGAAAGCGGGCTGTCCACCCTGGTCATCGCCCGCAACACCTGCAAGAAGAAGCTGACGGATGTGTTTTTCACCACCCGCAGCTATGATTTGAAAACGGGGAACCGCATCCTGCTCACCGACCTGTTTGACGCAGGCAGCCCGGCCTGGGACATCCTGCAGGAGGGCGTATTAAAAACGCTTTCTTCCGCTTTTCCCAAGGAAGATCGCGATGGGGACGCCGTGGCCGCGCTGGCCGCGCGCACGGCGCTTGAGCAGGCCGATTTTACATTGAGCGGCATGGAGCTGACGCTCCACTACGACGTGCGCAAGCTGTTCCCCGAAAAAACGGGGCTCATGCACGTGCGCTTCCTCTACCCGCAGTTTGAGGGCATGATGACCGAACTGGGCCTGCGGCAGACCGACAACAGCCGGTGGAAGATGGTGGCCATCACCTGCGACGACGGCCCGCGCGGCGCCGGCACAGACAACGCGCTGCGCAATTTCCGCCTGGCGGGCATCCGAGCCACCTTTTTTACCGTCGGCAAGCTGTACGATGAAAACGCCGCCCTCCTGCGCCGGGAATACGACGCCAACCACCTGATCGCCAACCACTCGTGGAACCACTGGAACGGGCACGGCCTCATGCACGAAGCGCGCCTGACGCAGGTAAACCGGGTGCAGGAATACATCACCGATCACCTGGGCGAAACGCCCAAGTTCTTCCGCGCGCCCGTCGGCACCTACCCGCCGTGGATCGAAAGCGCCATCGGCCTGCCGCTGATCCAGTGGAGCGTGGACACCTACGATTTTAAGGGCCTTTCCGCTTCGGATATTTTCCGCAACGTGCGCAAGTTTACCGGCGAAGGCGACATCATCCTGATGCACGACACCGGCGAAACGATGTACAAAACCATCCCGCAGATCGCCGAATACCTGTGGGGCAACGGCTTTATGCCCGTCACGGTGGAAGAGCTGGCCGCCGCGCAGCGCGTGCCGCTGGAACCCAACGTGGTCTACCACCGCTTTCTCAACGGAGATTTCAGCGAGCGCAGGGACAGCAATACCGACTGATTCCGTTATTCGAAATCAGCACACGAAAGACGCCGCGGGGAAAACCCTCGCGGCATCTGTTTGCTATACCGATCGAAAGGCCCTCTTCAGCGCGTCGACGCGCATGCCTGTCATCGTTTTCACCAGCGGGTCACGGTGCATCACATCGTAGCCGTGGGGCACGCCGGGTATGTCGTGCAGCAGGGCTGCGCCGCCCGCCGCCCGCCATCTGCCGGCAAAAGCAACGGCTTCGTCGTGCAGGCAGTCCATTTCGGCCGCCTCCACATACAAAGGCGGCAGGCGCGCGGGCAGGGGCGTATGGGCGGGGGACGCGGCAAGGCGCTCCTGTTCCGGCACATTGCGCAGGTAGGCGCGCCACATCTTTCCGTTCATCCGCGCGTTCCACATGGGCGTATCGGTAAAGCGCCGCATGGAAGGGGTATTCTGCGCGCTGTCCAGCACGGGGTACAGCAACATCAGCAAGCAGGGCGCAATGGGCGCAAGGCAGCAGGCCCGCGCGGCCAGCGCGCCCCCGGCGCTGTCGCCGCCCAGCGCGATGCGCCCGGCGTCGATGGACAGTTCTTCCGCGTGCTCCTTGAGCCATAGGCAGGCAGCCAGGGCATCCTCCTGCGCCGCGGGATAGGGGTGCAGGGGCAGCAGGCGGTAATCAGGCAACGCCACGCAGCAGCCCGCGCCCAAGGCGTACCGCACCGCCATATACCGGTGATGCGGCGCGGCGGCGTAGCCGAACCCGCCGCCATGGAAGTATAAAAGGCAGGGCATATTGGAAGCCCCGCGCGGCATCAGCAGGGTAAGCGGCAGGGAATGGCCGCCTGCCTTTACCGAAAACCGCCTTTTTCCAAGTCCCTTTAAGGGCACCAGCGCCTCCGCCGCCCGCAGGACGGGCCGGGACAGCGGCATCATCAGCCGCGGCAGGTCGGGCGCAAAACGCAGGATGCGAAAGCCTTTGCGAAGGGGCGAATGAATGATGCGGTTAACGTACGGTATCTTCATCATTTTGCCTGATCGATCGTCAGGATGCTGCCGCAAAACGTACAGCAGTTGACACGCCCGCGCACCAGCCGGTTGGGGCCGCCGCAGTTCGGGCACTTGATGGGCAATACGTCCTCTTCTTTTGCCCGTGGGTGCGGCGCGTTCAATAATATCTCGCCCCGTTCCCAGTCCAGTTCAACATGGATCAGATACCTTGTTTTGATCAGATCCCGGATTTTAGCCTTTGCCCCCGGCATGGGGATGCTGTGCTCCACGCTGCTGACGGACAAGGTATCGCCCTTTTGCCGCTCAAAGGCAAAAGCCAGCGCCAGCGCCCTGCGCCGCCTGACAAGGTGCAGCCCCGTGCCAATGACGGGCCAGAGCATCAGGGCGAGCAGCGCCATATCGGCAGCCAGCCCGCCCCAATCCTGCTTGGCAGCCGATTCCGCCGCCACGCTGACCGTGGCCGCCGCCAGCAGCAGGCAGACCGATGCGCCCGCGACCTTCCCGCCCGGAGCTTTTTCCGCTTTCTCCGTTAAATAGGCTTGCATCGCCCTCTCCTTGATCCGCTGGTGATTTCTGCTGTATTGTATACCCCTTCCGGCCTAAAAGCAAGAATGATATCCGCTCAACGGCGGCACAGGAAACCGCCTGCGCAAACGCGCAGGCGGCAAATCTCATCACACGATCAGTCTACCGGGATCAGTTCGTCCAATTCGCCGGGATCCAGATACTCGCCCGGCTCCTGGGTGGGAGCGGGCGTCGCCTTGGGCTTGGGCGTCGCCTTGGGCTGGGCTGTGGGCTTGGCGCCCGCTGCCGGGGCGGATGCGGGCTGCTGCCCGCCGGTTTGCGGCACAGCGGGGGCTGCGCCGATGGGCAGCGCGCCGCCGGAAGAACCCACGCCCTCGTCGATCTCAAGGTACTTGGTCATCATGTAGCCGACCTTGCCCTTGACCTCGATCCGACACCAGTCGTCGCCCTTATTCAGCAGCACAAATTCGGTGCCCGTTTCGATGCTGGTCACCACGTTGTCGCCCGATTTTTCAGACCAGCGGAGCTTGATCATGCGGGTGCCCTTGGTCTTTTCAGGCCATATCACGGTGCCGGTGCCCTGCCCCTCCTGCGGGGCGCTGAAAGCGAGGTGCTCGGTCAGCAGGTAGCCTTCCTTGCCCGCGACGGCCACCTTGGTAAACTTGTCGCCCTTTTCAAGCACAGCGACCACGTTGCCGTTGTTGTATTTGCCCAGCGCCTTGGACTTGGTGCTGTCCTTCTGCCTGAGGGTAAGCCTGCCGTTTTTGGCGTTTACAATGGCAAAGGTTTCGCTTTCGGAGGCGTCGGAAAACCTGAGCAGCCTGCTGGAAACATAGCCTTCCTGGTCGCCCGCCCTGGCCTTGCACCACGCCAGCCCGATCACCGATACCTTCACTTCGTCGCCGTCGGAAAGGCCGGCTACAAATTCGCCGTCGGCGCGCGGTTTGCTCAGCAGCGTCGCGCCGCCCGCCACGGTGGCGTCCACCGACGGGGCTTCCTTGGTTTTCTTGGCAGCGGCCAGCGCCGGGACGGTGAGCGCGATCATCATCAGGGCGATGAAAAGGCTGAATATCCTTGTTGATTTCTTCATATAATATCCTCCAATTCGGTTGTTCTCCCGTTCGTTCACAATATACCATCCGCGGGGTAAGGTGTCAAGGACGCGGTCGGAAGCGCGTTTCCGGCATTCGGCACATTCCGTCATGCACTTCTCACCCATATAACGGATAACCCGAGCCGTAAATTGCAATTTAACGATGATAAAATTTCTTTTTCCCGTTGAATTTATCCATGCCGGATGCTATAATGCACATACGACACAGCCCCTTGCAGGGCAACTGAATGATCGGGGAGGGTTATATCATGGCTTCTCAGGGCAAGAAAAAGCTATCGTTGGCCGCCTGGATATTCATCGGCATGTTTCTGGGCATCGCAACCGGGTTCGCGCTCCACATGGCGGGGCAGGCCGCATTCGCCGCCCAATACTTAAAGCCCGTCGGCACCATCTACATCAACCTGTTAAAATTCATCGTGGTGCCCGTGGTGCTGCTGTCCATCGTGACCGGCGTCGTTTCCCTCAAAGACTTAAAGCGCGTCGGCTCCATCGGCGGCAAGACCTTCGTGTACTATATGGGCACGACGGCGCTGGCCGTCATCATCGGCCTCCTGTTCGCCAACCTCTTCAAGGGCCTCAACTGGTTCCCCAAGCTGGAAACCACCGACCTTGTGTATGAGGCCAAGCAGTCCAACTTTATGGATACCATCGTCGCCATCTTCCCCAGCAACGCGCTGGAGCCGCTGGTGAAGGCGCAGATGCTGCCGCTGATCGTGATTGCCATCCTCCTGGGCGCGGGCATCCTCTCCGCCGGCAAGAGCGGAGAGCGCATCGGCCAGTTCGCCAGCGACGCCAACGAAGTGGTGATGAAGATGCTGATGATGATCATCAGGCTCTCCCCCGTCGGCGTGTTCTGCCTGATGGCCGACGTGATCGCGCAGAACGGCGCGGCCATCGTAGGGTCTTTGGCGCTGGTCATTCTGGTGGCCTTCATCGCCTACGCCGTGCATGTGCTGGTGGTGTACTCGGCTTCGGTGAAGATGCTCGGCCACATGAGCCCGCTCCAGTTTTTCAAGGGCATGGCCCCGGCCATGATCTGCGGCTTCACCACCACCTCCTCCAACGCCACCATCCCCTTGAACATCGAATGCTGCAACAAGCTGGGCGCAGACCCTGAGGTGTCCTCCTTCGTGCTGCCGCTGGGCGCGACCATCAACATGGACGGCACGGCCATCTACATGGGCGTAACGTCCGTATTCATCGCCTCCTGCTACGGCGTGTCGCTAACGCTTTCCCAGATGATCACCATCGTGCTCACCGCCACCCTCGCCTCCATCGGCACGGCGGGCGTATCGGGCGCGGGCATGATCATGCTGGCCATGGTGCTGGAATCGGTCAACCTGCCGGTGGCGGGCATCGCGCTGATCGCCGGCGTGGACAAGCTGTTCGACATGGGCCGCACCACCCTCAACATCACCGGTGACGCTACCGCCGCCATCTGGATCTCCCGTCTGGAAAAGGTCAAGCGCGGCGCCCCCATCCCGTGGGAAAAAAAGTAGTTCGCCGTTGAGATACCTCCTCCCTAACCGCCTTTGGGCCGGGCAGTCTGACGGGCTGCCCGGCCATGTTTTTGTGCAGATTTCAATATTTGGCGGTATGCTTGTAATTGAACAACAATATGTAGTATACTGTGCCTGTACCGTTTCCAATCCAACCGCACCTGTTTTCTTATAGGAGGATTTATTTCATGCCCTGCACCTTTCACGTTTCCAACGGCACGCTCTCCGAAACAGAGATGAACAATTACCTTGCGCACGCCACCGAAAAATACGGCCGCGCGCCCAAGCACATGGACATCACCATCGACGGCGATTTTGTGGATATCGACTACACCTTTTCCGCCGTCCCCTTCGATCGCATCCGCCGCATCACCGGGTATCTGGTGGGTACCCTCGACCGCTTCAACAACGGCAAGCGCGCCGAGGAGCGCGACCGGGTAAAGCACTCCCTCTGATTATACCAATGAAAATCATTCATGCATCCAAAGCGGAGAGAGATTTTGGTTTAGAGCAAGGAGCGAATGCGAAGGCGTAGCGGCGCTACGTCGAGCGTTCGCGACGACGCCTCTAAGCCAAAAGATCCGACGCGACGATGCGTGAATGGTTTGAATTGGTATTATATCCATAAGGGGCTGTAACAAAAGTCCAGCCCGCACAGGGACTCCTGCGCCGATGCGGAGCAGGAGTCCCTGTTTCCGATTTTTATTTATTCCAAGTCCATGGCTGATGAAAAAGGGGAATGATCGCCCAGCGCCGTGGCCGGCTTTCGCATATGATGCCGTTTGCTTCGCTTCCATATCCCCCTCCGCTATCAGGGTGTTGGGGCAGCTTCCCCACCTTCATGCCGCCGCGCCCGGCGAGCGCGCGCACAGGCCCGCTCTTTCAGATACACGGTTCTCTCCGCCCCTGTCTGCCTAAGATATCGGCTATCAGAAAGCCGTCGGTATTGTTGCGCTCCGTCGCGGTCAGGCTGTGAATATGCGCCCTGCCCATCAGCGCGAGCAGAATGGCGATACCCGTCGGCATGATGTCCACCCGCTCTTTGGGCAGGCCCGGCAACTTTTCGCGCTCCGCGGCAGGCAGCGCCGCCATCACGCGCAGCATACGCTCCGCCTCGTCGCGGGTGATGGCAAAGCCCTCCGGTATGGGGGCGGCAAAGGGCAGCTTCAGCAGCATCCGCGAAAGCGTCGTGCCCGTACCGCCCACAATGAGCCAGCGTTCCACCGGCCTTTGCTGTTGCATTAAAAGCGCGTCAAGCGGCGCGAGCAGCGCGTCCGCCGCGCGCACCGCGCGGCGCGCATCGTCCGCGCTGTCCACCCGCTGCACCGTAAGCATCCGCCGCGCGCCCAGCTGCAGGCTGATGCCGCGGGGCGCGTTTTCCCCCACGGCCACCTCCGTAGAGCCGCCGCCGATGTCGATGACGCCCGACACGCCCGTTTGTCCCATGGTGGCCCCCAGGAACGAAAGCCGCGCCTCTTCCTCGCCGGAAAGAAGCTGAAGTTTAAGCCCGGTCTTCATCAGCAGCGCTTCTTCCAATTCCGCACGGTTGCCGGCATCGCGCGCAGCGCTGGTGGCGGCCAGAAACACCCGGTTTGCTCCGGCGTTCAGCGCCCTGTCTTTCAGCCGCGCCACGGCGTCCGCGGTGCGGTCAATGCCCTCTTTAGACAGCGCGCCGTCTTCCCCCAGCGCCGCAAACAGGCGCGTGTCTTCGCGCGCCCGCACCGGGTCTGAAAGCATTTCACCGCCCGCCGCCAAAAGGCGGGTGGAATTGGAGCCGATGATGATGACGGCCTGTCTGCTCTGCATGGTTTTCCCTATGGTTTTTCCTGAAATTCGGGCGGCGGGCCCTCCGGCCCCCACAGCACGGAGGGGTTGGTGACGATGAAGCGGATCTCGCCGTCCGCAAGATAGCCGTACTTGGTGCGCGCTTCCGTGGCGATAAAATCGTCCGTCGCGGCCTGATCGAGCTGGTTTTTCAGTTCGTCCCGCCGCTTTTGCAGCATCTCCATTTCATAGCGCGCGTTGGCCAGCTGCGCCTGCGCGTCCTGCACCTGCCGCTCGGCGCGGCGGTTGAGCATGCTGCCCGTCGCCAGCACCACAAAAACAGCCGCACAGACCATGACCAGCGGCACGCGGCGCGCCCTGCGGCGCATACGGCGCGCGCCCCTGCGCTTTTTCCTTTCCTGCATTTTCTGCTCCATAGGCCCCTCCCGTCCTTTTTATTGTAACGTTTTTTACCATTTGCCGCAAGATCGGCAAAAATCGCTGCGTTTCTTCGTCACGCGTTTGACTTTTGCGGGGAGCATACCTATACTGGTGGCAGCTTGAACGGAAAGGAAACAATCACCATGGCCTGCACTACATTGCTTGTCGGAAAGAAAGCCAGCTATGACGGCTCTACCCTTGTCGCGCGCACGGAGGACTGCGGCGCGGGAAAATTTACCGCCAAGAAGTTTGCGGTCGTCCACCCCGAAGACCAGCCCCGCCTGTACAAATCCGTGATTTCCAAGGCGGAGATTGAGCTGCCCGACCATCCCATGCGCTACACCGCCATGCCCAATGCCGTAGACGGCGAAGGCGTATGGGGCGCGGCGGGCGTCAACGAAATGAACGTCGCCATGACGGCGACGGAAACCATTACCTCCAACGAGCGCGTGCTCAGCGCCGACCCCATGGTGGAAAGCGGCATCGGCGAAGAGGATATGGTCACGCTGGTGCTGCCCTATATCCGTTCGGCAAGGGAGGGCGTGCTGCGCCTCGGCGCGCTGCTGGAAAAGTACGGCACCTACGAAAAAAACGGCATCGCCTTCCACGATGAAAACGAAATCTGGTGGCTGGAAACCATCGGCGGCCACCGCTTTATCGCCAGGCGCGTACCCGACGACGCCTATGTGGTGATGCCCAATCAATTAGGCATCGACGCTTTCGACCTTGAGGACGCTTTCGGCGCGCAGCGCGACCACCTGTGTTCAGGGGATCTGAGGGCCTTCATCGCCGAAAACCATCTTGACCTGTCATTGGACGGGCCATTCAACCCCCGCGACGCCTTCGGCTCGCACTCCGATGCCGACCACACCTACAACACGCCGCGCGCGTGGGTGATGGAGCGGTTTTTCAACCCCTCCACCAACATTTGGGACGGGGAATATGCCGACTATACCCCTTTTTCCGACGATATCCCGTGGTCGAATGTGCCCGAAAGAAAGATCACCGTTGAAGACGTTAAGTATGTGCTGTCCCACCACTATCAGGGCACGCCCTATGACGTCTACGCCAAGCGCGATGACAGGCCGCCCTTCCGACCCATCGGCATCAACCGCAACAACGTGCTGGTGCTGACGCAGATACGCCCCTATATGCCGGACGCGGTGAAGGCGGTGGAATGGATCGCTTACGGCAGCAGCACCTTCAGCGCCCTCATCCCCTTCTACGCCAACATAGGGCGCGTCCCCGCCTATCTTGGCAACGCCACCGCGCGGGTAACGACCGAAAACCTTTACTGGCAAAGCCGCATCATCGCCGCGCTGGCCGACGCGCACTTTCACGAAAACATCGCGCACATCGAGCGCTGCCAGATGGCGGTGCAGAGCGAGGGCCACGCCCTCATCAAACGGTATGACAGGGAAACGCTGGAGAAGGGCCTTTCCCGCAAGGACGCGACGCCGCTGCTGGAAAAAGCCAATGACGAAATCGCCGCCATGGCGCAAAAGCACACCGACGATCTCCTGGATAAGGTGCTGTTTACGACCAGCCTCATGATGCGCAACGCCTTCTCGCGTTCCGACGGCTGATCGGTGCCGGTTTTCTCCCGGCGGGGCTGTTGCCCTGCCGGTTTTGTTTTGACGCCCGCTCTGCTTCCATGCTATAATGCTGTATAGATTGCACACAGAGCACCGACCGACGGCGGAAAAAAACAATGAAACAGTGTAAACGAAACTCCATCATTTGGGTGGCGGCCCTGCTTCTCACCTATCTATGCTGCTGTTCTTCCATGGCATCGGCGTTCACCGCGCAGGAATTTCTGTCAGATTATGACCAGTTCTGGCAGATTCTGGAAACATCCTACCCTTTCTTCCCTGCTTTGCAGGATCAGGGCAGAAATATCGAGGCCATCAGGCAGGACAACCGTGCGCTGATCGGTACCCGCGTCAAAGACATACACGGGTTTTATTCTCTTTTAAGAAGCACAACCTTTCAATTGAATCACCTTGCCCATTTATCCGTCATTCGCCCCGAAAGCCTGTCCAACTATCAGGCGCTTGCCGAACAATACCAGATGCCGGAAAAGCACTTGTTTCATGATCCCCAAACCATCGAAACCTATCGGGCGCTGGGCCATCAGGCGCATGAGGACGACTATGCCGCATCGCTTTCTTTTGAAAAAGTATATTACGCCGATATCCATACGCTGTATCTTCGTTTTCCTTCCTTTGCAGCTTACTGCGATGAAACCGGCAGCAACCCGGTGGCCGAAACGATCGCGGCGTATCCCGACGCCGAACATATCATCTTTGATATCACCGGCAACGGCGGGGGCAACACGGACTGCTGGCAAAAGCTGATCGTATCCGCTTTTGCATCGGCCGCCAAGGATCAGTATCTATGCTTTGTCAGGCTTTCCCCCTATACCGCGCCCTATTATGCGGAGTTTTCGCTGCACCCCGTTTCTTCTCTCCCCGCCGAAAAGCAGCCCGCCTTCGTCCAACGGTTTTCTTTTACGCACTATGCAAACGTGACCGCCATATATCCCGACAAGGATTATACCGGCCCGCGCGTCGCTTCGTCCGCCAAAAGATGGCTGCTGATCGACGAAAGAGTTTATTCGGCCGCCGATATGTTTGCCTTTTTTTGTAAAAATACCGGCTGGGCAACGCTGGTCGGCAAGCCAACGCGCGGCGATGGGGCCTGCATTCGCGCGCCCCTTCCTTTCAGGCTGAGCAACACGGGCCTGCTGTTTCGCTTTTCCGGTGAATCAGCCGCAAATGCGGACGGAACGCCCAATGCCGTATTCGGCACAATGCCCGATATTCCAAGCATCCGTTCTGCCCCTCTGGAAACCTGTCTGCAGCGCATCCGCGCGCAGTACAGCGGCCGATAAACGCCGCATCCCCTCTTTGCGCAGTTATTTCCTTTTCAGGGAGGGTATGATATACTATCACTGTAAGGGAGGTGGGTTGTATGAAAGGCAAGCAGGTTCTTTTGACCGTGACGGGTCTTGCGTCCAACGTGGACGAGGACGACGGCGCGATGCGCCTTGTGACCACCGGCACGCTGACGGGCGCCAAGGATAAATGGCGTCTGCGCTATACCGAAATGCAGCCTGACACCAACGAAAAATACCGCATCACCATGACGATGGACAAGGGCGTTGTCACCATGAACCGCGACGGCGCGTACGGCGCGAACATGGTGTTTGAAAAAGGCTACCGCTACGAGTCCAGCTACCGCACGCCCTTCGGCTCGCTCGATATGGGCATCTTCCCCACACAGGTCAATTACGACGTGCGGGAGGATATGAGCGGCGAAGTCAATTTAAAGTACCAGCTCGACATACAGGGCCAGTACACCTCCTTTCACGACTTAAATATCCGCTTCCGCGCGTCCAATCCGCAATGAAAAGGCTTTCGGCGCTTAAAGACGAAGTTGTTTCGCTGCTCGGCGCGCCCTGCATGGTCCAACGCGACCGCACGGGGCGCGCGCTTTTTTTCAGCGACTGTATCAGGCGGGGCGTGCATGGCGCGGCCGGGCGTCTGAACGGCGCGGGCTTTACGGTGAAAGAAGAAAACGGCTGCGCCTATATCGGCTTAACGAAAGAAAAAGGGGAACGGTTTCTTCTTTCCCTGCCCGAACGCGACCCTTCCCCCATGAACGAAACCAACGCGCTGGCCGTATCCACCTGCCGGATGCTGCGGCGGCACGAAGGCCGCGCGGGCATGCCTGAGCCGCATACCCTGCACAGGGCGCTGCTTCTGTGGGACGCGGGGCAAACAAACGAACTTTCCCTGATGCTGCAAACCGAGCTGGCCCTGGCCCTGAGGGACAATGCGCCCGTGCCCGCGCCGCTTGGGCGCTTACTCCACGACCTGTTGTAAGAAAGGAGCCTTCCCATGCTGATCGCCTACCACGGACATTCCGAGTTTTTGCTCAGGACCGACGCGGGCCACCGCATCCTGACCGACCCCTATTCTCCCGAAATGACGGGCTACCCGGCCAAAGAAGTCGAGGCGGACGTCGTGTGCATGAGCCACGGGCACGAAGACCACGCGTGGCTGCAAAAGGTAAAGGGCAGCCCCGTCGCGCTCAGCGCTGCGGGCGTGCATACGCCCAAGGGCGGCGTTGTGATCCGCAGCATGGCGGCCTTTCACGACGAAGCGCAGGGCGAAAAGCGCGGGCAGACGCTGCTGACGCGCATCGAAGCGGACAATCTTACAATCGCGCATCTTGGCGACGTGGGCTGCGCCCTTACCCCCGAACAGGCCGATTTCCTGCGCGGCGTGGATATCCTCATGATTCCCGTGGGCGGGTTTTTTACCATCGGCCCTGAGGAAGCCGCCGATATGTGCGCGCTGCTAAAGCCCCGCATCGTCATCCCCATGCACTACCTGAACGAAAAGGGCGGCTTTGCCCGGATACAGGAGGTCGGCCCCTTCCTGGACGCCATGCTGCCCGTAAAGCCCGTTTCCATGCCGCTGGTGCGCGTCACAAAGGGCGACCTGAGCGAGCAGCCGCCGCTCATCGTCCTTGACATCCGATAGCGGACACAAAGTTTCCGTGCCGTCTTACATGGCGGTATAAACGTTTCATGCTTTCTTTCACGGCGCGGAAACTATTTTCGCGCCGTTTTTGCGTGCGCGCGGGAAGAATCTTTACATTTCCGGCATTTGCCCGAAAACCTCGAAAAGGCTTTCCGGCATTTTATCCGAAACTTACTTGCCAACGCCGTACCGAAGCTGGTATAATCAAAGCATCACATTTCCCCATACGGACAGACCGGCAGGCAAAGCGGACAGGAGCGGCGTATGGACAACTGTATTCTTAAAATGACACAGATGCTGGACCTGATGGCCCCCGCGCAGAAGCAGGTGGCCCGATACCTGCTCGATCATTCCTCCGAAGCGATGGGGCAGACCATCGATCAGGTGGCGGCGGCGGGCGGGGCCAGCAAAACCAGCATCGTCAGGATGTGCAAGGCGCTGGGCTACAAAGGGTATAAGGATTTTTCCTTTGC
The DNA here is from genome assembly GCA_964522425.1 of uncultured Oscillospiraceae bacterium. GTDB lineage: Bacteria > Bacillota > Clostridia > Christensenellales > Aristaeellaceae > DTU024. The sequence continues at coordinate 46,739 of CAZFUT010000005.1, forward strand.
GTTTTCTTCCAGCCTGATGGCCGGCGACGGCAAGCGCATCGCGTTTTCGGATATCACCGTCAGCGACGATCTGGGCGCCATCCTGCGCCACGTGTCCGAAACCAATTTGACGGCGCTGAACGACACCATGCGCATGATGGATATGTGCGCCATGGAAAAGGCCGTGGCGGCGCTGCACAGCGCGCCCCGCGTCGATTTTTACGGCGTGGGCATTTCGGGGCTGGTGGCGCTGGACGCGCAGATGAAGTTCCAGCGCCTGTGCAAGGAGAGCCAGACCTCCTTTGACCCCCATGTGCAGGTGGTCACGGCGTCGCGCTTAAAGCCCGGCGACGTCGCGGTGCTCTTTTCCTATTCCGGCGAAACGAGCGACGTTCTGGACACGCTGTCCGCCGTCCAGCGTTCGGGCGCGACGGCCATATCGGTCACGCGCCTTGGCAGCAACAAGCTGAGCCGCCTGGCCGACGTGGCGTTGTATGTGGCCTCTTCCGAAACGCTGATACGCTCCAGCGCCATGTCCTCCCGCATCTGCATGATGCACTTGACCGACCTGCTGTTTTCCGCCGTCGCGGCCAGGGGGTACGAGCAGTACAAGCCTCATCTGGAGCGCACGCATCTGGAGGGACGAGAGAAGAAGCGCCGCCCCGGCCCAAGAAGCAAACGATAGAGAGGGGTTCGCCTGATGGACAGCCAACTGAACGAATTTTTGGCCAATCTCGGCACCGAGCAGGTGCTGGAAGGCAGCCAGACGCTGGATGAAATGACGGGGCGCGAGATTGCCCGCTGCATGAATAAAGCCGACAGGACCGTGACCGACGCGGTAGCGCTGGCCATGGACAGCATCGGCGACGCCATTGAAGCCATCGCTCCGCGCCTGACCCGCGGCGGACGGCTGATCTACGCGGGCGCGGGCACCAGCGGCCGCCTTGGCGTGTTGGACGCTTCCGAATGCCCGCCCACCTTCGGCGTAGAGCCTACGCTGGTATACGGCATCATCG
>CAZFUT010000006.1:0-4374 GCA_964522425.1 uncultured Oscillospiraceae bacterium
AAAAAAGAAACCGGAACATGTTTCAGTTCCAGTTCTCTTTCCGGCATTTTACCCCGCATGGCATTGGCCTTGCGCTTCCGCCCATTTTTTCGGGTAACAATTCGTTTATTTTCAGTCTGCCTTTTCGAAGGCCTCCTTGCCTGCGCCGCACAGGGGGCACTTGTAGTCGTCGGGCACCGTTTCGCCCTCGTAAATATAGCCGCAGATGTTGCACTTCCACCTGACGGCGGCGGCGGCTTCACCCTGCGCGGGGACGGAAGCGGGTGCGCCCAGCACCTTTTCGGCAAGGGCGGCGATCTGCGTCTCCGTTTCGGCGTTGGGGGTGGACAGGATGGTGACGGTGTCGCCCAGCTTGCTCATGCCCTTCATCCGGCCGAGGATCTCTTCCATCTTTTTGCCGGCGGCGGGCGACCAGGAGCCGTTTTCGATGATGGAGTAGTCGCGGTTCTGCAGATCGTGCGCCAGATAGTCGTTCAGCAGGTTTTTCATCGGGGTGAACGCATCCATGTTGTAGGTCATGCACGCGAAGGCGATGTGCTTGACGCGGAAGGCCTCGGCGATCAGTTCGCTCGGATGGGTCTTCGACACGTCGTACACCCTGACGTCGCGCCGTCCGCCCAAGGACAGCCTGGAGGCCAGCAGGTTGGCCGCGTTCTCGGTGCCGCCGTAGACGGAGCCGTACAGCACGATGGAAGCTTCCATGTCCTCCGGCTCGTAGGTGGCCCAATGCACATATTTGTCGATGAACCAGCCCAGGTCTTCCCGCCAGACGGGCCCGTGCAGCGGGCAGATGCGGTCGATCTGGATGGAGGAGGCCTTGTTCAGCACCGCCATCACCTGCTTGCCGTACTTGCCCACGATGTTGGTGTAGTAGCGGCGGGCGTCGGCGAGGGCTTCTTCCTTAAAGTTGATCTGGTCGGCAAAGAGGTTGCCGTTCAGCGCCCCAAAGGTGCCGAAGGCGTCGGCGGAGAACAGCGTGCGGTCGGTGGTGTCGTAGGTGAGCATCACTTCCGGCCAGTGCACCATGGGCGCGGCCACAAAGGTGAGGGTGTGGCGGCCGGTGGTCAGCGTCATGCCTTCCTTGATGACTTCGCCGCCGCTTAACATGGGATCAAACTCGAAGAACTGGTTGATCAGCGCCGCCGCCAGCTGCGAGCACAACAGCTTCACGTTGGGGTAGCGCGCCATCACTTCGCCGATGCCGGCGGCGTGGTCGGGCTCCATGTGCTGGACGATCATGTAATCGAGGCCGCGCCCGTCCAGCGCCGTTTCGAGGTTTTCAAGGAAGGGGCCGATGGCCGTTCTGTCCACGGTGTCCAGCAGCACGGTCTTTTCGTCCAGCAGCAGGTAGGAATTGTAGCTGACGCCCCGGGGGACGGGGTACACGTTTTCGAACAGCCGGATGCGGCGGTCGTCCACGCCGATGTAGGCTACGTCGTCGGTGACCATGCGCACGATGCCTGTGCCCGCGAACTGCTTTTTACCCGCGTACGCCTGTGCCTGCTTCTCTTCCGCGAGGGCCTGAGGGATGGGGCCCAGCGCGCTCAGCGCGGCGGCGCTGGCGGCGCCGGCGGCTACCGTTTTGATAAACTGCCGCCTGTTTATTTCCTTTGCCATGAAAAACCTCCTGATTGATATAGTAGAACGCATACCATTATACCCGGTTTTTAATCGTTTATGCACTTTATGTTAAATTTTTAATGAAGAAAATATCGTCTCATTTTGCGGAAACCGGGCGATAATATGGTTATTTTTGCGGAATTATGATACAATTGCCTCGGCGTAGACCAAATTTTATGTATCGAGGAGGACCCCATGAAAAAACTTTTGGCCCTCGCGCTGTGCGCATCCCTGCTGTTTGTTTTGGGCGCGCAGGCGGAACCCCTGACCGGTGAAGCGGAAGGCTTCGGCGGCCCCGTCAGCGTGACGCTGACCATGGATGGCGACAAGATCGCCGATCTCCAGATCGTCGGTGACGACGAGACCGCGGGCATCGGCGGCGCGGCCATCGAAGAGCTGCTGGCCAAGATCAAGGAAACGGGCAGCGCCAAGGTGGACGCGGTCGCGGGCGCGACCGTGACGAGCGAAGCCGTCTTCAAGGCCATCGCCATCGCGCTGGGCGAAGCGCAGCCCGAAGCGAAGGAAGAAAAAGCCCCCGGAGCCCCCGCCGAAGTGGCCGCCGCCGACGCGGCCATCGGCTTTGGCATGATGCCTTCCGGGCGCCTCGGCCCCGGCAAGGACGACAAGGACGTGCAGGTGTACTCCTTCAACGAGGTGTATGTGAGCGCCATCTTCGACAAAGACGGCAAAATCCTGTACGCGTACCTTGACCAGATGGAAGTGGCCACCCCCAACTATGACGGCGACGGCATGCCGCATTTCAGCGGCTTCCCGGGGCAGGGCGGCTACAACTACGACGAAAACCACGATGAAAAAGTGGACGGCGTGAAGACCGTGGACGACGCGGGCTTCCAGCAGGAAGTGGCCGAATGGATGACCAAGCGCCAGCGCGGGGAAGGCTACAGGATGGGCACCGGCACCTGGGCCGATCAGGCTGACCGCTACGCCCGGCTCTTTGTGGGCAAGACGGTGGAAGAAGTCGAAGAATGGTTCGCCAAGTACACCTCCGACCGCAACGGCCGCCCGCTCAAGGCGGGCGCCGAGGATGAAGGCGACGCCAAAAAGTACGAAGCCCTCACCGACGAAGAAAAGGCCATGCTGGCCGACGTGACCAGCGCCGCCACCATGAGCCTCAAGGACAGCCACGGCGACATCGTCGGCGCGCTGCGCAAGGCCTATGAAAACCGCCGTCCCCTTACCGTGTCCGCCGCGGCCTTTGGCTTTGGCGTCCATAACTCCGGCCGCATCGGCCCGGGCAAGGACGACAAGGATGTGCAGGTCTATTCCATCAACCAGGTGTTTGCGGCTTCGCTCTTTGACGCGGAAGGCAGGCTTGCCTTCCTGAACCTGGACCAGCTGGAAGTGGCCACCCCCAACTATGACGGCGCGAGCATGCCCCACCTGGGCGGCTTCCCCGGCCAGACCCCGTACAACTATGACGAAAACCACGACGAGAAGGTGGACGGCGTCATGGAAATGACGGACGAAGGCTATCTTGAGCAGATCGCCTCCTGGCTGACCAAGCGCGAGCGCGGCGCCGAGTACAAAATGGGCACCGGCACCTGGAGCGATCAGGCCAACCGCTACGAGCAGCTCTTCCTCGGCAAAACGGTAGAGGAGATCGAAGACTGGTTCGCCAAATACACCTCCGACCGCAACGGCCGCCCGCTCAAGGCAGGGGCCGAGGATGAAGGCGACGCCAAGAAGTACGACGCCCTCACCGGCGAAGAAAAGGCCATGCTGGCCGATGTGACCAGCGCCGCCACCATGAGCCTCAAGGACAGCCACGGCGATATCCTGTCCGCCATCCGCGCCAGCTTTGAGAACCGTCTGCCCGTCAGCCTGACCATTGGAAAGTAATACGCAAAGCACATGGGCCGCCGCGACAATCGCGGCGGCCCATGTTGGATTTTGGCTGGAAATGTGCCGGTGGGGATGATATACTGATGCGCAGAAAGAAGAGGGGTTTTTGTGCATTGCGCGGCGCTGCAAACCGACATCGTGATAGGGAAGTGTTTGAATGAGCTTTCAAAAAACATCCATCGCAATCCTGTTGATGCTCGTCGTTCTTTGGATGACCGGCGCCTGCGCTGCTCAGCAGGAGAATGCGCCGACTTGCCACGCCATTCACTTTAAGGATAAACGCTTTGAGCGCGCAGTCAGAGAAGTACTCGGAAAAGCAGACGGTGACATCACCACGGAGGATGTCAAGAAGATTCAGGGATTGGACTTGGATATGCTGGGCATTACGGATCTGACAGGCATAGAATATTTTGAGAATCTGGAAGGATTGTCCTGTACGGTAAATGAACTGACCGAGATCGACCTGAGCAAAAACCAAAAATTGCAATATCTATACTGTGACGACAATCCATTAGAAAGCCTCTCTGTTTGTTCAAATAGCGAGTTGATCGAATTATTCTGTAATGGGGTTCAGCTTCAAGAGATTGACCTGAGCAATAACACAAAATTAGAGAAGCTATATTTATCACAGAGTAATCTGAAAACATTGGACGTTTCTTCCAATTCCCTGCTGCGCTTTCTCTTCTGCGACGGAAACAGCCTCTGTTCATTGGATGTCAGCAGTTTATTGTATTTGGAAGACCTGAGATGTGCGCAGAACCATATTGAAGCCTTGGATGTGCGCAATAATTTGAAGCTTCGCACACTGGATTGCTCCAATAATTCTTTACGCACGATCGATGTAAGCCATAACACAGCGCTTCGCTGGCTGGCCTGCGATCATAACCAGCT
>CAZFUT010000006.1:4474-47269 GCA_964522425.1 uncultured Oscillospiraceae bacterium
CTTTACGCACGATCGATGTAAGCCATAATACAGCGCTTCGCTGGCTGGCCTGCGACCATAACCAGCTGACTGAGTTGGATATAAGCCGCAATCCGTTGCTTGAATACCTGTTTTGCGGCGGAAATCAAATATCGTCCCTGGATATTTCCAACCATCCAAATCTCCGAATGCACGACTGGAAAGAGTCGTGTGGTCGGATAAGGAGCGCGCCGTGACACAGGAAGAACTGCTGTTTTTTAACGATTGGCCGGATATGCTGCCCCTTTACCGCAGGATCATGGAGGGCATCACAAAAGAACACCCCGGCGTAAGCGCCAGGGTGTTCAAAACGCAGATCAGCCTGCGCGAAAAGCTTGTGTTTGCGGCGGTATCGCTGCCGTGGCGGAAAATCAGCGGCTGGCCCGCACGGTATCTGCTGGTTACTTTTCTTTTGCCCGAGCAAACGCCGTCCCCGCGCATCAGGCAGGCCATGGAGCCCTACCCGCGCCGGTGGACGCATCATGTGCCGGTGGAAAAGATGGAAGAAATCGACGGGGAACTGATGGGATGGCTCGAGGAAGCCTATCGGTTTTCGCTTGTCAAGTGATTACTTTTTCCTCGCCACAAAATAATAGCGGTGGATCCTGCCCTGTATTACGCCGTCTTTTTCCAGCATTTCCTGCGCCCGAAAGAGATTGTTTTGATATGTTTCCACCGTAAAATGGGGAAACTCCCAATCGATGATCCGCGCGAACCAGACGAGCGCGCCCACATCATAAAACATGATGGGCCGAAAGGCTTCCGCTTCTTCGAGGATGTCAAACCCATGCGCTTCAAATGCCCGTTTGGCAACGGCCAAATAGGCGTGCGGAAACGGAATGTCGGTATCGCCCATCAAAAGCTTCACCAGCTCCCTGTCGTTTTCCGCGCCGACCTGCTGCGTAAGAAACAGGCCCCCTTTTTTCAGCACCCTTTTAAGCTCGTTGATATTGTATTCCCCGTGCCTGTTGGTGATCAGGTCAAAGGAATGGTCCTCAAAGGGAAGGCTGTCTCCGCCGTCAGCCGCTTTAAAATCTATGCCCAAGGGGAGCAGCCTTTCCTCGCACAGCCTGATGTTGGGTTCATAGCCTTCGATGGCCGCGGTATTTGCAGGATCGTGGCCAAAGGATAGCAGGAACTCTCCGCCGCCTGTTTCCATGTCCAGCAAACGATCGGCATCCTTCAGATACGACTTGATGATTTTCCCGAAATCCCACGGCAGATCGCCTTCCTCCCGATATCTGCCGTGAATATGAGAAAAATCCCATCCTTTGATGTGGGCGATTTCCTGCTCATGCAGCCATTGGCTGAGCAGCGCCTGTTTTTCCATATCCTTCCTCCGCAAATTGAGGCGCGCCGTGCAGCCGGGGATAAGCTGCCGTGCTGTCCCTGCCCGGCTGCGGCATCAGCCGGGTTTCCCCGGCGTCAGGGCTGTTCCTTCATCAGGCGCTCGACCTCCTCGAGGGTGGGCATCGCGCCCTGCGCGCCTTCGCCGGTGGTGGAGCAGGCGCCCACGGCGTTGGCGAAGCGCAGCGCTTCTTCCAACGGGTAATCGTGGGCGAAAGCATAGGCAAGCCCCGCGTTAAAGCTGTCGCCCGCGGCGGTGGTATCCTTGACATTCACCTTAAAGCCCGGCATGTGCAGGGCTTTTTCCTGATCCACATACAGGCAGCCGCTGCCGCCCAGTTTGGCCACCACGGCTTTAACGCCCCGCTCAAGCAGCGACCGCGCGGCTGTTTCCGCACCGGCCAGCGTGCGGATGTCCATGCCCGTCAGCCTGCTCAATTCCCCCTCGTTGGGGGTGATGTAGTCGATGTTCTGCAAAAAGCTGTCCTTTAAGGGGATGGCGGGGGCGGGATCGAGCATCACGATATCCCCGCGCTCGTGCGCGCGGCGCGCGGCCTCGGTGCAGGTGTACAGCGGGATTTCCAGCTGCAGCATGGTCAGGCACCTGCCGCCCTCCGCGGGGTGCGTTGCCACCCATTCGTCGTCCAACATGGCGTTGGCGCCGGGTACGATGGCGATGCGGTTTTCGCCCTTTGGATCCACCTCGATCAGCGCGATGCCGGTGGAAGCATCCTCCGACACGCCCACAAAGTCGGTGTTGACGCCCTCCTCTCTCAGCACGCGCAGGTAGTACGCGCCGTTGTCGTCGTCGCCCACCATGCCCACGAAACGCACGTCGGCGTTCAAACGCGCCGCCGCCACGGCCTGATTGCCCCCTTTGCCGCCGGGGTAGCGGCGAAAGCTCTCGCCGGTGATGGTTTCGCCCGGCTGGTGAAAGCGCGGCAAACGGATGGTAAGGTCGATGTTCAGGCTGCCGATTACCCGGATGGGAAGCATGGGAAGTCCCCTCCTTTTGATTTCTCTGTCGGGGTCGTTTTTCTTCTGTCTATTATAGAAACGCGGGCGGAGAGCGTCAAGCGTAAAAAGGCACGGCCTCAGGCCGGTATCAAGGAACGTATTAACAACGGGTCAGCCCTGCGGAGCGTTGTCTTCTTCGAGCGCGCGCAGCTTCTGCTGAACAACCATAGCCCACTCGGTCTCATCGCCCTTCGCGCCCAAAAAAGCCTTGATCAGATCCCATGCAAGCCATGTGCCGACGATCTTTCCTCCAATGCACATGACCTGCACATGATCGTGCTCTACCGCCTGATGCGCGCAGTGCCAATCATGAATGACGCTGGCGCGGATGCCGCGGATCTTGTTGCATGCGATGGAAGCGCCTACGCCGGTGCCGCAGAACATGATGCCCCTTTCGGCTTCACCGTCTACGATGGGCTGACATACGGCTTTTGCGACATCAGGAAAATATGGCTGATCGTCCGTGCTGTAACAGCCGTGATCAACCACGGCATAGCCCGCTTTTTCCAGCAGCGGGATCATAGCCTGCTTCAGATTGTAGCCCGCGTGATCAGAACCCACAGAGATTTTCATAATATAGCCTCCTTATGGTTTATACTTAAACGTGTTGTGCTTTGCCGAGATACGCTTCTTTTACCCGATCATCATCAAGCAGGGCTTTGGATTCTCCTGAGCGGATGATCTCGCCCCTTTCGATAACGTAGGCCCTGTGCGAAACGCTGAGCGCAAGCTTTGCATTTTGCTCTACCAGCAGCACGGGAATACCGCTTTGGTTGATACTGACGATCCGTTCAAACACTTCCTCTATGATCAGGGGCGCCAATCCCATGGACGGTTCGTCCATCATGAGGAGTTTGGGATGCCCCATCAGCGCCCGCCCGATCACCAGCATTTGCTGTTCGCCGCCCGACAGGCTCCACGCCAGTTGGGTGCGGCGCTCCTTAAGCCTTGGAAAGCATTCGTAAACGAAGGCGAAATCATCCTGAATGCTGCCGGTTCGGAGGCGTATCCCCTTCCATGCAACCGTCCCTACGGACAGGTTTTCTTCCACGGTGAGCCCCGGAAAAACATGGCGTCCCTCCGGTACCTGCAACAACCCTTTGTGCGCAATGGTATGAGGCTTTTTTCCTCTGATCTCGTCGCCGTTGTAGACGATGCTTCCCTTTGCTTCGACGTGGCCGGAAACAGCGTTGAGCAGGGTCGTTTTGCCTGCGCCGTTGCTTCCTACGAGCGCGACGATCTCCCGGTCGCCGATCTGCAGGGAAACGTTGTGAAGCGCCTCGATATGGCCATAGAAAGCCGAGAGGTTTTCTATCTTCAGCATGTCGCCTGTTTCCCTCCCCCCAGATATGCTTCAATGACGCCTTGATGATTTTGTACCTGCGCGGGCGTGCCCGTTGTGATCTGATGGCCGAAATTGAGTACGGTGATCCGATCGCATACCGTCATGACCAGATCCATAGCGTGTTCGATCAGCAGCACGGCAACGTTTTGCCGGGTGGCAATGCCGATCAACGAGCGGATGTAGCCCATTTCGGCTCTGTTCAGGCCGGCGGCGGGCTCATCCAACAACAGCACTTTGGGACAGCTGAGCATCGCTCTGACGATCTCCAGCATTTTCTGCTGGCCGTAGGACAGCTTGTCCACACCCGAAGTCAGATCGATATCAGACAAGCCTGCTGCCGCAAGCAGCTCATTCAGATCAGCTTCCGCTTTTTCGGAGGAATGAAGCCCGCGTTTGCCGGCCAGATCCAGGCCGATTCGCATATTGGTCAGGACATCACACCGTCCAAGCAGACGCGGGTGCTGAAAGCTCCGTACGATGCCCCGCCTTGCGCGGGTGTGCGACGCAAGCCGGGTGATGTCGCGCCCTTCCAGCCGGATCGAGCCCGCGTCAGTCTGATATATGCCTGTGATCAGATTGAGGAGGGTCGTTTTGCCTGAGCCGTTGGGCCCGATCAATCCGAACACCTCACCCGGATACAGCTCGAGACAAACATGATCCGCCGCTGTAACGCCGCCAAAACGTTTGACCACATCAGACAGCGTGAGTATGGGTTCTTTTTTTCTTTCCGACCCATTCATAGAATGATCTGCCTCCTCCCGTTATGCCTTCCGGCTGGATGATCATCAGCGCCATGATGCCCGCCCCATAGATCAACTGCATATAGTTTGCCAACGGGCGCACCCATTCTTGCAGCAGGGATATGATCAGCGTCCCAATCAGGGAGCCGTTGGGCGAAGACGTGCCGCCCAGCATGATCATGACCAGATACATCGTGGATTGCTGATATGTGAACGTCTGATAGCTCAGATAGCCTGCAAGAAAAGCGTACAGTGCCCCGGCCAGTCCGCAGAGCGCGCCCGAAATGCCGAACGCGATGCTTTTGGTCAGCAGGCTGTTGACGCCCATGCAGTTGGCGGCTATTTCGTTGTCCCTGATCGCCATGAAGGAGCGGCCGAGTGCGGAACGGTAGATCGCCTGCACGGCAAGGAACGCCAACACGCTGAAGAGCAATATCAGGTAGAAATAGGAGGATTCCGACCGAAGATGAAGGCTGCCGACTGAAAAGCCGGGGATATTCTGGATGCCCAACGCTCCGCCGGTAACGGGTTCCCAATTCATAAACAGGCCGTTCAATATGGCCATAAGGCCCACGGACGCAAAGGTGAAATAGTATTCTCTCAGCCTGAAAAAGGCAAACCCCAGCACAAAGGCGAACAAAGCCGTTCCGACAGTTGAAAGAAGGATGGTCGTCAGGGCCGGTATATGCAGTTTCATCAGACAGTTGGCCGCAGCGTACGCTCCGACGCCCCATAATCCTGCCTGTGCAAAAGAATTTTGCCCGCACATCCCCAACAGGACATAAACGCTTAGCACGCACAGGTAGGTGATGAGCGCCACATTCAACACGCGAAGCATGTAATTGCTGGTAACCAGCGGTGTGCACAGGCAAATCGCCAAAAGCATCGCCGGCAAGCAACGCTTGAAGAGAGGATTGCCGGCTTTTCTTGCGCTTGTGTTCATTACGTTCTTATCCTCACGCTTTTTCATGTATCTTGGTGCTGAACAGGCCTTGCGGACGGACCATCAGCACCAGGATCAGGCCGATATAGATCAGGACAAGCTGATACGTCGTGCTGATATAAGCTCCGCCGAAAGACTCGATCAGGCCCACGATCAGACCGCCGACAATGGCGCCCGGCACACTGCCGAAGCCTCCGATGACGATAGCGGCAAAGGCTTTGGCTCCGGCTGTTGCGCCCATGGTATTGTTCAAAAAGAAAATGGGCGCCAGCATGCCGCCGCCGATGGCGGTGATCGTCGCGCTCAGCGCAAAGGTCATGGCGATCGAAAAGATCACGGGAACGCCCACCATGGATGCCATATACTGATCCTGGGCTGTCGCCTGCATGATATGCCCGATGAAGGTCTTTTCAAGCAGCAGATAAACAAGCAGCATCATGACCGATGAAACGATGACGATGGCAAGGTATTGTCCCTGCACGATACCGCCTTCAAACAGCCTGACCGGTTTGGCGATCACTTTGTCGACCTTCAGGGGGATCGATCCCCAGATAAGCCTTGCGCCTTCCCTGAAAACCATAGACGCCCCCATGGCGCTGACGATGATGGCGCGCACCTGCGCCCGCCTTAGCGGCCAATAGGCCGATCTCATAAACAAGATGCCTGCCACGCCGGTGCAGAGGCTGGACAGTATCAAGGAAGCAATGATGTTCATCTTTAACGTCACATTGAATGTGTAACACAGATAGCCGCCAAGCATCAAAAACTCGCCCTGCGCAAAATTCATCACACCGACGGCGCGAAAAATCAGCACCATCCCCATGGCGATCATGCCATACACGACGCCCGTTGACAGCCCCGACATCAGCAATTGAATATTGAACCCCATGTGGCCCTCCGCCCTGCTGCGGTCCGGGACGGAAGCGTATTCCGCCCCGAATCGCAGTCCTTTTGTAAACGAACAAATGCTTTATCCCTTACAGTTTCTTTTCGGAATAGATCTCCTGCATGACGGTAGGCGTTTCGTTGACGATCTGCACCACAAGGCCGCCGCGGCCGCAGTCCCCGTTGGTCCTGCAATCGTACGTTGTAATGGCGCCCTGGAACGCGTCAATGGTATTCATGGCGTCGCGCACGGCTTCACGCTCGGCAGTCCCTGCTTTTTCGATGGCGGCTGCAATCACGCTGACATGGTCATAGATCTGCGCGGCTGCCTTTGCGCACACCTGCCCGTACATCTCTTCATATTTTTTTGAGAAGGCGGCGCCTCTGGGATTGGTGGTGTTAGGTACCCATGCGGCCGCGCTGTACACCCCGTTGAGCGCCGCGCCGCCCAACTGCAGCGTAACAGGGTCAGCCCATGCGTTGGAGCCGAATATGGGCATATCCTCCATACCGAATGCGCGGATCTGCTCGGCAATGATGGCCGCTTCATTAAACAGACACGCGCCGATAATGGCTTCCGGCTCGCTCTGCTGTATCTTTGCGATATGTGATGTAAAATCCTTGGTGCCCGTTGTAAAAGGAACGACGACCAGCGGCTCTATGCCGCGGCGCTGGAGTGCTTCGGTGAACAGCTTGGTCTGGTCGGAGGAATTGGTCTCCGTGTCATGGATGATCGCAAAGCGGGAATACCCCTTTTGCTCGACCGCAAAGCCGATCAAAGCGTCGATCATGGTCCCTTCCACTGCGCGAAGCTGGAACAGCCAGGGGTTTTCCTCGTTGCATATTTTCTGAAGCTTGGGGCTGGAGCCTTGGGCGGTCGTCACAATCTTGGCCTTGAGGGCTTCGCCTGAAATGGCGATGTTGTCGTTGGAGTTGTCGCTGCCGATGATCGCCACAATGTCCGGGTCGTCAGCTAATTTGCGGTAGGCGTTGACGGCGCCGACATCGGTGCCAAGGCCGTCTTCTATCACGATCTGGATGGGACGGCCCAGCACCCCACCCGCGTCGTTGATCTCCTGAGTGATGATGGCGGCGGCGTTTGACGCGTATTCTCCCTCCAATGCACGTTCTCCTGTCAGAACGGTGGCAAGACCGATCTTGATGGGCTTTGCCTCGGCAGCGGTTTCAGCCGCTGCGGAGAAACCGATCAGCATGGTCAGGATCATGGAGACAGTCAGAATGGTTGCGAGAATTCTTTTCATGTGTTTCACCCCTCACAATATAATTTTTTCGGTTTGAAAACGTATACAAACCATTTATTGGCATTTTATAACAGTTTTTTTCAAATTGCAAGGGGACCGTCGGGTTTTTTTACAATATATTTTCAGTCGTTTCAGAAAATATGTTGCCATACAGATAAAAACAGTATATCCTTGTATGCATCTCGTACTGCCGCAATTTCAATGATTTCAAGAGGGTTGAATCGGTTATGAAAAAAGGAATGACCATTCGGGACATCGCCGCAGAAGCCGGGGTTTCGTTGGCAACAGTTTCCCGCGTGATCAACCAAAGCGCCGTTGTTTCGGATGACAAGCGCATACGCGTTGAGGAAACGATCAGAAAATATAACTATCATCCTAATTTGGTTGCAAGGGGATTAAAAAAAGATGCGACCCTTACCATTGCGATGCTTATTTCAGATGGCAACAATGAATACTTCGGGCAGATCACGAAAGCCGTTGAAAACGTTATCAGAAAAAAAAGATACAATCTGTTCTACTGTAATACGGCAGCCGATCAGGAAACGGAGGAGGGCTACCTGCGCCTTATGATCGAGCGGCAGGTGGATGGTTTCATTATCAATACGACCGGCTTTAATAATGACTGTATCACAAAAATGAGCCAGCAGACGCCCACTGTGCTGCTTCATCGCCGAATTCCAAACGCCGATTTCAGGGGAGACTTCCTGGATGCCGACTTTGGAAATGTTTCCTATGATTTGTGCCGGCACCTGATCCAGCGCGGACATCGCCGGATCGGCCTGATATGTGGGCCTTCCTATTTAAGCTCGCACAGTGACCGTCTGGTGAATATCCAAAATGCGCTTCAAAAAATCGGGCAGCATATGGATGCCGATAATCCCTATTTCAGGGAAGGCCCTCTGAGCCCGGAGTTCGGATATCAAAGCTGTGATGCGCTGATGCACCTGTCGCCGCGTCCCACCGCGCTCATCATTACGCACAGCAATACCACCATTGGGGCGCTCCGCTATTTCAGGGAACATAACATCAGGGTGCCGGAAGACGTGTCCTTTGTGTCGCCGTGCGACGTTTTGCTTTCGGATATTCTGTATATTCAGCCTACCTGTGCCTTTCCCGATACATGGGCGCTGGGCGACCGATGCGGCCGTATGCTGATGGAACGCATTCTCAGCAAAAACGCCTTGCCCAATCGGGAATCCTTATATATTCCTACAATCTCATACGGCAACAGCGTCAGCAATATCCCGGTATCAGAGTAGCTGCCCGCCGCTTTGCCTTGGCGCCGGTATGCGGCTGCACGGTTCCCAAAAGACGCAAACGAAGGAAGCATTCCACCTTTCCTCGTCCGCCAGGCAGTTGGCGGGACGGCTGCGCTTTAAGGTGTCGCGCAAAAGGCTCGAAGAATCCTGCATGAAACAGAGCACCTCGGGCGGCCGGACGGTGAATACGGGGCGCAGCATCACGGCGCGCCCGCGGCGGCCCTGCCCCTGCATGACAAACGGCCCATCCGCCGCTTCCGGCGGCGAGATGACCGCGCCGCCGGGGATGGATTGGGCCATAGCCATCGCCCCTTTTCTTCGCCTACGATAGCATATTCATCTGCCGTCAACGGCGATCGTTTTTTCAGTGCTGTTCCTCCACCCGCTGGCGCGGGATCACGATGTCCATTTCCTCCGGGTCGGGGAAGGGCTGGCCGCTGTCCCTCAGCACGCCGCACAGAAGGCGCGCCCGCGCGCGCAGGCCCTTCACAAACCAGCGCTCCTTGATGCGCGTTTTGCGGTCGAGGCAGAACAGCTTGTAGCGGATGGCGACGCCCGACAGGTTGCCCGCAAAGCGGTCGTCGTCCAAATCGGGCGTCATGGAAAACTTATGGATGTCGTTGGCCAGCGCCGTGCGCAGCACGTCGATATCCTTTTCCACCGGGTTTTTCACCAGCCATTCCGCCTTGCTGGCGGCGTCGGGCAGGGACAGCGTGCGCTCCTGCCGAAGCAGCTGGGCGGCGGCCAGCGGGTCGTCGGGCGCGGAAGCCGTGCCCAGCCCCATCACGCCCGTCAGCACCAGCATGGCGTCGGCAAACTGCCCCCTGTCGTTCACGCGGTCGGAAGCCAGCAGGTCGTAAGCGTCCACCAAGGGCAGCACATCCTCAAAATCACCCTGCGCCTGCGCGTTGTTCAGGTACTCCACCATGGGCACGCCCGGGAAGCCGTGCGGCCGCACCGTATCGGGCCGTTCCCAGTCTTTGCGCCTGCCGCCCGCGAAGATCATTTCCTCCGTGCCGGTATAGACATAGGTTTCCGCCTGCCCCATCAGGACGCCCATCAGCGGCTTTCTTTCCACCGTGTCGTCGTAGACCACAAAGGCGCTGCGCGGGTCAAGCGAGGTCAGCCGCCTGTCCTGTCCCCCGTACAAAAGGCTCACGCTGCGCCCGTACACCGATTGGTTGAGCGCGAGTTCCATATCCAGCGCGTCGTCCGCCGCCCGGCGGCAGAGGGACAGAAAGGCGCGCATGGCTTTTTCCTCCCCCCTCCACCGATACTGCACGGGCTCGGCCAGCATATAGCCCGCGGACAGCTCCGCGATGTATTTGGGAAACCCATGCGGCAATCGCGCGTTGGGCAGCCCCGGCCGCCTGGAGCGCGACAGAATATCGTGCCTGCCCTCAAAGTACCGCCCCAGCTTGTGCAGCCTCGGTTTTTCCTCCTGAAAGCGCTCCACCGCCTCCCGCACCTGCTTCATCGGCCTGCCCTCAAAATACGGCATCAGCATCGTATCCCCTCCCTTCGTTTGCGGGCAGGGTAGCTAATTCCGGCCTGTACTTCCATGACCGCCTGTATTTCCCCGGTATTTTCAGTTAGGATATCCTTGCCACCGCCATACCCGCCCGATATAATGGCGGTAGCACACCCTCAAGGAGGACGATATGCCGAACTTTTCATTGCCCGATACGGTGTTTGAGGAGGCGGCGCGCCGCTTTCCCACACCCTTTTATCTATACGATGCGCGCGGCATCCGGGATACCTTGCGCGCGCTCAAAAGCGCCTTTTCGTGGAACAGCGGGTTCAGGGAATACTACGCGGTCAAGGCGCTGCCCAACCCGCATATCCTTGACCTGATGCTTCAGGAGGGCTTCGGCCTCGACTGCTCCTCCGAGTGCGAGCTGCTGCTGGCCCAAAGATGCGGCGCGTCGGGCGAACAGATCATGTTCAGCGCCAACGCCATGCCCCCGCACGAGTTTGACATGGCCCGCGCCATGGGCGCCGCCATCAATCTGGACGATATCAGCGACATCGACACATTGGCCCGGCACGGCGGCATCCCGCCGGCGGTGTGCCTGCGCTATAACCCCGGCGGCATATTCGGCGGGGCAAACGACATCATGGGCGTGCCCAGCGACGCCAAATTCGGCTTCACCCACGCGCAGCTCTGCGAGGGGCTGAAAAAGCTCAAGTCCCTCGGCGTCACGGGCTTTGGCCTGCACGCCCTTTTATCCAGCAACTCGCGGGACGGCGAGTACTACCCGCGCCTTGCCGCGCTGCTGTTCAAAACCGCGGGCGAAATGGAAGCCAAGACCGGTTTAACGCTCCGATTCATCAACCTGTCGGGCGGCGTCGGCATCCCCTACCGCCCGGGCGAAAAGGCGGTGGATATCGGGGCCGTTTCAGCGGGCGTGCGTTCCGCCTATGAAAGCGCCTTTCCCAATAGAAACGATATCGCCATTTTTACCGAGCTGGGGCGCTACGTCACCGGCCCGCACGGCTACCTTGTCACCCGCGCCACGCATATCAAAAACATCCATAAAACCTATCTGGGCGTGGACGCCTGCGCGGCCAACCTGCTGCGCCCCGCCATGTACGGCGCGTACCACCACATCACCGTGTGCGGCAGGCGTAACGCCCCCTGCGACACGCTGTACGACGTGACGGGCGCGCTGTGTGAAAACAACGACAAGTTTGCCGTCGACAGGCTGCTGCCCCGGGTGGAGATCGGCGATGTAATGGTGATACACGACGCGGGCGCGCACGCTTTCTCGATGGGCTACCAGTACAACGGCCGCCTGCGCTCGGCGGAGGTGCTGTATACCGAAAACAATGATTACCGCCTGATCCGCCGCGCCGAAACGCCGGACGATTATTTTGCGACGCTGGTATAGCGCTTTCACCGGCGCTTCCCTTTTGTTCTCATCGGCATCGTGTAACAAATGCCCCGCGCCACCTTGCCGCGCTTGCCTTTTCGCATGGCGGCATGGTATCATTCATACGTGAATATTCGGGGTTTCCCGCCGGAGGTTTTTGGATGCGCAAGCTGCTGACCGTACTGTTTTCGCTGATGCTGTGCTGCGTGGTGGGCCTTGCTCTGGCCGCCAACGAGGGCGCCGCCGCAAAGGAGGCCGATGCGGCGGTTTCCGCGTCCCCGACGGCGGCGCTGTCGCCCGCCCCGTCGGCGGAGCCTTCTTCCGCGCCCGACCCCTCCGCCGCGGCGGAAACGACGGCCGCCCCCGAACCTGCGGAGGAGCCGACGCCCGAGCCCACGGCCACGCCCACCCCCATGCCGACGCCCACGGCGGTGCCGGGGCTTACAGCCCGGCAGCTTCCCATCGACCGAAGCCCCGGTGCTGCGCCCATCAAAGAAAACTTCCAGGGCCAGTGGACGTATGAGGACAGCAGCATCCGGGTCAGCGTCGAAAAAACCAGGGCCTACGAAAGCACCTGCTTTGTCGCCAGGATCAGCATCGGCGACCCCTCCCAGCTGCGCACCGAAACATCCGCGCAGTCCTGGAAATACCGCCGCACCGCGCCGGGTGAAAAGATCGCCGAGCGCATGCGCGCCGTCATCGCCGTCAACGGCGATTATTACAGCTTTATCGGCGGCGGGTACATGATCCGGCAGGGGGAGCTGTTCCGCGACCGCCCCGACCCCCGGCGCGATATCCTGCTGATCGACGACAAGGGCGATTTCCACATCGTCGAATACAGCGAAGAACAGAAGATCGCGCCCTACCGGGATATGAAGATCGTCAACTCCTTCAATTTCGGCCCGGGGCTCATCATCAACGGCCAAAAGGGCACCAACCTCGGCGAATACAACAACGGCTCCACCAAGCTTCGGCAGCGGGTCGCCATCGGGCAGGCGGGGCATCTGACCTATTACCTGTTCGTCACCGAAGCCCGGTCGGACGGTTCGCGCGGCATGACGCTCAAAGAGTTTCAGGATTTTGTCAGCCAGTACCCCGTCCTCAACTGCTACAATCTGGACGGCGGCAACTCGGCCAACCTGATCGTGAATAACAGCCGCATCAACGCCGTGGGCTTCCGCGATACCAGAGAGATCAACGATATCATCTATTTTGCCTCCACGGAGGGGTTATAATGGAACATGCATCCGTAAGCTTCTTTGCCGTCCCGCATCCCGATTTCTATATGGCGGCGCTGGCCGCTGCCTTTCTTGCGTGCGGCCTCTGGTTCATCGTCAGCGCGCAGAGGAAAAAGCTGCCCGCCGCCTGCGCGCCCTCGGCCCTTGTGATCGCCCTCCTTGCGGGGGGCTTTTTGGCGCGCCTCCTGTATCTGTTGGTGGAGATCGGCGACCTGCCGCTGATTGCCGAAATGTTCTTCCGCCCCGAAGACGTGCGCGAGTTCGGCTTCGCCGGCGCGGTGCTGGGGGTGGTGTTCGCCCTTTGGTTTACGCAAAAGCTGTTTCGCATACAGGGCCTTGCCGATGCCGCCGCCCTGCCGATGCTAACGATGGTGCTGCTGGCCCGGCTGGCCGAAATCTTTGTGCCCTTCGGCACCGGGAAATATGTCGAGGCCGCTTTCCTCCAATGGGTGCCGCTCAGCCTGCCCGACGGCTTCGGCTCCTGGCAGCTGTCGGTGTTTCTTTTCGAAGCGGCATGGGCGCTGTTCAGCCTTTTCTATGTCAAAAAGCAAAAGCAGCGCCGCTTTGCGGCCGCCCTTTGCTGCTACCACGCGGGGCAGATGTTCTGGGAAAGCCTGCGCGCCGAATCGCTGCGCTACGGCTTTGTGCGCGTATCGCAGCTGATCGCCGCCGTGGTGCTGTTCGCCCTGCTGATCCTGACGGGCCGCGGGCAGAAAAGCCAGCTGAAACGCATCCTGATCTATCTTGGCTGCGTGATGCTGTACATCGCCTTTGAATTCGGGCTCGATCGCCTGCCCTGGCCCGCCCTGATCCTGCGCGCCGCCATGGCGGCGACCGGCGTCGTCATTCTCCTCACCGTCATGCGCGCCATCCGCGGCAATATTTCGCCAGAAAGGACTTTACCATGAAAAAAATGATTCTTCTCGCCCTGCTGCTCTTGTTGTCCGCCCTGCCCGCGCTGGCCGCCGAAACGGTGGTATCCTGCGCGCCCGATATGCCGGAAGCCGAAACCGTGGCCTTGCTTGCGCAGCAGCGGGCCGCCGGCAACAGGGCCGTCGCCGTCGAAAACGGCTTTTTTTCGCCTGAGCGGCGCGAAAAGCTGCGCGAAGAATTTCCCGACCTCACCCTGTCCTTCCGCGATACGCTGTATGGCGTAACGGTCAAGGAAAACGACAAAATTGCCGTCTTTGCCAACGTGGAAGCGGTCGATCCCGCCGCCATCCACCATTTGGTCAAGGCGCATCCCACGCTTCAAAAGATCGACCTGTACGAGGCCAAACTGACCACCGAGCAGCAGCTGGAGCTGTTCAGCGCCTACCGCGGGATCGATTTCGGCTTCACCGTGCGCATTGCCGAGCATGTGGTGCGCACCGACGCCACCGCTTTTTCCACGCTGCACAACAAGCGCTCTGTGCGCCATAACGCGCAGCAGCTGTCCGCCCTGCGCATGTGCCGCCACCTGCGCGCGCTGGACATCGGCCACAACGCGGTGGACAACGTGGATTGGCTGTACGACCTGCCCGAAATCCGCATCCTCATCATCGCGCTCAACCGCATTGAGGACATAACCCCCGTTGGCAGCCTTCAATATCTGGAATATCTGGAAATGTTCACCAACCAGATCAAGGACATCAGCCCGCTTAAAAACTGCAAGCACCTGCTGGATCTCAACATCTGCTTTAACCGCATCGAGGATATAAGCCCGGTGTACGAACTGCCCCAGCTTGAAAGGCTGTGGATGTATTCCTTCCGCTACCGCAACCAGGATACCACCACGCCCGAGCTGCGCGAAAAGCTGCGCACCCGCCTGCCTCTGTGCACGTTCGAGTTTTCGCACTACCCCACGCTGTCGGGCTGGCGCGAACACCCCCGGTATTTCACGCTGAACGATATTTTTCAGACCGGCGTCTGGCGTCCGTGGGACGATCAGCGCCTGTCGTGCGAGGAGAGCCGGCCATGAACGCGCGGGAAAATTTGCGGCGCTTTGCCGATTTGGGCGTCGTGCGCGCCGGGCACTTTCTGCGCTCCAGCGGCCGCCATGCCGACTGGTATGTGCAGTGCGCAAGGCTGTTTGAACAGCCCGATACCGCCGAAGCCTATTGCCGGGAGCTTGCCGCCCAATGCGCCGATTACGGCGCGCAGGCAGTGATGAGCGCCGCCATCGGCGGCCTGCTGGCGGGCTACGAAGTGAGCCGCGCCCTTCACGTAAAGCACATCTACTGCGAGCGCAGGGACGGGGCCATGACGCTGCGCCGCGGCTTTGCCATTGAGAAGGGCGCGCGCATTCTGCTCATCGAAGACGAAGTGACCACCGGCTCCAGCGTGCGCGAAATGATGGAAATCGTGCGCGCGCTGGGCGGCGAAACGGTGGGCATCGGCTGCATCGCCGACAAATCGGGCGGCAAATTGCGCTTTGACGCGCCGATGCACGCGCTGATTACGCTGGACGTGCATAGCTGGCGCGAAAACGCCTGCCCGCTGTGCGGGCAGGGCCTTCCGCTTGACCGCATCTGACAGCCATGATGAAAAGAAAACGGAAACTCCCCAAGCCCGTCCTGTTTGCGCTGAGCGTTTTGCGGGGCATGGCCGCGGGCATCGTGATCGGCGTCGCCGCCATGCTGGTCGCCCATCAAAAAGGGCTGGCGGACAGATATAGCCTTATCCATTTTTATTTGAGCTTTTTTCTGGGCGCTTTCACGCAGATCGTCCTGCACGAAGCGGGGCATTTGGTGTTCGGCCTGATGACGGGCTACCGCTTCGTGTCCTTCCGCGTGGGCAGCCTGATGCTCCTGCGCGCAAACGGCAGGATGCGGCTGTGCCGCCACAAGCTGCCCGGTACGGGCGGCCAGTGCCTGATGGCCCCGCCCGTTCCCTACGCTCCCCATGACCGGGCGCAGCTGTATAACTATGGCGGCGTCCTCATGAACGTGCTGTCTTCGCTGGCCGCCGTGCCCGTCATCGTATGGGCAAACGGCATGGTCGCCGTATATGCCGCCGTATTCGGCGTGATCGGCCTTTTGTTCGCCCTGCTCAACGGCATCCCCATGCGCGGCGCCGTCAACAACGACGGGGCCAACGCCCGCGCCCTGCGCGCAAGCGAAAAGTCCCGCTTTGCCCTCTGGGTGCAATTGACGAGCAACCGCATGCTGGCCGAGGGCGCAAGGCTTCGCGATATGCCGGAAGCGTGGTTTGAAGAAACAGATTGTTCAGACGCCCTGACGCTGCACGCCGTCTATCTGCGCACCCAGCGGCTGATGGATATGGAAAAGTTTGACGAAGCGCTCAAAGAGCAGAGCGCGCTGGCCGTCCGCGCCAAAAGCGTATCGCCCCTTCTGCATTTTTTCATTCAGAACGATCTTGCCTATCTGCATCTGACCGCGGCGCCCGCAGATGCCGCGGCGGCGCGCGCCATCATGGACAAGCCCTTTCAGGCGTTCAGCAAAAAGACGGCGACGCTTCCGCAGGTACAGCGCACGCGCTATGCCTGCGCACTGGCCTTTGCGCCCGAACACATCGAAAAAGAAGAAAAGAAGCTCAACGATAGATTAAAGCGCAGCCCCTATCCCGGCGAAACGGAAGGCGAAGCCATGCTGAAAAAGAGGGCCGAAGCGCGCATCAGGCGGTAAGGGCGCCTTCACCTTTATCAACGGCTTCTGCCGCAACCCGTATCCGGGAAGCGCCTTGGTTATCCCCCGCCCATGCATGGCTGAACCGCCGCCCGCCCCGCAAAAGCTTATTCTTTCCGGACGCAGGGCTCCAGATTCGGTGTAAAGCCATCGTCAAAGGGATACAGGGGATGCGTGCGGTTCCCGGCGCCCAGGCTCCTCAAGTCCTGATTGACGGAGCCGGGGGTCAGCAGCATGGTCCAGCCTTTGGCGGCCCTGCTTAAGTCGGGCTCAAGATAGCCGATCTTGACGATGACGATATCATAATCTTCATATGCGCCCAGCCCCGCATTTTGGAAGCCCTTGAGCGTTGCGAACTGGTAGCGGTTGGAGGTGACCACCAGGCTGAGGCCGTCTTTTTTAAGAACCAGGCTCTCCCCGGCCATCGGATCCACATAGCGGTTGACAAGCTGCATCGAAGCGCTGACGGGGCCGCCCAGGGCCGGATTGATTTTCCCGCCGAGGCGCACATCGGCGTAGCCGCCGATTTCGGTTGACGTAAGCGCCCGGACAGTTTCTTCGTCCTTGATGGAAACGAGGGCGATCTTTTTGTTTTTGTGCGCGCCGGTGCTCAGCAGCTCCCGCAAAACAACAACGGTATCGTCGTCGCCGCCCGCGCCCGGGTTATCGCCGGTGTCGGAGAGGAAATAGGGCTTTTCTTCGGCCCGGAGCGCTTTTTGCAGGCCCTCTTTCAGGGGGGCGACAGGGCCGACGAAGTCAAAAGCGTCCTTATCGTGCCAGAATGTGTTGGCCAGCTCCTTCGCGCAGGCAACGGTCGGTTCCTCCTCAAAACCGTACGCGCAAACGACCGCGTGGCTGCGCGGCTGATCCGCCCAGGGGAAACCCATCCAGATGGACGCGTCCAGCACGCCTTTGTTCTGCAAAAGCTCAGGGATCCGCGCGTAGAGGCTTTTGCCGGGCTCCACCTCGGTTGAGGTCTGCTCGCCGGGCAGCAGGATGGGGATGGATACCTTTGCTTTGGTGATTTTCCTGCCTTCCCTGCGCGCGTCCAGCACGGCAAGGAGATTGGCCATATTCCGCTCACGGGTTTCAAATGCGTCGATATGCGGCGCCGTGCGGTAGCAGGTCAGCACGGTGCTTAAATCAAACAGGGTTTGGGAAACGTTGCCGTGCAGGTCCATCGAACCGCAGACGGGCACGTCCGGGCCGATCCTGTCCCTTAGGGCGCGGAGGAAATCGCCCTCCGCGTCCAGCGAGCCCTCCAGGCTCATCGCGCCGTGGATATCCAGGAAAAAGCCGTCGAGCCTGTATTGCTTCAGGGCGGCGTCAAGCTCTGCCATAAAGTCTTTGAGGAACTGGTCGTAAAAGCCGCGCTGGACGATGCCGCCGGGCAGGGCCCTCGCGTGCCTGATGGGGATGAGGTTCACCCTGTCCTGATATTTTTCCAGCCAGGGATAACGCTTTAACAGCGCGTCGCCTGCGGTGACGGAAAAATCCTTTTCTCCCGAGCGGTAAGGGGTGTAGGTGGACGATTCAATGTGGATGCCGCCCGCAAAAATATTGTACTTCATGTTTCTTTCCTCTCTGAATTCCCTGGTCGGTCAGTAAAGATGGCAGGCAATAAAGTGGCCGGGGCTTATCTCTTTGTATTCGGGAGCTGCTTTGGTGCATTCCGGGCGGCACCGATCGCATCTGGCGGCAAAGGGACAGCCTTGCGGCAGGTTGATGTTGCTTGGGATATCGCCTTGCAGGATGATCCTTTCGCGGCGCGCGTTGGGATCGGCGATCGGCACTGCGGACAGCAGGGCCTGCGTATAGGGATGCAGGGGGCCGGCGTACAGTTCTTCCTTGGGGGCAAGCTCCATCACGCTGCCAAGGTACATAACCGCCACCCTGTCCGAAATCATTTCCACCACGGAAAGGTCGTGGCTGATGAAGATATAGGTCAGGTTGTATGTGCTTTGCAGCTTGCTTAAAAGGTTCAAAACCTGCGCCTGGATGCTCACGTCCAGCGCGGAAATGGGTTCGTCGGCAATCAGCAGCTTCGGCGTGACGGTGAGCGCCCTTGCGATGCCCAGCCTCTGCTTTTGCCCGCCGGAAAACTCGTGGGGGAAGCGGTCGATCAGCTTTTTGGACAGCCCGACGATTTCCAGCAGCTCCGTGACCTTCTGGTACCTCTCTTCCCGGCTCAAATCCGTGTGGATGAGCAGCGGCTCTTCAATCAGCTCAAGCACCCGCATCCTGGGATTCAGGGAGCCCGCGGGGTCCTGGAAAATCATTTGCATGTCCTTGCGCAAAGGCCGCATCTGATCATCGCTTAAGTTGGTGATGTCCTGATTGTTAAAGAGAATGCTGCCGCTGTCGGGCGTCAGCAGGCGGTTGATCAGACGGCCGGTCGTGCTTTTTCCGCAGCCGGATTCGCCGACGATGGAAAAGGTTTCGCCGCTGAATACATCGAAGGAAACGTTGTTGACCGCATGCACGGCTTTTTTATTGCGTTCAAGAAAACCTTTGCCCGCCGGGAAGGTTTTGGTGACATTTTTTAAAGAAACAAGTTTGTTCATGAAGTTTACTCCTTTACCAAATGGCAGACGCACCTGCGGCCCGCGCCGAATGTGCGAAGCGCCGGCTCAGTCTGCCTGCAGATGTCCTGCGCATGCTTGCAGCGCGGGGCAAAGCGGCAGCCTTTGGGCATGGAGCTTAAATCCGGCACGGTGCCCGGAATGCTGGGCAGGACTTTGACCCGCGAGCCAAGCTTGGGCACGGAGGCGATCAGGCCCTGCGTGTAGGGATGCAGGGGCTGGCTGAAGATATCGTTCACGGAGGCTTCCTCAACGATTTTGCCCGCATACATGACGATGACGCGGCTGCACATTTCCGCCACGACGCCAAGGTCGTGGGTGATGAGCAGCACGCTTGACCCTGCTTCCTTTTGCAATTTGCGCATCATATCGAGAATCTGGGCCTGAATGGTTACGTCCAGCGCCGTCGTGGGTTCGTCGGCAATCAGCAGCTTGGGATCGCAGGACAGCGCCATGGCGATCATGACGCGCTGGCTCATGCCGCCTGAAAGCTGGTGGGGAAAGCTTTTGAGCACGCTTTGGGGGGAAGGGATCCCCACCTTTTCCAGCATGCCGAAGGCATGCGCCAGCGCCTGCTGTCTGTTTTTATCGCTGTGGAGCATGATGGCTTCGATCATCTGCTTATCAATGCGCATGGAGGGATTCAAAGCCGACATGGGCTCCTGAAAAATCATGGACATTTTTCCGCCGCGGATTTTCCGCATGTCATTGGGGGAAAGCCTGAGCAAATCCACTCCGTCCAAAACGGCCTGACCGTCAATGACCTTGCCCGTCGTGTCCTTTAACAGCCCCATAACGGACAGGCTCGTCACGCTTTTTCCGCAGCCGGATTCGCCGACCAGGCCGACGATTTCGCCTTCGTTTACATGAAAGGAAACATGGTCGATGGCGGTCACGCTTTTTTTCTTTGCCGAAAAGAACGCGGTTGCCAAATCTGTGACTTTTAGCAGTACCTTTTGCATGATCCTTCTCCTTTCCTTACTTCAGCTTGGGATCGAGCGTATCGCGCAGGCCGTCGCCAAAGAGGTTAAAGGCAAGGACGGTGACGAAGATCGCAAGGCCGGGCAGATACACCATATGCGGCGCGGTGGCAAGGTAGGTGCGCCCCTGGGAAAGCATGGCGCCCCATTCCGGGTCCGTTACATCGGCGCCGAAGCCTAAAAAGCTGAGGGAAGACGCGGCCATGATGGCGCTGCCGATGCGCATGGTGAAATTGACGATCAGGGACTGTATGGTGCCGGGAAAAATGTGCACAAACAGGATGCGGCTGTCTTTGCAGCCCAAAGACCGCGCTACCTCAACATAAAGGGACTGCTTCACCGACAGGGTCGCGGAGCGCATGATGCGCGCAAAGCTGGGCACGGTAAAAACGGCAACCGCAATAAAGACGTTGACGATCCCCGGGCCTAAAATGGCAACGATGGCAATGGAAAGCAGGATGTCGGGGAAGCTGAACAGCACATCGGAACCGCGCATGACGATGCGTTCGATCCAGCCGCCGTAATAGCCCGCCAGAAGGCCCAGCACAGTGCCCAGGGCGGCGCCGATGACGACGCTGGACAGCGCGACGCCGATGGTCAGGGGCGTGCCGGCCAGGATGCGGCTGAAAATATCCCTGCCAAAGTGGTCGGTGCCAAAGAAATGCTCCCGGCTGGGCGGGGAAAGCAGCTGGTTGTAGTCAAAGGCAGCGGGATCGTACGGGGCGAGGCTGGGGCCGAAGAATGCCAGGATGAGGATGATCAGCAGGATGAACGCGGCGAAAACGGCGGTTTTGCGGCGCATGAATTTCTTGATAAAGGCTTTCAGGCGGCTGTCGCTGACCGCAACGGTTTCGTCGATATAATTTTCATTGAAACGGTTGCTCTCCGCGGGCGTTTGCGTATCCGGGCCGTTTGCTTTTTTCGTTTCTTCAGGCATGACGTTTTTCCTTCCTCAGCTGTAGCGGATTTTGGGATTGATGACGCCGTAAAGCAGGTCAACCACCAAATTGATGAGCACATATTGAAGGGCAAAAATCATCAGCAGCCCTTGTATCGTGGGATAATCCCGATAGCCGATGGAGTCTGTCAGCAGACGGCCCATGCCGGGGATGGAAAAGATGGTTTCGGTAATCACAGAGCCGGAAAGGAGGCCGCCGATCTGCAGCCCCAGGATGGTAATGACCTGGATGAGCGAGTTTTTGAAGGCGTGGCGGAAGATAACGAGTTTTTCTTTCTGCCCCTTGGCGCGGGCGGTTCTTACATAGTCTTCTTTGAGGGTTTCCAGCATGGAGGATCTTGAATACCGGGCCAGGGTTGCCATGATGCCCGTTCCCATCACCAGGGAGGGAAGAATGAAGCTTTTCAGCGACGTAAGGCCGGCCGTCGGCAGCACGCCGAGCTTGACGGAGAAAAACTGGATCCCCATCAAGCCGATCCAGAAGCCGGGCGCGGACAGGCCGCAAATGGCGAAAAACATGCCGGCAAGATCCAAAAACTTTCCGCGCATGATGGCGCAGACGACGCCGATGAAGATGCCCACGACCGGCGCCCATACCAGGCCGGCGCAGACGAGCTGAATGGTAAACTGGAACCTGGACCAGATCAGCTCGCTCACCGGCAGGTTGGATTTCAGGCTCCGCCCCATATTTCCCTGCAGAAGTCCCTTAATATAGTTAAAATACTGGATCAGCAGGGGCTTGTTCAGGCCGAACTCCTCTCGCACCGCTTCAATCTCTTCGGCTGTGGCCTCTTTCCCGGCCAGCGCGCGGGCGGGATCCCCGGGCAAAAGATGCACAAACATAAACACGAACAGAGAAATGATGAGCATCAGCGGAATGATTTCCAAAAGACGTTTCAAGGCATAGCGTCCCATAGCAACCCCCAAATATCGTATTCTGCGCGGATTGGATATGTCTTTTCAAAAAAAGGCTCGTGAAAGGAAGCCGAAGCTTCCTTTCACGATGGCCGCAGGGTTCAATCAGTGATCGAGGCCGATGGTGTCAAAAATAATTTCATCGCCGGGCTTGTACTGAATGCCGGTCACGTAGGAGCGAACCGCGTTGATGGTGTTGTCGTTGCCAAGGAACATCCAGGGGCATTCTTCCCATGCGATGGACTGGGCTTTGGCATAGTTTTCGGCAATCTTCGCGGTGTCCGTCATCACCAGGGTGTCGTCCAGAATCTTGTTGAACTCCTCGTTGCTCCAGAAGGCGGTGTTGTAGCCCGTCGGGGGGAACATGTCGCCGTGGAGGATGGCGCGCATGGAGCCGTCGGCCTCAAAGGAGCCGGACGCCCAGTTGACGTACCACATCTGCACCGTGGCCTTTTCCAGCGGCAGCGAGGTGATTTCGGCGTTGACGGTGGATTCATTGGCCAGCAGCTTCACGTTGATGCCGATCTGGCTGAGCTGCTGCTGCAGGAAGGTAGCGCCCTTTTGTTCGATGGTGGTATTGTCGACGATGATTTCCACATCAAAGCCATCTTCAAAGCCGGCTTCCTTCATGAGGGCCTTGGCCTTTTCAATGTCGACGGCATAGGGCGTCTGGGGAGCAAAGTACAAAATGGTATCGGCAAAGATGGACGTGGGGGCCTTGGCATAGCCGTTGAACACAACCTTGGCATAGGCTTCGGAGTCAAAGGCATAGTTCATGGCCTGACGGACACGCTTGTCGGCAAACGGCTGGCGGCCGTCCGGCAGCTTCCACTGGGTATTCAGCGTGGCATAGCGGTAGGTGGTCGTCGGGCGGACGTTGACCTGGATGTCCGGGTTGCCGGAAACGGTGGCGACGTCGGTCACGGGCATGGGGTAGATGATGTCGGCTTCACCCGTCTGCAGCATGGCGATACGGGCGCCGTCCTCCGGTACGACCATGAAGGTCAGGCTGTCCACCGTAGGGCCCTTTTCGCCCCACCATTCCTTGTTGGGCACCATTTTGGTGTAGCCGCCGTCAACGCGCTCCGCCAGCTTGAAGGGGCCGGTACCGGCAGAGTTCTTGGCCAGGTAGTCGCTGGCGTTTTCCATGGCCATGGCCTTGGGGGACACCATGCGCATCTGGGTGATCTTGTTGATGAAGGTGTTGTTGGGGGTTTTGAGGGTGATGGCCACTTCGTATTCGCCCTTCACCTCCACGCCCGCCCAATTGCGGATGGTGCGCTTGAGGGTGAGGTTTTCATTGGCGACGCCGCGTTCGTAAACGGCTTTCACCGCTTCGGCGTTAAAGGGCTCGCCGTCATGGAACTTCACGCCTTCGCGCAGCTTGAAGGTATATGTGAGCGCGTCTTCGGAAACGCTCCATTCGGTTGCAAGGTACGGGGTGATTTCGCTCTTTTCGTTAAAGCGAAGCAGCGTTTCGTACATGGCGTTGGTGATCTGGTTGGAGAAACCGTTGGAGCTGACATGGGGGTCAAGGTGCGTGGCGTCCGCCTGCAGGGCGACAACCAGGTCGTTGTCGGCGGATTTTTCCTGTGCCATTGCCGTAAATGATACGAGCATCAGCACAGCCAGAAGAATTGATAGGAACCTTTTCATAGAGTTTCCTCCCTTTCTATTTGCTACACCTCTCGGTGTGCATACCATGTTTGCTTTGCGCCGGCTTTAAGGGGCGATGCGCTTTGATTTAAGCAAGTAAAACACGCCGGATGCCTGCCAATCGGATAAAAATGTACAAAACATTTGATTCGCCCGGATTCTACCACGAATCGCGCATACCGTCAAGCTGAGATAAAAGGCTCGTCGGCGGCCGCGAAAACAAAATCGCACCGCTCCATGGGCGCATAGCGGGCGAAGTAGGCCTCCTCCAGCGGCACCCATTTTTCCGCAAAGACGCGGGCGCGCTCCGGCCCCTCTCTTTGGAGGATGCGCCGCCTTTGCAGGTCGGGGTCGATGTCAAGGAACACCGTGCAGCCGTAATAACCGGCAAGGCCGGGGTGCAGGCTGTACGCGCCCTCCACCACCGCAAGCTGCGCGGGCGGCACCGAAACGGCCGGCCCCAGCGCCATCCGGGCGCAGCTGAAGGGGCGGTAGCGCACCGCATCGCCCCGCGCAAGAGGCGCAAGCACCTCCTCAAGGAAGCGCTCCCTGTCCACGTTGCCGCCCGGCTCCCTGTACCGCTCCAGGGTGCGCTGCCCGGGGCGCAGGAAAAAATCATCCATGTGAAAAACAGGGCAGCCGTACTGTTCCTGAAGCTGCCGGGCCAGCGTGGTTTTGCCCGCCGCGCAGCGGCCGTCGATGGCGACGGTCAGGCGGCGGCCCCCCCGCGTCAGGCGGTCGATGGCGTCCAGCAGCATCGATAGGCGCGCTTTGTTGTCTGTGAATGGCATGGCGTTCCTCCCTGCCCCGGGGCCGCGCAAAGGCTGCCCCTTCGGCCCGTTTCATGGTATAATCAGGTGGGCGCTGCCGCATGCCTGCGGCGGCTCCCCCATACAGATTACCACATAACGGGAGGAACAGACATGGAAAAAAAGGGCGCGGCACGGGCAAAAGCCGTTTTGAAGCGGTATTTCATCGACGCCATGAGCCATATGGCGCTGGGGCTTTTTTCTTCGCTGATCATCGGGCTGATCCTGTCGCAGCTTTCCTCCGTGCCGGGCCTTTCCTTCCTGGAGCCCTTTGCCGATATGGCGGCGGCTTCCTCGCCCGTGGTGGGCGCGGCCATCGGCGTCGCCATCGCGTACGGCTTACAGGCCAAGCCGCTGGTGCTGTTTTCCTCCGCCGTTACGGGGGCTATCGGCTACAAGGCGGGCGGCCCGGTGGGCGCGTATCTGGCCGCCGTGGCCGGGGCGGAAGCGGGCAATCTGATCGCCGGCAAAACGCCGGTGGACATCGTGGCGTCGCCCGTTGCCGCCATCGTGTCGGGCGGGCTGATCGCCCGGTGGACGGGCCCCGCCATCGCGGGCTTTATGGCGGCGCTGGGCGGCTTTATCAACGAAGCCACGCGCCTTCAGCCCCTGCCGATGGGCATCGCCGTCAGCGTCATCATGGGCATGGTGCTGACCGCGCCCATATCCTCCGCCGCCATCGCCATTTCGCTGGGGCTTAACGGGCTGGCCGCCGGGGCCGCCTGCGTGGGCTGCTGCGCCAACATGGTGGGGTTTGCCGTGCAGTCCTACGCCGATAACGGGCTGAGCGGGCTGCTCAGCCAGGGGCTGGGCACCTCCATGCTGCAATTTGGCAACATCATGCGCAAGCCGGTGATCTGGCTGCCGCCCGTGCTGGCTTCGGCCATCCTGGGGCCGGTGAGCACGGTGCTGCTTAAAATGCCCAACACGCCCGTCGGCGCGGGCATGGGCACCAGCGGCCTTGTGGGGCAGTTTGGCGCCTGGGCCGCGATGCGGGACAGCTTTCCCGGCATGAAGGCGCTGCTGCTGATCCTCGCGATGCACTTTGTGCTGCCCGCTTTGCTGACCTGTCTGATCAGCAGGGCTTTTCGCAAAATGGGATGGATTAAGCCGGGGGATATGAAGATTAGGGCGTAAGGTCTGATGCTGACGCGGTCAGCCGTCATGCCCCTGCTTGTCTGATGGATAATCAATGGAGGGCCTGTGTTTCCGATATGCATCCTGACAATTGAAGACGACGGCCGGCGCTCCTTCATGGAGCGGCTGTATGTTGACCACCGCTCCGGCATGTATCATGCGGCCATGGGGATTCTTCGGAACCCTGACGATGCCGAAGACGCCGTGCAAACGGTTTTTCTCGCTTTGTGCGAAAAAATCCCGCAATTGATGGCGATGAACTGTTACACATTGCGCTCCTACATCGTCATAAGCACCAGGAACGCGGCGATTGATGTAATAGAGCTTAATAACCATGCTGCGCTTCTGGCTGCAAAGGAAGGGAAAAGTACGGTTGTTTGGCAGGAAGATAATAAGTCTTTCATTCTGAGCATCTCAGAGGATGCAGATACGGCACTCAAGGTTGTAAAAAATATAAGACGTATTAAATAAAATTTTCGGCAGGTGTTACATTTCCCCTTTCTTTGGCGTCTTCATGATATGGAGGCTTAAGAAAGGGGTTTTCTCACGCTTCGCTGCCATTCAAAGCAAAAAAGTGTACAGTATTCTATAAACTTCACCGAAGGAAAAATGAACATGAAAAGAAGAACGGTCATCCTTATCCTGATCCTGTCATTGCTTTGGGCTTCGCTGCCATGCGCCGCAATGGAGGATGCCACCCCCTTCGCGCGCTATCAGGCGCATACGCCCGTCATCAGCCGGGAGGCGGTTGAACTGCATATCGGCGTTATACAGCCGGGGCTTGCGGTCAACCCCGCGCTGGAAATGGCGTTCCTGCACAAATATCCCAATGGAAAGATCCTCTATTATTCCTTCGATCAGGAGCGGCTGTCGGCGCTGTTGCTCAGCGGCGCGCCGAAGCTGGACCTGCTGATTCTGGGGGCCGGAACAAGGGCGCATTACGTCAGGCAGGGGCTGATCGCCGACCTGTATACGACGTCCCTCCTTTCCGCCTGGCCGGATACCCTGATCGACTTTCAGGAGCAGGCGGAATCCGGCAGGGGAGAGCTGTTTGGCTTTCCAAAGGCGATCCACCAAAATGTATTCGGCTGGAACGAGCCGCTGGCAAAATCCGTCCAGGCGGAACGCCCCAGGGATGTCTGGAGCTGGGATGATTTTGAGGCGCTTTGCAGCGCGCTCCGCTATGACGCCAACGGCGACGGCGTCAATGAGTACTATCTAATGCAGGGCCATGCGCACGAAAACGGCATGTCCGGCTTTGTCAATGAGTTTCTGGAGCAATATGCCTATCAATACGCCTTAAAGGGCGGTTCGTTTCAAACGGAAGAATTCAAGCACCTCATGCGGTTGTTTCAGAAAATCCACGCTTCCGGCGCGCTGATGCGGAAAGAAAGCCCCGCCGTCCTGTTTGAGGGCGAAAGCGCGGCGCTCATTGAACTGTACAGCTATCAGGCCTCCTTTTACGGGGACGGGACGCGGACCACCTTCTTCCCCCTGCCGACGCTGGATATGGAGAAGCCCGCCTATGTGGGGCAGTTGTATTCCTTTTCCCTGTTAAACAACGCGCCCCACAGGGAACCGGCCATCGAGTTTCTGCGCTCCGCGCTGGACGCGGATATTCAGAACATGGTTTCTGCCGATTCGGAAATGATCACGAAACGCATGCCGGAATACTATGCGTTCAATCCGAACGTTTCGATATACGAGGCCTTTGCGCCAAACGAACAGGGCGAATTGACCCACGTGGTCGACAGCTTAAAGGATTATATCGTTTCCCCGATCTTCCATGAGGACCCGGATATGCCGGCGGCCAAAAATCCGGAAACCTACCCGCGCTTTGCCTTTATGAAGGAGCATGTGCTGGTCAACACGGCAGAATGGTACGACCTGTCCCGGCTGCTGTTTCAATTGCTGCCCGGATACATGGATGGCAGCCGCAGCTTTGACGAGGTCGCCGCGGCGCTGGATATGCAAATGGCCATGATGCAAAACGAGTAAAATATGCAAAAGGGACGCAAAAAGCCATACGCCGCCGCGGATTGCATCGTGCCGCTGATCGTTTCCGTTCTGCTGGCCAGTCTTTTGGTTCTTATTGATGGTCCCCCGCATGCCATGAACAGGGTGCTGATCGAGCTTACAAAGGAGGTGCCGCTAAGCGCCGGGGATATGGAGCGCCTGGCGGATGACGCGGTTTTTTCGGCTGTCTATCCGTACGCCATGTCCCCGGCCGGATTTTCATCCGGCGGCAGCAAATCTGCCGGCGGGACGCTGTATCGGGTCACGGCGGGCCACAGCGCGTCCCTGCGGCCCCGGCTGATCAGGGGGCGGCTCCTTTATCGGCAGGACGCGGGGGAGGCGCGTATCCTTTTGGGGGATAAGCTGGCGATTGCGCTGTTTGGCAACACGGACGTTGTGGGAAAATCCGTTTACATGCAGGGCGCCGCCTACGTTGTTTCCGGCGTCATCAGAACCTGCCGGAACGCGCTGGAGGAGCTGGCCTACTACCGCCACAGCCCGGCCTACGTTCTGCAGGACGCCGCCGCGCCGGTTACTGCAACGCACATAGAAGGCATATTGAAGGAAAAGTCGATGGGCGCTCTGGGCATCAACCGGCTGACGCGCCTTAACGCCGTTGAAGGCAGCGTATACGGAACGGCCGATCTTGCGCAGGGATGGGGGACGGCCGCGGGTTTGGCGCGCGGATGGATCAGCCTCAGCCTGATGATGGTATGGCGGCGCTTCAAGCGTAAAGTCCTTGCGCATAACGGGGCTTGCCTGCCGCGCATTCGTTCGATCGGCCAAAGGTACTATATGATCGATACGATCAGGCGCGCCTTTCCTCTGCTCATGATGGTTTTCGTCCGATACCTTGCCGTTTACGGCAGCCTGGGGCTGATTGCGCTTTTTTTTGTCAGGGGGCTCAGCATCCCCACGGCGTACATCCCCGGCAAATTGCTCTTTACGCAGCTGGGAGAAGCGGCGATGAAATACGTCGACCATCATAATTCCGCCGTTCTTCTCAGACATCCCATGGCCGCGCTGGTTTCCTGGCATCAAAAATGGGCTGTTGCTGCGGGAGGCAGCGGTTTTATGCTGTTGGCCTGCTTTCTCAAAAGGAGGAATGGCTGTGGCGATATACCAAACGACTAAAGCGCGCAAGGGCGGGAGCGTCGTATACCCCGGAAGGGATATCGTCTTTCTGCTGCCCAGCCTTTTGGGGTTTCTTATATTCTATGTCATCCCCCTGCTTCTCTCGCTCTATCACGCCACGGTCGAATCCGCTTTCATACCGCGCTTTGTGGGTGTAAAGAATATCCAAACGATCCTGCATAACAGGTTTTACCAATTGGCGCTTACCAATTCTTTGCTGCTTGTTCTTGCCGTTCCGCTGTGCCTGGTCGCTTTATCCCTGCCGCTCGCTTTGAGCATGCGCCGGCTGCCCGTGCTGCGCCCCTTTCAGAGCGTTTTTTTGGCTCCGGCCTTTCTGCCTTCCGCGGCCATCGCCATGATATGGGGGCTGATATTCTCTAAGGAGGGCAGCGCT
Source organism: uncultured Oscillospiraceae bacterium (assembly GCA_964522425.1). GTDB lineage: Bacteria > Bacillota > Clostridia > Christensenellales > Aristaeellaceae > DTU024. The sequence continues at coordinate 33,609 of CAZFUT010000006.1, forward strand.
GCACAGTTCCTTGCCGGAATCGGCGGCCTTCCGCCCGGCATGACCGTTGAATGGCTTGCGCTTTTCGCCTTGGCCGTCTGGAAAAACATTGGCATCGCCTCCGTGCTGATGATGGGCGCCCTGTCCGCCCTTGACGCCGAACTGGAAAACGCCGCGGCGCTGGATGGGGCCAACCGCGTCAAACGCTTTGTTTACATTGTGTTTCCGCAGCTGAAGCCGGCGATCATGTTCACGTTGATCTACGCCGTCATGAGCAGCATGCGGCTGTACAGAGAAGCCTACCTGCTCTATGGCAGCTATCCGGGCAATTCGGTTTATCTGATCCAGCACTATATGAACAACCATTTTATCAAGCTGAATTATCAGTACATGGCCTCCGGCTCCATGATGCTGGCCGTGATGATCTCCCTGGGGATGCTGCCCCTGATGCGCGTCATGCGCCATTTCAGCGAGGAGGACAGGTAAGGCGGATGCGAAAAAGAAAGCGTATCACATGGGGGCAGGCATTCGTGACCGTCGTGACCGCCTTGTGCGCCTGCCTGGTCATGTATCCGGTGGCGTTATCGTTTTCTCATGCCTTTATGCGCAGGGCCGATGTAATAGGCGCCATCGGCCGGCCGCAGCGCGGCATGGATCTTTTGTCCCCGCCGGTGGTCAGCCTGGAGCAGTTATATGGCGTGCTGATGGAACACAGCCAATATTTGCATATGTTCATCAACAGCCTGTGGCTGACCGCTTTGATCGCCGTGTTTCACACCCTGTTTGCCTTATCAGGCGGCTATGTGCTGGCGAAGGTGCCTTTTAGGGGTCGCGGGCTTCTATTCTTTGCATTCGCGCTGCTGACGGTGATGCCGCTTGAAGTAAGCCTTTTCCCAACGTATATCGTGACCCGTCTGCTTCGCCTCTACAACAGTTGGTGGGCCATCATCCTTCCGGGGATATTTTCTCCCTTGGGCGTATTCATGATGCGGCAGTTTATCCTGAACGTGCCGGATGAACTGTGCGAAGAAATGCGCTTGGAGTCCAGGGGCAGTTTTGCCATGCTCTTTTACGTCATTGCCCCCTGCGTCAGGGCGGGCATGATTACGCTTTTTGTCATCATCTTTGCGGAGCACTGGAACATGGTGGAACAGCCCTTGATGCTGCTGTCCGACCCGAGGAAGTATCCGCTGTCATTGGTTATCAACCGTCCGGACGCCTTTCCCCGGGATCTGGTATACGCGGCGGCGCTGGTCTTCCTTCTCCCCGTCGGCATGCTCTACATGCTTGTCAAAGAACAGATTATCGATGGACTCGGAGGAATCATGAAATGAGTAAAGGAATACGGAAAGCGTTGGCCGCGTTATTGATCGCCGTCGCCGCGCTGGTGTTTTTTAACCGTTCCGTTCTTTATTGGACAACGCCTAAGGTGCTGGTGGAAAAAGTCGTAAGCGGCAGCCTCAAATACAAGAAAAGCATAGCGGGATTAACGGCCAAGTCGGATAAAATACAAGCGGTATCGTCCCCTGTGACGCTGCCCGAGGGGCTGGCCATTACCTGGTTCATGGACGAAAACCAGACGAGGGTGGAAAAAGGAGAGCCGCTTCTGAAGGTGGACCCCTCCATTTTGAACGGCCACCTGCAAAACGCCCAGAGTGCCTACGATCAGGCGAGGGTGGCTTTAAGCGCGTTTGAGCTTCATTATCCTCAGGCGCGGACGGAGGCGGAAAAAGCCTACGCAAAAGCGGATGCCGATATGAAAAAAGCCCGCAACGCCACCGGAAAGCAGGCGGAAAAGCTGCGCAACGCGTATAACGCGGCCCATGCGCGCTATGAGCAGGTTGTGCTGTGGGGCATTTTCGAATCCAATACATTGGACGGCCTGAAAATGCGCCTGGCATTGGCGGAGGCCGAAGTGCGGAAGCTGCAAACGATACGCGATGACGGTTACGCCTTGCGCGCCCCCTGCTCGGGCGTCATTCTGTCCAGCATCAATCTCCGGGACACAGCCTCTCTGCCGCCCAATAAAACGATCGCTCAAATCCTGCCGGACGATGCGCCCATCACCCTCGACGTGACAATCGCAGGGGCGCTTCCGCTGTCTGACGATCAAAAAACGGTGGTGCTCAGTGACCCGCTGAATCCGCTGCATCAGCTTTCTCTTGATATTCTGGCATCCGAACGCCGGGGCGCCGATACCCATCTGACCCTTGCCGGGGAAGCGCTCGACGGCTTCCGTTCGCGGCTTGATAAACTTGCTGCATATAACCTGATCTACGAATCACCCTTTTATCCCACGCTGATACCGGACAGCGCCCTGATCACCGAAAACAGCGTGTACACCGTGCAGGAGGTCTATGCCGACCAGAGAAAGCAATACCGGATCAAAGAGGTTGAAGTCAGAAGGGGAACAGGCAACGGATATCACATCCCCCTCCTGGACAGCCTGCCAAGCGGTATGCTGCTGGTCACCGGATGGGATCGGGAGATCCGCAGCGGAGATATCGTCATGATCGTTGAAAGGAACGCGCCCGACAAGTGACCGGCAAACCTTGTGCTGCCGCACGGCAAATGCCGGGAAAGCGCCATGCGCTGCCCGGCATTTTGTCGCGGTTCTCTGCATGCTGCGAAAAGCTTACAGGCTATTGATCGGCCTATCCTTTATGCCAGCAGCTTATCCAGGCTTTCCTTGGCGTCGCCAAAGAGGGTGAACACCTTGGCGCTGTCCTGGTACAGGGGGTTGGGGACGCCCGCGTAGCCGGGCTTGTCGTCATAGTTCATGATGATGACGTGTTTTGCCCTTGCGACCTCCAGCACGGGCATCCCGTAGATGGGCGTGCCCTCGGCGGTGTTGGCGGCGGGGTTCACCACGTCGTTGGCGCCGATCACGATGGCCAGATCCACCTTCTCCATATCGGGGTTGATGTCGTCCATCTCAAACAGGGCGTCGTAGGGCACGTCCGCCTCGGCCAGCAGCACGTTCATGTGGCCGGGCATACGGCCCGCCACGGGGTGGATGGCAAAGCGCACCGTTTTGCCGCCCGCGATCAGGGTGTCGTAGAGCTTTTTCACCTTTTCCTGCGCCTGCGACAGCGCCATGCCGTAGCCGGGAATGATGACGGCGTTCTGCGCTTCCCGCATCCACCGGGCGGCGTCCTTCGGCTCGGCGGGCGCTTCGGGCGGGGTTTCTGCTTTGGGTTCACCGGGCGCTTGCTCGGCCTGCGCGGCCTGTTCGGCAGCCTGCAGCGCGGCGGGGGCGGGCGCGGCCGTTTTCCCCAGCAGGATGGCCGAAAGCTTTCGGTTCATCGCGCGGCACATGATCTGGGTAAGCAAAAGGCCGCTCGCCCCCACGATGCCGCCCACCGACACCAGCAGCGCGTCGCCGATGGCCATGCCCGCGATGGCGGCCGCGACGCCGGAGGTGGAGTTGAGCAGCGATATCGTGATGGGCATGTCCGCGCCGCCCACGGGCAGGGCGAACAGCAGGCCGAATATCAGGCCGGACACCAGCACGGCAAGGGTAAACGGCGCGCGCTGCGCGGGCATGATAACAGCCAGCAGCAGGCTGAGCGCCATGATGATGAAGCTGAGCGCCGTCGGCATCTGGTGATTTGGCAGCCGCACGGGCTTTTGCGGCAGTACGCGGTGCAGCTTGCCCGCCGCGACCAGACTGCCGGTGAAGGTGAGCGCGCCCACGGCCAGCGCCAGCTCGCCCGTCGCCCTTTCAAAGCCGGGCAGCGGGCCCTGCGTCAGCGTCATCCACGCGGCGATGGCGCTTGCCGCGCCGCCCAGGCCGTTGAGCAGCCCCACCATCTGGGGCATGGTGATCATGCGCACGCGTTTGGCCAATACGACGCCGAGGGCAAGGCCGACCAGCAGCCCCAGCCACAAGGTGAGGCTGCTCACGGCGCTTTCGCGCGCCAGCACCAGCACGATGCCCGCCAGCATGCACAGCGCGCTCAGGCGGTTGCCGCGCACGGCGGTTTCCACCCTGCTCATCCAGCGGATGCCCAGCAGCACCCCAACGCTCAGCAGGGCGGAAAGGACATAATACAGCGTATCGCTCATGGCCCTTCCTCCTGATCGCCGGAGCCCTTGAACATGCCCAGCATTCGGTCGGTGACGATGAAGCCCGATACCACGTTGACCATGGCGCACACGATGCCCAGGAAGCCCAGCAGCCTGCTGCCCAGCGCCACCGCGCCCACGGTGGCCGAGATCATGCCCAAGATGGTGATGCCGCTCAAGGCGTTCATGCCGCTCATCAGCGGGGTGTGCAGGAGGCTGGGCACCGACTTGATGAGCCTGTAGCCCAGCAGCGCCGCCGCCACAAATACGAGGACAAGGATCATCTCTCTGCTCATAGGCCCATGGCCTCCCGCGCCCCCTGATGCACGATCTTGCCGTCCTTGGTGGTGAGGATGCCCTTTACGATTTCGTCCTGTTCGTCAAGACGGATGTCCCCGTCCTTGGCGAGGTATTTCACTAAATTGTAGATGTTCTGCGCAAACATGGAGGTGGAGCTGGCGGGCAAAAGCCCCGGGATGTTCTTGACGCCGATCACGTGCACCATCCCCTCGTCCGCCGTTTCGCCGGGCACGGTGGCTTCGCAGTTGCCGCCCTGGTCGATGGAGATGTCCACAATGACCGAGCCGGGCTTCATGGCGGCCACCATTTCTTTGGTCAGGATGACGGGGGCCAGCTTGCCGGGCACGAGGGCGCTTAAAAACACGATGTCCATATTTTGAAGGTGCGGGGCGATCTTTTCCCGCTCCTGCCTGAGCATTTCTGGGCTCAGGTTCTGCGCGTAGCCGCCGGGGCCCGCCGCCTGATCCTCCGGCACATCGATGTCGATGATCTTCGCGCCCAGGGACTGCGCCTGCTCGCGCGCCGCGGTTCTGATATCCACCGCGTGCGTCACCGCGCCCAGACGCTTGGCCGTCGCCAGCGCCTGAAGGCCCGCCACGCCCACGCCGATCACCAGCGCGTTCAGGGGCTTAAACATGCCCACGGCGCTGAACATCTGCGGGATAAAGGAGGGCAGCAGGTTGGCCGCCATCAGAATGCCCTTGTAGCCCGCGCAGGTGCTCATGGAGGTGAGGGCGTCCATGCTCTGCGCGCGGGAGATGCGCGGCACGCCGTCCAGCGTCAGCGAGATCACGCCCTTTTCGGCCATGCGGCGCACCATGTCGTGGTTGACGGGGGAAGCCGGGTGGATGAAGGTAATCAGGTACTGGCCTTTATGCATCAGGTCTGTTTCGTGTACGCCCAGCGCGTCGTTGAACAGCGGCTCCTTGACCTTGAGGATCAAGCCCGCTCTTTGATAAAGCTCGCGTATGTCGCCGACGATCTCCGCGCCCGCGTTCAGATACGCTTCATCGTGGAAATAGGCGCCAAGGCCCGCGCTCTGTTCCACCAGCACACGGTGTCCGTCCCTGACCAGCTTCGCGCAGCTTTCCGGTGTGGCCGACACGCGGTTTTCCGCGTGCATGATTTCCCTGGGGATACCAATAATCATATGCGTGCTCCTTTATGTACATATTCCGGCAGGGCAATTATACAATATGCATCCAGCTTTGACAAGAAAAATATAAGAAACGGGCCTTATATCGCCAGATATACCTTGTTTCAAGTATTTATGTGGAAAATATGCATAGAATGTATAAAAAAGTTGCTGCGCGATCGGCCCCGCAGCAGCAGGATATGCCGCGTCATTCCGCCCTCCGCGCCTTCTTCTCCGTCATGAACACGCTGAAGCAGAGCAGCAGCGACAGGATCAGCGCCACAAAGGGCAAAAGGTGCAGGTGGGCCTCGCCGGACAGCGCGCCAAACAGCGGCGGCACCAGCAGCGTGCCGGTATAGGCCGTCGCCATCTGCAAACTGATGATGGACGGCGCGGCCTTTTCGCCGAAGTTGTGCGGCGTGCGGTGGATCAGCATGGGATAGAAGGGCGCGCAGCCGAAGCCGATCAGAAACAGCGCCACCGCGCCCAGATGCCCCGGCAGGGCAAACAGCGACACCCACCCCGCCGTCAGAAACAGGCCGCCCGCCGACAGGATGGCTCTGAAGGTATAGCGGATGGAGAGAAACCCGCTCAGCAGCCGCCCCGACATGATGCCCGCAAAGAAGAAGGCAGAAAAGGCCGCCGCCGTTTCGCGCGCCACGCCCCGCGACAGCGCAAGGTAGGAGGCCGACCACAGCCCCGTCAGCCACTCCACCGAGCAGTAGAAAAAGAAGGACAGCACGGCAAAGGGCACGCCCGGTATGTTCAGCATCGCCCACGGAACAGGCGGCTTTTCCGCCCTGGGGTTGTCCGCCGCGTCCCGCTTCCATAAGGGCAGCGAGCGGTACAGCGCCAGCACGAACAGCCCCTGCAAAACGCCGATGGACAGATACCCGCCGCGCCATGTACCGCCCACGCCCGCCGACAGCGATACGATGAGCGGCCCGATCGACGCGCCGAGGCCCCAGAAGCAGTGCAGCCAGTTCATGTGCCTGGCTTCATAGTGCAGCGACACATAGCTGTTCAGCGCCGCGTCCACCGCGCCCGCGCCAAGGCCCAGCGGCAGCGCCAGCAGCACCAGCATCCAGAAATTGGGCGCAAGGCCGAATAAGGACAGCATCAGCGCGCGCTGGGCGGCGAAACAAATCCATATCCCCCCTCCGTCGGGCGGCCCATGCCGCCCGGGACAAAAGCGGCACTCCTCCATGCTGACCATGGCGGTTGTGCGCCGCTCTTTTTTCTTCCGCCACAGTCGCTCAGCTGCCGATTTTTTCCCAAAATGAAATGCTCCGGGCCGCACGGGGGTCTATTAGGATGAGCGGCTCAACAACCCCATGGACGGCCCGCCTGCAGGCGGCGCCGCCACCGAACAGACAGGAGGATGCGTGTGTACGATCTCTCGCGGCAATACCCAACCGATACGCCCGCCGAAGCGCAAAGGGAAACCCCGGAAGAAGCCCTGGAACGCATGATGGCGCGGCACGGCGACGCGCTGTCGCGCCTGTGCTTCATGCTGCTGGCGGACAGGGCGCTGGCGGAGGACGCCGTGCAGGACACCTTCCTGCGCGCGTACAAGGCCTACGGCCGTTTCCGGCACGACAGCAGCGAATACACCTGGCTGACGCGCATCGCCATCAACTGCTGCCGCAGCATCCGGGCGCGCGCATGGTTTCGCATGGAAGACCGGCGCAAGGCCCCGGAGGACATCCCTCAGGCAGCAAAGGAGGATCGCCTGCCCGACGATACGGTTCTCCGGGCCGTGATGCGGCTGAAGCCCAAATACAAGGAGCCCATCCTGCTGCATTACTATCAGGGACTGAGCAATCAGGAGATCGCCGGGATGCTGGGCATCGCGGTATCCACCGTGGCCGTGCGCATGATGCGGGCGCGCAGCATACTGAAAGAAGAACTGAAGGAGTGGTATTTTGATGTGTAACGCTTTTAAGGAATACGCCGACGGGGTTCTTGCCCCCATCGGGATGGACGAGCGCATGAAAAACAGCGTGCGCAGGCGGGCGCAGGCATCGAACGCACGGCCCGTCCCGCGCAAAAGGACGCTGGGGCTCGCCCTTGCGGGGGTGCTGCTGGTATGCAGCGTAACGGCCTTCGCGCTGACGGGCGGCTTCGGCCTGTTCGATCTGCCGGGCGCGGTGTCGCCGCGTCTTACAGCCGTCCGCCCCGAGGCGGACAGGCTGCTGCAAAAAAACCTGAGCCATTACAGCTTTGAACATGTGGATGTCGCCGTGCGTGAGGCCGCCTACGACGGCCGCTACCTGAGGGTAGCCTACGCCGTCACCGACCGCGCGGCCACCGCCCCGCTGGCCGAAAGCGGCACGCTGCTCAGCAGCATGGCCCCCGCCTTCCGCTTTGAGGCGGCGGAAAAGGACGGCGTCAGCTGGCCCACGCTGGACGGCGCGCAGGTAAACGGGCAGGAGGCGCAGCCCGCGGGCATCAGCTTCAGCGTGGCGGGCGAAAACAACGGCGAAGCCGTCACCTGGGTACAGTTTGACGTGCGCGGCATGACCCTGCCCGACACCTTCCGCGTGCGCCTGCCCTTCAGGGAGCAGGATACGCCCGACGAGCTGGATTTCACCTTTGCCAAAGGCGATATGAGCACCGTTTACGCCCTTGCCGCGCCCGATGACAAGCGCATCGGCGACTATGCGGTGCATATCGAAAGCATCACCGTCAGCCCTATCCGCACCTATGTGACGGCCCATCTGATCGTGGATGCGGGCGCGTCCCCCGAGCGGTGCATGGCCCTTGCCGACAGATGGAAGGACGCCGTGCTGTCCGATGCCGACGGCGGGCAGCCGCGCCATTGGACGGACACCGCCTTCGGCCCGCTTGACAACCTGCAGTCGGTGGAGGTAACCGGCGCGGACGGCGCCGTATCGCGGGAGGACAGGATCATGGACAAGGACAGGCCCGTCACCATGCGGGTGGATCTGGAGTTCGCTCCGCCCGAAAAGTACCCCGAAGCGTTCAGGCTGGGGGTAGACGCCGAGCAGTTTATCCTGATCCCGTTTGTCAGAGCGAAGGAGGTTTGAGCATGAAAAAGTTACACAGCCTGATGATATTCCTGCTGGCAGCCATGCTGGCGGTGCCCATGGCCACAGCTGAAGCCTACCATACCGTTTCAGAGGTGCGCGCGCAGGCAGCGGCGGGCTGGCAGAAGCAGTATCAGGTAAGCGGCCGCTCCATCGCCGTGGATGTGACGCCCCTTGTGCCCGACGTACAGGCCCTGCCGCTTGTGGCCGTGGGACGGAGGATGGCGGACATCTCCCTGCCTGCCGATGCGTCAGGCTGGCGCATTGACCGCAACGGGCTGACCGATTTTATGATCGGCTACGGACAGGACGCGCAAGAAGAGCCGGCGGGCTATGTCTATGTGGACGGCAATTGGCTGACGGCCAAGCCCTATCGCGTCACCTACGACCGCGCCTATGCGCCGGACAGCGCGCTGATGCCCGGCAACCCCCTGCCCTTCGGCGAAATTGTATCCATCATGGAAAAGGTTCTGCCCACAGCGGGCCTTGCGCCCGATACCATCGACATTGCCCACCCCTATGTGGTTCAGACGCACGCCTATTATGGCAAAACCGATACGGAATTCCTGTCCCCCGGCTGGGGCAGCTTCACCTGGGACATCCTGCTGCGCGGCGTCCCCTGCCACGGCCCGTTTACCGCCCCCTTTACGCAAGGCAGCGACCAGCCTGAAATATGGACGCCCTCGATGTCGCTGACCATCCGCAGGCCAGACCTGTTCTGGGTAAGCGGCAGCCCGGTGACCGAAAAAGAAACCCTCGCAGACGACCTGCCGCTGATCGCCTTTGACAGGGTGATCGAAGGCTACGAGCGGGAGATCATGGCGGGCAGGGTGCGCCATGTGTTCGACCTTTCCCTTGGCTACGTTTTGATGCCCCGGCCCGGCATGACGCACGAAGAAGCCTATCGGAGCGCCGAGGGCACCTACTACGCCAAGCCCTACTGGCGCCTTGAATGCCTGTGGGGAGAAAACGCGAAGGCGCCGCACAAGGCCGCCGAAACGGAGGGCAACGGCCCCTATCCCGACCCGCGCAACAGCGTGTCCCACATGTCGCTGTTGATGGACGCGCAGACCGGAGAGATACTGGATCCCACAGACAGCAGCCATGGCCGCGCGGAGTACAAAGGCTTCCTGCGCTGGGAGGACGCAGGCGGCAGGCGCTGAGTCCTTCATCGGTCGACCATTCACGACGGGCATCACACAGTCCGCCAAAAAAACGGGGCCTCGGAACTGCATTTCAGCACGTCCGGGGCTCCGTTCTATTTGATCTGTTTTGTCCATTCGGTGCGCAGGGCGCCTGTTTTATTCCGCCCAGACGTCCTTTCCCCTGCCGGAGCCCAGCTCAAAATGGTACTTCACGATGCCCAGATCGATCTTCGTGTAGAAGCCCAGCCCAGCAACCCTGGCGGATACCCTGTCCCCCTTCCGTTCAAAACTGAACTTCTGCTGGTTGACCGCGGTTGGGGCCAGCAGCGCGGCCTCCAGCCCCTTGCGGTACCAGTCCGGGTCGCCCGGCTGCCAGTCGCTGACCGCTGTGATCTCCTTCACCCTGTGCGCGGCGCCGTTGGTCTCCCCATAGCCCAGCGCGATCAGCAGGTAGCGCTTTTCGCCCTCGTTCTCGACGCCGCGCGCCTTGCCCTTCTGATAGGTCAGCGCCGCCCAGCAGGAGTTGATGCCCAGCTCCTGCGCCTTCAGCACGACGCGCTCGCCCCAGTACCCGGCCTCGACGTCCCTGCCCCGGGGGCCGATGACGGCCAGATAGTTCCTGCAGCCCCTGAACTGCCCGTAGCTGGCCCTGCCCGCCTGAAAGGCCTCCGGCTCGTCGGTGATGAGCTGCAAATGCAGCCCGCTCTCCTCGTTGCAAGCGGCGATCTCCCGCAGAAGTACGTCCACCGCGTCCTTTGCCAGCGGCTTCTCCACAAACCGCCGCACCGAATGCCTCTGCTTCATCAGTTCCATGCTGTCCATGCCGATGCCTCCTCCTGCCTTGCTCTTCAGGACGATTATACCCCAAACGGTCAAAGGGGCCGCTGTGCCTGCCCCTTAGGAAAACAGCCTTGTAACTCTATGCCTGCCCGCCCGCGTCAAAGGCCGCCGACAGCGTGAGCAACCTGTCAGCCGTGCGGGCGTTGCGTATGGTGACGTCCCGGTAAAAGGGCGCCTCCATCAGCCGGTGGTAGCGCGACGAACCGTATCCCTTCTCCTCGTCCACCTGCCAGAAGAGGGCCAGATCGCCCATGTACGCCCTTTCGCCGCTGAGCGGTTTTTCGGCAAGGTAGGCGCGCGCCTTCTCCCTGTCAAAGCCGTCCAGATAAAACAGCACGTTGCGGCGGAACGCGTTTCCCTCCCGCCACCACGCGGGCAGGGCGGCCATTTCGCGCGCATAATTCGCAAACGGGATGGCGGCAAATGGAATGTCAAAGGGATAGCGTTCCAGCGCCGCTCCGATCATGCGCAGCGCGTCCGCCCGCGCCTCGCCGCCCGCTAAGAGCAGGTTGCCGCTGCCAATGTAGGACTGCGCGCGGGCAAAGCCCGCCTCCGTCAGAAAGGCGCACAGCTCCTTCATGTTCACGATATGGCTGCCGCCCACGTTGACGCCCCGCAGCAGCAGGATATGCCGCGTCACAGGGGCCGCCTCGCCGTTTTCTCGGTCAAAAACACGCTCAGGCACAGCAGCGCGGACAGCAAAAGCGCCACAAAGGGCAAAAGGTGCAGGTGGGCCTCGCCGGACAGCGCGCCAAACAGCGGCGGCACCAGCAGCGTGCCGGTATAGGCCGTCGCCATCTGCAAACTGATGATGGACGGCGCGGCCTTTTCGCCGAAGTTGTGCGGCGTGCGGTGGATCAGCATGGGATAGAAGGGCGCGCAGCCGAAGCCGATCAGAAACAGCGCCACCGCGCCCAGATGCCCCGGCAGGGCAAACAGCGACACCCACCCCGCCGTCAGAAACAGGCCGCCCGCCGACAGGATGGCTCTGAAGGTATAGCGGATGGAGAGAAACCCGCTCAGCAGCCGCCCCGACATGATGCCCGCAAAGAAGAAGGCAGAAAAGGCCGCCGCCGTTTCGCGCGCCACGCCCCGCGACAGCGCAAGGTAGGAGGCCGACCACAGCCCCGTCAGCCACTCCACCGAGCAGTAGAAAAAGAAGGACAGCACGGCAAAGGGCACGCCCGGTATGTTCAGCATCGCCCACGGAACAGGCGGCTTTTCCGCCCTGGGGTTGTCCGCCGCGTCCCGCTTCCATAAGGGCAGCGAGCGGTACAGCGCCAGCACGAACAGCCCCTGCAAAACGCCGATGGACAGATACCCGCCGCGCCATGTACCGCCCACGCCCGCCGACAGCGATACGATGAGCGGCCCGATCGACGCGCCGAGGCCCCAGAAGCAGTGCAGCCAGTTCATGTGCCTGGCTTCATAGTGCAGCGACACATAGCTGTTCAGCGCCGCGTCCACCGCGCCCGCGCCAAGGCCCAGCGGCAGCGCCAGCAACACCAGCATCCAGAAATTGGGCGCAAGGCCGAACAAGGACAGCATCAGCGCCGTCAGCATGACGCTGAAAAACACCAGCCGCCCCGTGCCCAGGCGCTGCACGAGCCGCGCGGTCATCAGGCTGGACACCACCGTGCCCAGCGCCACCAGCATGTTGACGCCGCCCGCCCAGCCCACCTTGGCGGACAGATCGCCGTACATCATGGGCCACGCCGCGCCCAGCACGGCGTCGGGCAGCCCCAGAGAAACAAAGCTTACATAAATGATCAACAGCAGCATGGCGTTCTTCCCTTCGTCTTACAGCCTTTGGATGGATGGGTTCAATGGTTTGCCGCGTGAAATGGTGTACATTTCGGCTTTTTGTGTCCATATTTCCCTTGCACCGTTTTTTTGTACGCACGCGCCCCGAATACACTGTTCTGTAAACCGGGAGTTGTTACTCTCCAAGGTATTTAACATATACTTGACACGGATTCCATTCATCCCATAAGGTAGGAAAACACTCTAATTCTTTATAGCCCATTGCCATATAGAATTTATTGGTAATGTCATACTCCTTGTAATGTCCCATCTTTACCGTTTTTACCTGCGAGTATGTGTATCCAATTTTTTTTGCCATTGTTTCAAATGCGCTGTTCAATTTTGTGCCAATACCCATTCGATGATATTTTTTCTTAACGCCCATTACAAAAATATCCGCACAGTCCTTGCTCGTAGCGTTTAAAACAACGTAACCTGCGACTTCATCGTGAACATAGCAAGCCAACAACGGTTTATCCTGTGAATCTTTTATGTAATTTTCTGTGCTTTCAGGCAATCCAAACCATTCCGGCAGGTCATAAAGCACTTCCCGTGATATCGCTTCCTTTTCTTTTTTATCCACAACCTCTTTGATTTTTATATGCATACATTTCTCCCTTTTCAGTACATGACGTGGCAGGCCGCCCACAATTTGAAGTAATACCAATGAAAATCATTCATGCATCCAAAGCGGAGAGAGATTTTGGTTTAGAGCAAGGAGCGAATGCGAAGGCGTAGCGGCGCTACGTCGAGCGTTCGCGACGACGCCTCTAAGCCAAAAGATCCGACGCGACGATGCGTTAAGGATTTGAATTGGTATAAACAGCATGTTCTTTCGGACATGCTTTGCCCTGACATAAAACGACAAAACACCTGGGATAAGCGAAGCCACCAAACAAGGTTGCTCCTGAGTTTGATGGCTTGTTATCAACGAAAACAGGCTTCGAAGAAAAAAATGAAACCGTTATAAGGTTTATCGATAAATGATCTCTTCCCGCCGCGGGCCGTTGGACAGGATGCGGATGGGCGTTTCGATCCGGCGCTCGATAAACTCCACATACCGGCGGCAGTTGTCGGGCAGATCGGCATAGCGGGAAACGCCCCGGATATCCCGCTTCCAGCCGGGCAGCGTTTCGTACACGGGCACCGCCTTTTTGAGCGTGGGCGTTACCGGGAAGTCGCCGCGCTGTTCGCCGTCGATCCCGTAGGCCACGCAGACCTTGATCTCGTCCAGATACCCCAGCACGTCCAGATTGGTCATGGCGCACTCGGTCGCGCCCTGGGTCAGGCAGCCGTAGCGCGTGGCCACGCAGTCGAACCAGCCCACATCGCGCGGGCGGC
>CAZFUT010000007.1:0-37599 GCA_964522425.1 uncultured Oscillospiraceae bacterium
CGACCGGCAAAAAAGCTTTTCAGCCTGCTTGACAAGCCGTCCGCCATTGTTTATAATGGCATCCGTGTCTTAGGGGCATGGTGTAATGGTAACACGTGGGTCTCCAAAACCTTTGTTGAGAGTTCGAGTCTTTCTGCCCCTGCCAAAAGGCGCCGATACCGGCGCTTTTTTCTTATCCCTTTATATTCTCCCCCGGCGCCTTTTCACGCTGCGCTTTTCGGATGGCGGCATCCGTTTCCAATACGCCTTTGCATATATTGGCAGCCACCGGCGCGACGATCAGCCCCACAAAGCCCATCAGTTTGAGGCCGGCATACATGCTGACCATGCTGACCAGCGGATACAGCCCCAGCTTTTTGCCCACAATGCGCGGCTCGATAACCTGCCTGACCACAATGACGATCAGATACATCACCGCCAGCTTGATGCCCATGGGGAAATTGCCGGCAAAGAGATTGAACAGCGACCAGGGAATCAGGAAGGTACCCGCGCCGATGATGGGCAGCACGTCAAGGAAGCCGATCACCACGCCCAGCAGCAGCGCGTAATCGATGCCGAACACGGAAAAGCCGATGACCAGCGCCGCCATCACGGTGCAGGAAACCAGTATCTGGGCCTTGATCTGCTGCAAAACGGCATGGCCGATGTGCAGGCGCAGCGCTTCCGCCCTTTCAACGACGCGCTTTGGCATCTGGCGCACAATAAACTGTTTGATGCGCGCGCCGTCGCTGGCAAAATAGAAGGACGACATAATGGTCATCACCACAAACAGAATGGTGTGCGGGATGCGCGTCACCGTGCTCCACGCGCCGGAAGCGACTGCGGGCGTCGCCTTGGTGACAAAGCCCTGCATGGCGTCCATGACCGCCGCGGTGATCTGGTCGATCCGCGTCAGCACCTCCTGCTGCGCCTCCAGCTGGGCAGGAACCAGCCTTTCCACCCAATCCTTCAGGGTGCGCTGCACCCATCCAAGCAACAGGGGGATATTCTTGGCCAGCTTCTGGCCCTCCGAGATCATCTGCTGAAAGAAAACCGTCAACAGCAGAATAATAACGCCATACACGATCACCATGGCGAACAGGGTGGCGACGGCGCGCGGGTTTTTCGCCTTTTTGAACCGCCTGGCCATGATGTCGACCAGCGGCTTCATCAGCCGCGCAAACAGAAGCCCCAACAGGAAGGGCCACAGATACGGCAGCGTTTTCAGCAGCACACAGGCGCTTGCCAGCACGATCAGGATCAGCTGTATCTTGCGCGGCAAATCATTGTATTGTTCATCCCAACGCTTCATCCGATTGGCAAAGTTCCCCATTGTTCCCTCCGATAGTCCTTATTTTCCGACACAGAAACCCGCAAACACAGCGTCCAGCAATCCTTCTGCGACGTTTTCCCCGGTGATCTGGCCAAGGCAGCCCAGCGCTTCGTGCAGATGCACCGCGCACAGGTCGATATCCACATTCTGCTCAATGGCATCGGCTGCCGTATACAGCGCCTGCGCGGCCTGACCGCCCAGCAGGATATGCCTCTCCAGCGTCAGCTGATGGTCTGTCTGGATATCCGCTTTTTCCACAATGGCCTTCTTGATCTCTTCCAGCCCCTCGCCCGTGTGCGCCGAGAAAGAGATGGCGCCTTCCTGAAACGCCACGCGGCCCAGGTCGGCCTTGCTGGCAAGCAGGATGCGCTTCTTCCCTTCCGTCTGGTTGAGCAGCGCGTGCGCTTCGCGCGTAAGCGGTTCGGAGCCGTCGATCACCACCAGCAGCAGATCCGCCTGCCGCATGGCGCTGACCGCGCGCTCCACGCCGATGGTTTCCACCACGTCGTTCTGCTCGTGAATACCCGCCGTATCGCTCAAATTGATGCGCAGTCCGTCCAAAAGGATGCTGCCGCGCAGCACGTCGCGGGTCGTGCCGGGTATATCGGTCACGATGGCGCGGTCCTCCATCATCAGCGCGTTAAACAGCGAAGATTTTCCCACGTTGGGCAAGCCGTATATGGTCACTTCCATCCCGGTGTCCAGAAACCGGGCGCTGCGCGCGTCGCAGTTTTTTTCCAGTTCTTCGGCGATGGAGCGCGCTTTAACGGAGAGTACCTCGCGGGTCTCGCTCTCCTCCACCTCGTCGGGAAAATCCAGCACCGCCTCCACATAGGAAAGCAGTTCCGTCACCCGCTTACGGATGCCGTTGACAAAGGCAAAGGCTCCGCCTTCCAGTTGGCGCATGGCGGCCCGGGACGCCTGTTCCCCCTGCGCGGATATCTGGCGCATCACCGCTTCCGCCCGGCTTAAATCGATGCGGCCGTTCAGGAACGCCCGGCGCGTAAACTCCCCGGCATTTGCCGGTTCAACGCCCAGCGCGTACAGCAGCTTCAGCACGCGCTGCGCCACGAATTCGCCGCCATGCACCTGCAATTCCGCAACGTCCTCCATGGTATAGCTGCGGGGGGCGCGCATCAGCACCGCCATGCATTCGTCGATGGCTTCATCGCCGTCGTGCACGCGGCCATACATCATATAATGGCTGTCCCAAGAGTGCCGCTGGCCCTTGGGCGTAAAGACCAGCCGAAGCACTTCCTCTGCCTTTGGCCCGCTGATGCGGATCACCGCGATGCCGCCCTTGCCCGGCGGTGTCGCCAGCGCCGCAATGGTCGCATTCCTGTTTTCCTCCATGGCGCTCCCCCTCCTTTTGCTGAGCATTATACCGAAAGACCTGCCCTGCGCGCAAGGGCAGCTTCCAGATTGCAGGAAAAAGCGAAATATAGTATGATATGGTTGTTGTGAAACAACTTCGAACGCTTAAAGGAGATGCTGACGCTTTTTGACAGTTGCGATTTCTTCCATGGAACAGACCATGGCGCTTTTCGGCCTCAACGATCAAAATATCCGTTTAATCGAGGAAGAGCTTTCGGTGCGCATTGCCATGCGCGACAATGAACTGGTCATCGAGGGCGACGCGATACACGAGGAGGCTGCGCGGGAAGTCATCACCCGCCTGCTTCACGCCATGGATTTGGGCGAAACGATAGAGCCTGCCACCGTGCAGTATTATATAGACCGCGCCTTTTCCGGCGATATTTTTACAAAAGGCGAACTTGCTTCCGACGATGTCATTGCCTACACCTATCGCGGCAGAAAAATATTGAATAAGACCGCAGGGCAGCGCCTGTACACCGACGCCATCCGAAGCGCGCCACTGACCATTGCCGTCGGCCCTGCCGGGACAGGCAAAACCTTCCTTGCCATCGCCCTGGCCGTGAACGCCATCAAAAACAAAGAGGTCGAACGGCTGATCCTGACCCGCCCCGCCGTGGAAGCCGGTGAAAAGCTTGGTTTCCTGCCCGGCGATATGTCGCAGAAGGTAGACCCCTACCTGCGTCCCCTGTACGACGCGCTGTTTGAAATGCTGGGCGCGGAGGGCTATCAGCGCCTTGTCGACCGCGGCATGGTAGAGATCGCCCCGCTGGCCTTCATGCGCGGCCGCACGCTGAATGACGCCTTTATCATTCTGGACGAGGCGCAGAACACCACCCCCGAGCAGATGAAGATGTTCCTGACCCGTATGGGGCGCGGCGCAAAATGCGTTGTGACGGGCGACCTGACGCAGATCGACCTGCCCCTTCAGCGCAAGAGCGGGCTGAAGGATGCGCTGGATGTGCTGTCCGATATAGAGGACATCCGCATCATCCGCTTGACCGACCGCGACGTGGTTCGCAACGATCTTGTGCAGAAAATCGTAAAAGCATACGAAAAGCGAACCGGAGGGGAGCCGACATGACTGTTCCATCTTCCAAAAAAAACGATATCGGCCTCGTCGAACGCATTCGGCGCCTGCTGACTTCCCGTTCTTTTATGCTCGGGGGGCTTACCGTTCTCTGTTCGCTTCTGCTGCTGGCCATCGTGCTGATGGCGATCACCCCCATCCGCTATACGCTGTATATCGGCATGGTGCCCACGCAGACCATTGTGGCCACCAAAGACGTGGTGGACGAACTGACCACCGAAAAAAACCGCCGCGCCGCCGCCGACAGCGTAACGCCCACCTACAAGTACCAGCAGGGCGTGACCGAGCAGGTGCTGAAAAAACTGGAGGACATCAGGCAGGAATTGTCCACCGTCATCCAGTATGCCAAAACGCTGGACGATTATGCCGCCGATAAGCGCTATACCGATGAAGAGCTGCAATACGCTTCCTCCATGCTCACCAGCATCCAGCTGCGCCATTTTCAATTGCAGTCGCTGCTGAGCATCAGCGCAGAAGAATTTGAAGAACTGTTTGCCGTGCTCAACGACACGGTCAAAAACACCATGCAGACCAACATCACGCAGGGACAGGAAACAACGGCCGTCAACAGCATCATGGCCATCATCGGCTACAAGCTTGATCTGAACATGCTGCAGAACGTCGCCTATCCCATCCTGCGCACGGTCATCATGCCCAATATGGTGATCGATCAGGCCGCCACCGATGAAGCCAAGCGGGCGGCCATGGATGCGGTGGAACCTACCGTTTTCAAGCAGGGGCAGAATATCGTGGTGCGCGGCGAAGGCCGCGTTACCGACACCCAGTTAAAGCTGCTCAGCAGCCTGGGCCTTTTAAGCTCCAATAAGACCGATTACCATACCTATCTGGGCGCGGGCATCGTGGTGCTGATCACAATGGTTCTCTTTAACCTTTCCCTGTATCTGCTCTGCCCCGCGGTATATACCAACGCTAAACGCCTCATCATCCTTTATATGGTGATGGTGATCGCGCTGCTGATTACCATCGTCGCCAAAGCGCTGCATCTCCCCTTCCTGGCGCCCTTCCTCTTGGCCGCTATGCTGCTGACCGTAACGGTCGGGCATATCCCCGCGCTGATAACGCATGCGGCGCTGACCGTGCTGGCCGCCTTTGTATTGTCTGTCGGGGGGCAGAACAGCGCGAGCGACCTGATCTACATCCTGCCCGCCGGGCTGATCGCGGGCGTGTATGCCTGCCTGACGCTGAAGGATAACGTGCAGCGCGGCCGCATACTGGCCATCGGCGCGCTTGCCGGCGCTGTCAGCTTCCTCACGGTGCTGGGCATCGGCCTGATGATCAGCAGGGACATGCCGCTGATCATGCAGGATGCCCTGTTTTCGGCCGGGGCCTGCCTGATTTCCGCCCTGCTGTCCGTCGGATTCCAGCCCATGCTGGAATCGCTGTTCAACCTGCCCACCCAGAGCAGGCTGATGGATCTGTGCAACCCCACGCAGCCCCTTCTGCACCGCCTGCTTACCGAAGCGCCGGGCACCTACCATCACAGCATCATCATCGCCAACCTCGCGGAGGCTTCGGCCGAAGCCATTCAGGATGCCAACCCGCTCCTGGCCCGCGTAGGCGGCTATTATCATGATATCGGCAAACTGAAGCGCCCCCTCTACTTTAAGGAAAACCAGATCGGCACCGCCAACATACACGACGAAACCGACCCGCAGGTATCCGCCGCCATCATCATGGCGCACGTGCGCGACGGCCTTGCGATGGCAAAGCAATATCATCTGCCGCTGGAAATCCAGAACATCATTGCCGAGCACCACGGCAATTCGCTGGTCATGTATTTCTTCTCCAAGGCGGTCAAGACATCCGGCGCGGCGCAGGTCGATCAGAGCGAATACCGCTACGACGGCAATCCTCCGCATTCCAAAGAGGGGGCCATCGTGATGCTGTGCGACACCATTGAAGCTGCCGTGCGCACCCTGTCCACCCCCACCAAGCAGGAGATTCAGGATTTTATTCTGCAATTGATCCGCCTGAAAATGGACGACGGACAGCTGCAAAACGCGCCGCTGACCCTACAGGATCTGGATCAGGTGGCCAGAGCCTGCGCCACGGTGCTCTACGGCGTGTTCCACGAGCGCATTGAATACCCGGATGCCGACAAAATCAAAAAAAAGCTGTGGCCCGACCCGCGCGGGCGCAAGTTATCCCCCGTCGCCACGCTTCAGGATAAGGGGCTTCGTTTCGATCAGGGCAAAGCGCCCGATGCCACCATCCACAAATCGGCTGCCTTTGCGCCCGTCATGCGGGAAGGTGACAAAAAAGTAGGCGAAGAAGATGCCCAGCCATAAGCTGCTGATCGACGACGAACAATATCCCCTGTCTTTGGAAAACAAGGGCAGGCTTCAAGAAGCCGCCGGGGCAGCTTTTGAGGCGGAAGGGCTTTCCCTTTCCTCCGCCGCAGGGCTTTTCCTCTGCGGCGATACGGCAATTCAAGCCATCAACCTTGAGCAGCGCGGCATCGACAGGCCGACCGACGTCCTGTCCTTTCCCACCGTTTCCTATCTGCCGGGGAAGACCGCTTTTTCCAGCGAAAGCCGCCTTAAAAAAGAATGGACCGATGAATACAAAGCCTGCTATCTGGGGGATATCGTCATCTCGGTCGATACTGCCCTGCGTCAGGCCGACGAGTACGGCCACAGTTTTGAAAGAGAGATATGCTATCTTTTGGTGCATGGTCTCTGTCACCTGATGGGCTATGATCACATGAACGGAAAGGATAAAGCAAAAATGCGCGCAAAAGAAGAACAAGCCATGGAAAAAATCGGGCTTACGCAGGACGGCCGTCAGACCATGCTGGAGCAGGCGGTCAGCGCCATGGAAAACGCCTATGTGCCCTATTCCCATTTCCGGGTCGGCGCCTGCCTGCTGGCCGAGGATGGGCGCCTGTTCACCGGCTGCAACGTGGAGAACGCCTCCTACGGCCTCACCAACTGTGCCGAGCGCACGGCCGTTTTCAAAGCGGTCAGCGAAGGATGCAGGGCATTCAAAGCCATCGCCATCGCAGGCAGCGGCACCACGCCCTGGCCCTGCGGCGCATGCCGGCAGGTGCTCAGCGAGTTCTGCGGCGATATGCCCGTCTATATCACATGGGACGGCCAGACCGATCAGGCCCTGCTGTCCGAGCTGCTGCCGCACAGCTTTTCCCCTTCCAACGGCATACAGAACTATTTGGGAAAGGATCCCGCGCTATGAGTGAAACGAGTTTCCTCTCCGGCTTTGTCGCCGTCATCGGCCGTCCCAACGTCGGCAAGTCCACCCTGATGAATATGCTGGTGGGCGAAAAGGTGGCCATCGTTTCTCCCAAGCCCCAGACCACCCGCCAGCGCATCATGGGCATTTTCAATACGGACAACGCGCAGATCGTGCTGCTTGATACGCCGGGCATTCACCAATCCAAAACAAAGCTCGGCCTCTATATGAACAAGGCCGTTTCCGACGCCATGCAGGGCATTGACGGCCTGATCATGATGGTGGACGCGACGGATGTGCGCGCCATGGACCATACCATCGCCCAAGAGTATGCTCAGAGCGCTCTGCCCTGCTTCCTGGTCATCAACAAGATCGACCTTGTGCACCCGCAGGCGCTGCTCGCGCTGATCGACGGCTTTTCCAAGCTGCCCTTCCGCGCCATTCTGCCCATCAGCGCCAAAAAGGGAGACGGGCTTGAGGTGCTCAAAAAAGAATTGATCGCCATTCTCCCCAAGGGGCCGAAATACTTTCCCGACGACATGATAACCGATCAGCCCGAGCGCGTGATCTGCGCCGAGCTGATCCGAGAAAAAGCCCTGCTGTATCTGAGCGAAGAGGTACCGCACGGCATCGGCGTGGAAGTATTGAAGATCGACAAAAAAAACGACGGCTTCACCGAGATACACGCCACCATCTATTGTGAGAAAGAATCGCACAAGCGCATCATCATCGGCAAACAGGGGCAGATGATCCGCAAGATCGGCAGCGCCGCGCGCGCGGAGATCGAAACGCTGCTGGACACGCATGTGCATCTGGATCTCTGGGTCAAGGTTCGTCCCGGCTGGCGCGATTCCGCGTCCGACCTGAAAACCCTTGGCTATTTTGACGAATAAGAGGCGCTCTATGAAAAAGATCATCGCTCTGCTGCTGGCCGCCGCGCTGTTTATCCCCTCTGTCGCGATCGGCGGCACGGATGCCTACCAGAAGTACAGTTATAGCTTCTTTGACACCTTCGATACCGTGATCACCCTGATCGGCTTTGCAGACAGCAAGGCGGTATTCGATGAAAAGGCCGCCGTCGTGCAGGAGCGCTTTACCTACTACCACCAGCTGTTCGACCCATACCATGCGTATGAGGGCATCAACAACCTGTATACCATCAACCACAATGCCGCCAAGGAACCGCTCGCGGTGCCGGACGAATTGTTCAGCCTTCTTCAGTACTGCGCGCAGATGCAGCCGAAGCTGCATTCGACCGTCAACATCGCCATGGGCAGCGTGCTGGAGCTGTGGCACGAAGCGCGCGAAACGGCGGAAAGCGCGCCCAATCGGGCCGTTCTGCCCACTGACGCCGCCCTTCGGGAAGCGGCGCTGCATATCAATATAGACGACATGGTGCTGGACAGCGAAAAAAAGACCGTTTTCTTAAAAGACCCCTTGATGAATATCAATTTAGGCGCCATCGCCAAAGGCTATGCGACGGAGCTGGTGGCGCAGCTGCTGCTTTCTTCCGATATGCCTTCCTTTATCATCAACGCGGGCGGAAATGTGCGCACGGGCCGGCCCCCCATGGACGGTCGGGCCGACTGGACCGTGGCGCTGCAGGATCCTGACGCCATGTTTGAAAACCAGTCCGCCATCAGTCAAAAGCTTCATGTGCATGATCTGTCGGTCGTTACCAGCGGCGACTATCAGCGCTACTTCACCGTAAACGGAGAGCGATATCACCACATCATTTCCCCAGACACCCTGTATCCCGCGCGCTTTATGCGCTCGGTCACGGTAGTCACGCGCGATTCCGGCCTGGCCGACCTGCTTTCAACGACGCTGTTCCTGATGAGCTATGAAGACGGTCTGGCCTTCTTAAGCGGAATGGACAGCGTCGGGGCGATATGGATACTCAACGACTTAAGCGTAAAAACCACCGATAATTTGAAAGAACTGCTGGTGGTTCCGCCCGCATAAGGCTCCATGGCAAAATAAGCGCCGCACGGTCGTCATGCGGCGCTTATTTTCCCATGCCGTCAGCGAATCATATCCCGATTCATCATTTCCCCGACCAGAGACAGCTGTTCGTTGATCAGCGTGCATATTTCCTGAAGGGAAGCTGCTTGGGTACGACCGTCGGCCGTCGCTTCGGCGCGCCAGCCCGCGGTCAGCACATTGTGCACCGTCGTTTGCAGGCAATTTGCTTCGCGCTTGAGGTGCAAAATCGTTTCCAGCCCTTCGGCCAAAGCGTAATAGGGCGCGTACAGGTTCATGGCGGACGCGGGAACGGCAAGAAGGGAGCCTTTCCCGCCGATCAGCGTATCAAATACCAGCTCCTCTTTTGCCATCATGGCCCGCGCAGCCGCCTTCACGTAGACGCCCGCCGTGTAGCCGCACACCGACAGAGAGGCTGTTTCGGGCGAACGGATCATTTTCATTACGCGCTCGGCCCCGTCCTCTTCGCTGATGATGGGCGGGGGCAGCAGGTTTCGTGCGGCATAATCAAACAATAGCTGCTGCGCATCCGCGTCCTTTAAGGCAGGCGACAGAACGTCGCACCGTATCTGTTCCTCCGCTTTTTCAAACAGAAAGCTGCGCTTTATGGCAAAGCAGCCCATTCTTCCTGCCGCTTCTGTTTCGTCAGCGCCCAACAGCATCGTGACCGCGTTTTCTTCTTCCATGGTACGCGGCACATCCTCCAAACCGATCGCTTTCATCAAAAACGAATGCCCGAAGGCAATCGAGATCTCGGTAAGGGACTTCTCCATTTCCTCGGCCAAGGCATTGGCCTTCGGATGAAGCGCTGCGTAGTAAAATCTGGCGCGCATATCGTTACTCCCACTCCGTCGGATAGCTGTCCACCGCGTATTCCAGCTTCTTGCCGTTGCTCTTGAGGACGCTGATCACGCTTTCGATCTGCCGCTGCTCGGTAAAGGGCGTCGGGATCATGTCGTTATAATCGCTCTTGGAGGATATGCGGGCGGGAATGATGCGGAATCCGGCTGTCGTTGCCTGTCCCTCCTTGACGTTGAACCTGATCTGGAAAATAAAGGTGCACATATCGCTCGGCTTGTTGTTGCCGGCGAAGCTGAAATTCGCCAGGGAGTATACGATCAGCTTGTCCTTGTAGCGCTCGATGGGGTTGATGCGGTGGCTGTGGTGCCCCAGCACCAGATCGGCCCCGGCGTCGATGGTGAGACGCCCCAGCTTGATCTGATTCTTGTTGGGCTTATAATCCAGCTCTTCCCCCCAATGATAGCTCACGATCACGATGTCGTGCCGCTCTTTGGCGGCGGCCACTTCCCGCGGCACCTTTTCAAACAGGTCGGGATAGCGCCCGTTAAACGTCTGGTACGCCAGCATGGCAATGGATACGTCTTTCACCTTGAAAATGCCCATGTGCTGTTCAGCCCCCCAGACAACGCCTGCCTTTTCAAAGGCTTCGGTCGTTTCCCTGTACCCTTCCTCGCCATGGTCCATCGCGTGGTTGTTTTCAAAGGAAACGGCTTCGATGCTGCCCTTGGGCAGAATATCCGCATATTCGGGCGGGGCGGAAAACAGGAACTGGTTATTCTTCTTGTTTTTCGGGACACCGGCGGTGGTCAGCGTCCCCTCAAAATTGACCAGCGTCATATCATCCTCGGAAAAGATTTCCTGCGTATTGCGCATGATGAAGGAAGGATCGCCGCCCTGCTTTTCCATCTCTTTATCAAACATGGATTTTCCGGCGCTGTTCGCGTTTCTGCCGATGGTCATATCCCCGGCGGCCGTCACCACGATGTTGACGCTCCCGTCCGGCAGCGTTTCGATGGCCGCCGCAGGCTGGGCCGCATCGCCCTTTGTTTCACCCTGTTCATCCCCGGCGGCGTTCTCCTGCGCGGGCTCGGGAGCGGTTTCAACCGTTAAAGGCCCGGTTTCGTCCAGCACCGCAAACAGGGACACTTCCTCTTCTTCCGTCGCAAAAGACAAGACCGGGCACAGTAAAGACAGGCACAGCGTCAATGGCAGCAGCGACCTGAGAAATGATTTCACCTTTTTTCCTCCTGCAGGGTATCCAGAAAAGCCCGCATGCGCTTAAAGGCTTCCCTTAGTTTTTCAATATCCGTGGCGTAGCAGCAGCGGATGTAGCCTTCACCGCTTTCGCCGAAGGCGTTGCCGGGTATGCACACCACCGCCTGTTCTTTCAAAAGACGCGCGCAAAACTCCTCGCTGGTAAGCCCGGTCGATCGAATGCAGGGAAACGCATAGAATGCGCCCCTTGGTTCAAAGCAGCTGAGCCCCATGGTGTTAAACGCATGGTGCATCAGGCGGCGGCGCTGGTTATAGCTTTCCCGCATCGTCACCACATCCTGATAGCCGTCCTCGCGCCCGCGCCTGAGCGCTTCCTCGGCCGCGGCCTGCGACGACCGCCCGGCGCACAGAATGGTATACTGGTGTATTTTGAGCGCGGCATTGGCGATCGCTTCCGGCGCGCAGAAATAGCCGACGCGATGGCCGGTCATGGCAAACGCCTTGCTGAAGCCGTTGATGGTCACCGTGCGCTCGCGCATCCCCGGCAAAGTGGCAATCGACTTTTGCGGCTCTTTCCCGTACACCAGTTCGTTGTAAATCTCATCCGAGAATACAAGCAAATCGTGCCGCAGCGCCACGTCCGCCACTTCCTGCAGATAGGCGTCCGTCAGCACGCCGCCGGTGGGGTTATTGGGGTAAGACAGTACCAGCGCGCGCGTACGCGGCGTAATCCTTTCCTCCATGGCTTTCGCCGTCAGCTGAAACTCGTCCTCCGCGTAGGTGCGAACGGGCACGCCCGCCGCCCCGCACATGGCGACGCAGGGCATATAGCTCACATAGCCGGGGTCGGGGATCAGCACCTCATCCCCCGGCCGCAGCGTTGCGCGCATCACAATATCAATGGCCTCGCTTGCGCCGATGGTTACGACGATTTCTTTCTGCGGATCGTAATCCAAGTGGTGCCTCGTCTTTAAATAACAGGCGATTTCTTCGCGCAGCGACAAAAGGCCGCGGTTTTCCGTATACTGCGTTTCGCCGTTCAAAAGGCTGTCGATCATCGCTTCCCTGATGTGGTACGGCGTCACAAAATCCGGTTCGCCGATGCCCAGAGAAATGGCGTTTTTGATGCCGCCCGCCAGATTGAAGAAACGGCGGATACCGCTGGGTGGAATGGCGGCGATCTGCGGGTTGACAAAGCGATCGCTCACGGGGAAACCACCAGCCTCTGATCTTCGTCTGCGGCCTCGAATACGACGCCGTCCTGCTTATAGCGCTTCAGCACAAAACTGGTCGACGTGCTGGTCACCGTTTCCAAAACGCTCAGCTTTTCGGACACAAATAAAGCCAGTTCCTTCAGCGTCGGGGCTTCCGCCAGTATCAGCAGGTCGTAGGTGCCGCTCATCAGATAAACGCTTTTTACCTCGTTATACTGATAAATGCGCTTGGCGATCGCGTCGAAGCCTTTGCCGCGCTGCGGCGTTACTTTCACCTCGATCATCGCCTCCACAGACTGCTTGTCTGTCTTATCCCAATTGATGATGGGGCTGTAGCGCAAAATCACCTGTTCTTTTTCCATGGCGTCGATCTGCGCCGCCACTTCGGACATATCACAGCCCAGCATGACCGCCATTTCCTCCAAAGAGGTACGGCAGTCTTTCTTTAACATCTCTAAAATACGGTAGCGAATGCTCTGCATGGCGTTTCCTCCTTTACGGCTCATGCCTGTTTGCGGCCCTGGGCCACAACGTTCAGGCATGTCTGTTTGCTTTCCTCCAAATGGTGCTGCATCAGTCTGCAAAGCCCCTCTAAGTCTTTATGCTCGAGCATCGTCACCATCTGGTGATGTTCCTGATGGGCGTTGGAGCGGCGAACAATGCTGGAAATCGACAGCGCCGAAAAACGCTTGATATACTCTTCCTGGCTGTCAATGACGCGCAGAATGCGCAGCTTATCGGAAATATGCTCCATCGTGCCGTGGAACTCGCGGTTCAGCACCGCCAACGCATCCGAATCCTCGTTGCTCTGGCTCACATCCATTTTTTTCAGGATGCCCTTCAGAATTCGAATATCTTTTTCCTGCACGTTTTCCACCACGGAGGGCAAAAGCAGCATCATCAGCGCGTTGCGGATGGTGAATATCTCTTCGATGTCTTCAATCGTAAAGGCGGAAACGATGACGCCCTTGCGCTCCTTATATTCTACAAGGCCGTCCAGCTCCAACAGCCGAAGAGCCTCACGCAGCGGTGTGCGGCTGATGTGCAGCTTTTCGGCGTAATATGTTTCGATGATGCGGGTGCCCGCCTGAATCTTGCCCATGATGATGGCGTGTTTCAGCGTTTCATAGGCAATATCCCGTATCGGCTTGCTTTCCGGGCTGTTTGTAACATCCTGCTTCAACATAAACGCCTCCTTTTTCGACTCGCTTATCATAACGGTATCCCCTGACGCTGTCAAGCAGAGGCCGAACTGAGCGCATAGAGCGTTTTCATGGATAACATGCCTTCTTTTATTTCCGCGACGCCCAGAAAGGCGCCGTTCAGATAGGCGCGGAGAGGGACATTCTCTTCGGGCGCTTCTGCCCGCTCCCCGATCTTTACCGGCACGCCGTTCATCGCCTGCTTTTCAAACGCGACCGGGATCACAATGCCCGGCATATGCTGCAAATACCTGTCCGGCGAATGCACACATGCGGGCGCTTCAGGCGCTGCCGAAACCAAAGCGGCGACCTCCGCAGGCGCAAGGGCATCCGAAATATCAAACGCTCCCACCTTTTCTCTGAGCAGAAAGCGCATATGCGCCCGGCTGCCCGCCTTTTCACCGATATCCCGGCAAAGGGAGCGGATATAAGTCCCTTTGCCGCAGTGGACGCGGATAAAATGGCTGGTCTTTGATGGCGCCGCCACATAATCGATGCGCTCAATGGTCACGGGCCGCTCTTCTACGGCCGTTTCAATGCCCTTCCGCGCCAGCGCATACAGCCTTTCCCCATCGCGTTTTAACGCCGAATAGATGGGAGGGCGCTGCATCACCGTGCCGCAAAAGGATGCCAGCACATCCTTTACTTCCTGGATGGAAGGGATATGCGCGCTTTCCGCCGTCACCGCGCCCTGCGCATCCTCGGTATCGGTGGCGCATCCGAAAGCGATCTCCGCCAGATATACCTTATGATCTTCCGTAATGTAGTCAAACAGCTTGGTGGCGCGCCCCACCATCAGCGGCAGCACGCCCGCCGCTTCGGGATCCAGCGTACCTGCGTGCCCCACCTTAGCGCCCGTCATTCTTTTAATAAAAGAAACCGCCTGAGCGGAAGACATTCCCGGCGGTTTCAAAAGATTGATGATTCCATTCATGCGTTCAGCTCCGCCGCCATCGCGGCCTCCATTTTTTCGATCGCTTCGGCCATGCCCGCTTTGATCATGCAGCCCGAAGCCTGTGCGTGCCCGCCGCCGCCAAACCGCACGGCAACAGGAGAAACCATTTTGGGTTCAATGCTGCGCAGGCTAAACTTGACCCCCCCCTCGATCTCGGTGGCGAGGTAGGCCATTTCCACGCCGGGGATATACAGGCCGTGGTTGACAATGCCGTCCCCCTCATCCTGCGTGGCGGAACAGGCCGCAAAATCCTGCTTGGTGATATGCATCCCCGCAATGCGGCCATTTTCGAAAAAGTGCAGCGTGCGCAGCGCCGCACCCAGCAGGCGCATATGCCCCGCGCTCTTCATCAGGTGCAGCGCCCGCGCGGCAGGGGCCAAAGAAAGCCCCGCATCGCAGAGCAGGCCCGCCATCTCAAACGTTTCCCCCGTCACCGAAGGGAAGCAGAAGTTACCCGTATCGGTGCTGATGGCCGTATACAGGCAGGTGGCGATGTCCGGCGTCACCGCCGCATGAAGGCTGCTGATCAAGCGCATGGCCAGCATGCCCGCGGCAGCCACGGCGGCATCCACCTCGTTATGCATGGCAAAACGGTCATTGGTGGCATGATGGTCGATCTGCGCTGTGACCGTTCCCTTTGAAAACAGCTGCGCCGCCGTACCCAGGCGCCCTAAATCCGAAGCGTCGATGGAAAGGTGCAAATCAAAATCGCCGGCTATTTCTTCCGGCGTTTTGAATTCGTCGATGGCGGGCAGGAAGCTGAACTTTTCAGCGGGCGTATCCTGGCAGCAGACCGCCGCCCTTTTCCCCATCTGCTGAAAAAGATGGCGGAGCGCCAGCGCAGAGCCTACCGCGTCGCCGTCCGGCTGAAAGTGCGTAAACACCAGCACGGACTCAGCCTGCACGACGGCATTTAATAAATCACTGTTGAGAATCTTCTTCATCTTGCGTTTCACTATCCGGCAGCACCTGTTTGAGTACCTGCGCGATATGGATGCCGTAGGCAATGTTCTGATCGCGTACAAAAGAAAGCTCCGGCGTATAGCGAAGCTGCAGCGATTTGCTCAGTTGCACACGGATATACCCCGCCGCGCTTTTCAGCGCCTTGAGCAGCGGTTCTGCATGTTCGTCTTCCAATACGCTTACATAGATTTTGCCGTACCGCAGGTCGCGCGTTACTTCGGCACGCGTAACGGCGTAGGTGCCGCGTATCCGGGGGTCGTTCAGATCCTCCCGGATGATGCGGTCTACTTCCCTTCGGGTTTCTTCCGATATCATATCCACGCGAAAGCTCGCCATGGTGTTCTCCTTACTGTTCGGTTTCCTCTTCTGTGAAGCATTCGACCACGTCGTCCACCTTCACATCGTTGTAGTTTTCCAGGCCGACGCCGCACTCATACCCTTCGTTGACTTCCTTCGCGTCATCCTTAAAGCGTTTGAGGGAAGACAGCCTGCCTTCAAACACCACCACGTTGTCACGCAACAGCCGGACAGAGGCATTGCGCTGCAGTTTGCCGTCGGTGACATAGCAGCCCGCGACAACGCCCACGCCGGAAACCTTGAACACATTGCGCACCTGCGCATGGCCCAGCAGCACTTCCTTCATGACAGGCTCCAGGAGGCCCTTCATGGCGCGCTCCACATCCTCGATGGCCTGATAAATGATGCGGTACAGGCGGATATCGACTTCTTCCTTTTCGGCCAGCGCGCGGGCATTGGCATCGGGGCGGATGTTGAAGCCGATGATGATGGCGTTAAAGGCCGTGGCC
Source organism: uncultured Oscillospiraceae bacterium (assembly GCA_964522425.1). Taxonomy (GTDB): domain Bacteria; phylum Bacillota; class Clostridia; order Christensenellales; family Aristaeellaceae; genus DTU024. The sequence goes on from CAZFUT010000007.1 coordinate 16,126, forward strand.
AGGTTGACGTCGTCCTTGGTGATGGCGCCGACACCGGCATGCAGCACCTTGATGCGCACCTGATCGTTGGACAGCTTTTCCATCGCCTGACGCACAGCCTCGGTAGAGCCCTGCACGTCCGCCTTGATGATGAGGTTGAGCGTTTCCATCTTGCCTTCGCTGATGCTGGCAAACAGGTTGTCCAGCGACACCTTGGAGGATGCCTGAATCCGCTCGGCACGGATCTTTTCCTTGCGCTCCTCGGCCACCATGCGCGTCAGCTTTTCATCGTCCACGGCGTACATTTCGTCGCCCGCGCCCGGTACATCGTTGAAACCGGCGATTTCAACCGGGGTAGAGGGGCCTGCGGACTGCACGCGCTCTCCCCTGTCGTTCTGCATGGCGCGCACGCGGCCGGAGGTATGGCCCGCCACCACATAATCGCCCACATGGAGGGTACCGTTCTGCAGAAGAACGGTGGCGAGCGGACCTCTGTTCTTGTCCAGCTTGGCCTCGATGATGATGCCCTTCGCCAGACGGTTCGGGTTGGCTTTCAGCTGCAGCACTTCGGCCTGCAAGAGGATCATTTCGAGCAGCTGGTCGACACCCTCGCCCGTTTTGGCGCTGACGGGCACCATGATGGTGTCGCCGCCCCATTCTTCGGGCACAAGGTTATACGCCGTCAGATCCTGCTTGATGCGGTCGGGGTTGGCTGTGTCCTTATCCATCTTGTTGATGGCAATGATGATGGGCACGTCGGCCGCCTTGGCATGGTTGATGGCTTCAATGGTCTGCGGCATCACGCCGTCATCCGCCGCCACCACCAGAATGGCGATATCCGTTGCCTGCGCGCCACGGGCACGCATGGCCGTAAACGCTTCGTGGCCGGGGGTATCAAGGAAGGTGATGCGCTGCTTGTTGACGGACACGGAGTACGCGCCGATATGCTGCGTAATGCCGCCCGCTTCGGTCGCCGTTACGTGCGCCCTGCGGATATAGTCCAGCAGCGAAGTCTTGCCGTGGTCAACGTGTCCCATGATGGTGATGACCGGCGGACGGGACTCCAGGTTCTCCTCTTTGTCCTCGTTATAAACTTCGTTCAATACTTCTTCCGCCGTCTTATCCAGTTTCATTTCCAGTTCGATCTCGAACTCGGAGCAGACCAGGGAAGCGGTGTCAAAGTCCAATTCGCTGTTGATATTGGCCACGATGCCCAGCATCAGCAGCTTTTTCAGTATTTCGTTGGAGGGCTTGCCGATGCGCTCAGTTAAATCTTTTACCGTGACGGTTTCGGCCGTCATGTAGGCTTTGTCGATCTTGATGGGCGCCATCATCTGCTGGGCGGAAAGCTTCTTCGTTTTGGCCTTTCTGCCGCCGCGCACCATCTCGTCGTCGTACTCGGAGAATGCGTTCTTGTTCTTGACGCCCTGGCGCTTGCTTTTCGAAACATGCTCCGGGTCATAGGTGCGGACATAGTTTTTCTTGTTCGGATCGTAGTTGCTGACGCGGTCCTTCTCCATCGGCAGCATCAGATCGTCCGCACGCGCCGCCGCAGGCTTGCGCTGCGGGCCGCCGCGCTGTTGCATAGGCCGCTGCGGGCCGCTTTCACCGCTGCGGAAAGGCGCGCCGCCGGGACCGGGGCGCGGGCCGGGCCGCTGGCCGGGTACCGCCGGACGTCCATAGGGCTGGCCGCCGGCAGGATTGGCAGGACGGCCATATTGCTGTCCGCCCGCCGCGTTGACCGGGTTAGCGGGCCGGCCATAGGGGCGCTGCGGATTGGCCGGACGGCCGTATTGCTGCTGGCCGCCGACGGGGTTTGCGGGGCGTCCATAAGGGCGCTGCGAATTAGGCTGGCCTGCCGGCACGGGTCTTCCAGGGCGCACTGCCTGCTGAACCGGGCGGGCCACGGGCTGCGGCGGCCTTGCGGCAGGCTGCGCAGGCTGCCGGGCCTGTACGGCTGCTTCTTTAGGTTCATCGGGCTGTGGAACCACGGGCTTTTCTTTTTCCGCTGTTTCTGTGGCTGCCGCCGGTTTCTCCGCCGCCTTCTCCTCCTGCAACGGGGCCTTTTCCGCAACAGATTCGGGCTTTGCTTCGGCTGACTTTTCCGGTTTCTTTTCCCGCCGAACGGGGACGGCTTCGGACGCCGCGGCTTTCTCAGCCGGTTTTGCATCGTCGTCGGGCATCGTCCATGCCTTGGTCTGCTGCCGCAGCATTTCCTGCTGCTGCAGATTCTTCTGCCGCGCCCTTTCTTCTTCTTCCTGACGCGCAAACAGAATCTCCTGCTGTTTTAACATCTGGAGCACCGCATCCGCATTCCGTTTGATGCGCTCTGTTTCCGTCAGGATTACATCCGCCCGCTGATTCAGTTCCGCCGCCACATCTCTCATCTTGATTTTAGCCATTGTTCGCCTGCACCCCCGCCTTGTTTCCTGCCATCTCTTCGATCTTCCGATCGGTGAAACGTCGCAATATTTCTTCCGTGATGCTGCCCTTCAGCAGCGCCGCCGCCATAAGCCCTGTTCTCCCCATGGCCCTGTCCATCAGCCCGGCTTCAAGCTTAAAAAGCGGAAGTTCATAAAACGCACACGCATCTTGAAGCTTCTTGGCGGTATTGGGGCCCGTTTCTTCGTCCATCAGCACGCACAGCGTTTTGCCGGTGCGTATGGCGTTCAGACAGTTTTCCATCCCCATCGCTGCATTGCCGCTGCGCACCGCAAGCCCGAGCAGCCCCCGCACATTCGGTTCTTTCATGGGCTGTCGTCCCCCTTGCGGATGCTTTGCAGAAGCTGCCGGGTCACTTCCTCGCTGAGGGACGCTTCCAGCGCCCTGTCCAGCTGTTTTTGCTTCAGGGCGCGCATCATGCACTTTTCGTCGGCGCATACATAGGCCCCTCGCCCTGACTTTTTCCCCTTATGGTCGATGCTGATTTCGCCCTCCGGCGACCGCACGACGCGCAGCAATTCTGCCTTCGGCTTCATTTCCCTGCATCCGACGCACATACGCATCGGGATCTTTTTCGGCATTCGCAGCTCCTCTGCATTAAATGTTTTCAGGCTGGTCTTCCCACCGACCGGCATACTCCTCTTCGTCCACCGGGATCTGGCTGGGGTCAATGCCCTGCTCCTGCAAAAGAGCGCTGATCTGGGATTCGGACTTGATGTCGATCTTCCACCCGGTCAGCTTGGCAGCAAGGCGGGCGTTCTGACCTTCCTTGCCGATGGCAAGAGAAAGCTGCATATCAGGCACCACCACGCGACAGATCTTTTCGCTCTCCGAAATGAACACGCTCACCACATGGGCGGGGTTCAAAGCGTTGGCCACAAACTCCGCCGGGTCGGGCGACCACTTGATGATGTCGATCTTTTCGTTCTTCAGCTCATTGACCACCTTTTCCACGCGGCTGCCGCGCGGGCCGACGCATGCGCCGACCGGGTCGATGAGCGGTTCTGCCGAATACACGGCGATCTTGGTACGGCTGCCCGCTTCGCGCGCGATGGACTTGATCTGCACAACGCCCGTCGCGATCTCCGGCACTTCCATTTCAAACAGGCGCTTGACAAGGCCGGGATGGATGCGGCTCACAGACACCTGCGGGCTGCGGGAGGCTTCCTGCCTGCTGCCGTGCACCTTCAAAACATAGACCTTGATATGGTCGTTCTCCCGGTACTCTTCGCCCGGCATAAACTCGCTGCTCTCCATCACGCCTTCGCTGCGGCCGAGTTCGACATACACGGCCTTCGGCTCGACGCGCTGCACGATGGCGGTCAGGATTTCCTGTTCCTTCTCGATATACTCTTCGTATATCTTGCCGCGCTCCGCCTCGCGAATGCGCTGCACCAGCATCTGCTTGGCCGTCTGCGCGGCCACGCGCCCAAAATCGGCAGGCGTCACATCGATCTCCACGATGTCGTCCACATGGTAATCGGAACGGATCTTCCGGGCGTCCTCCAGAGAGATCTGAAGCTCCGGCTCTTCCACTTCTTCCACCACCACTTTGCGGGTAAACACCTGCGCGCCCGCTTTGCGGGAAAGGCGCACCGTCAGGCTCTGCTGAATCTGGGGGTTGACCTTGCTGTTGCGTCGATAGGCCACTTTCAGCGCTTCTTCGATGGTGTCGATCAATACGGCTTCGTCTATATCCTTTTCGCGCGCAAGCGCAGAAATAGCGTCGATCAGATCAGGCTTCTGGTTCTTCATGGTTGGCTCTCCTCCTGCATATCCTCTATTTCGATGGTTTCATCCAATACCGATAAGTCGACCTGGCAGCGTATGACCGCCACATCCTTTTGCGGAAGCACGATCTCCGTGCCGTTCTGCATCAGGTGGTACCCGTCCGCATCCAGACCAAGGAATACGCCGGTTACCGTCTTTTGCCCGTTCAGGGGCTTATACAGGCGCGCTTCGGCCGCCTTGCCCCTGGCCTTCTGCGCGTCCCGGGCCGTCTTGATGGGCCTGTCCGCGCCGGGCGAGCACACTTCCAGAAAGTCATACTCATACTTTTCGACCCGGGGCTGTACCGCCATGTGGTACTTCTCGCAGTCATCCAGCGTGATGCCGCCCCCGACATCGATATAAAACCGCAGGTATACGCCGGTCTGCTCCTTTTCAAAGGCCGCCTCGACCAGCTCGTACCCCAGGCTTTCCGCCACTTTTTCAGCGATGGCGGCCACTTCGTCAATCGTTCGGTTTCCCTTCATCTTCCCTTACAAACACAAAGAGCGGGCCTATGCCGCAATATGAAGGAGACACAAACACATCTCCCCTTCATTTCCGCAGCACCCACTCTTCAATGAACCCTTCTTTCCTTCATCGTAATACATATCGATTATAGCACAGTCACCGCCATAAAACAAGGCGTTTCATGGGCTGAACGGCCATAATCGATACATTTTCTAAAAAAAGGTGATCTGATCCGTCTCGGCAATATCGCGTATCGCGCCGCAGGCCTTCAGCATCTCAATGCCGCTGGCCGTCACCTTGGTTCTCTTTTTCAAATCCTCGATCGAAAGGAAGGGCTGTCCCCTTTCCTCGATGATGGTCTGCGCCGCCTGCTCGCCAAACCCGGACAAAGAATTGAAGGGGCAGCGCAGCGCGTCCCCCTCGATCATGAAGCTGCCGACCTCGCTTTTGTACAGATCAACCGGCAGGAAACGGAAACCGCGCGCATTCATTTCGATCGCCACTTCCAGCGCCACGATCTCGTCCTTTTCCTTGCCCGAAAGCTCCTTGGGGTCCTTGTTTTTCAGCTCCTCCAGCATTTTGCGCAGGTAGTCGATGGGGCATATCATCGTTTCCGCATCAAACCCACTGCACCGTATGGAAAAATAGGCCGCATAGTAGGCGATGGGATAATACACCTTGTACCACGCTACGCGCAGCGCCATGGTGACGTACGCGACCGCGTGGCCCTTGGGGAACAGATAGCCGATCTTTTTGCAGCTTTCGATAAACCAGTCGGGCACGGAATGTGACCGCATTTCGCTCTCCATGCCCTCGCCGGACAGCTTTTTGCCCTTGCGCACGTTTTCCATGATGTCGAAGGCGGGCTTGGCCGGCATACCGATGGAGATCAGGTAGTTCATGATGTCGTCGCGGATGCAGATGCAGTCCTTTAGCTGGGCGGTGCCGCTTAGAATGATATCCTTCGCGTTGCCCAGCCATACGTCGGTGCCGTGCGAAAGGCCGGATATACGGATCAGCTCCTCCATCGTCCCCGGCCGCGTATCCATCAGCATCTGGCGCACAAAGGGCGTTCCGAATTCCGGCACGCCCAGCGTGCCCGTTTCGCAGCCGATCTGCTCCGCCGTGACCCCCAGCGCTTCGGGCGAAGTAAACAGCGACATGACCTTTTTGTCGTCCAGCGGTATCTCGCTGTACGGGGCGCCCGTTAATTCTTCCAGGCGGTGGATGATGGTCGGGTCGTCGTGCCCCAGTATGTCCAATTTAACCAGTATGTCGTGCATGGAGTTGAAATCGTAATGGGTGGTGACGATGCCCTTTTCATCCTTATCGGCGGGGTGCTGCACGGCGGTAAACTGCGCGATGTCGTATTGCTTGGGCAGGATGACCATCCCGCCCGGGTGCTGGCCGGTGGTGCGCTTTACGCCCACGCACCCCTGTACCAGACGGTCCACCTCGGCGTTGGTGGCCGTTTTGTTGTTCTCGCGCAGGTATTTCAGCACCAGGCCATAGGCCGTCTTTTCCTGCAGGGTGCCGATGGTGCCCGCTCTGAACACATAGCCGACGCCGAACAGCTCTTCCACATAGGCGTGGGCCTTGCCCTGATATTCGCCCGAAAAGTTCAGATCGATATCCGGCACCTTGTCGCCCTTAAAGCCCAGGAACACCTCAAAGGGAATGTCAAAGCCATCCTTCACCATGGGCGTGCCGCATACGTCGCATACCCTGTCGGGAAGATCCACGCCCACCTTGCATTCCCTGGGCACATCAAACACCGACGCCTTGCAGCGCGGGCAGCGGTAATGCGGCGGCAGCGGGTTCACCTCGGTGATGCCGCACATGGTCGCCACAAAAGAAGAGCCTACCGAGCCGCGGCTGCCCACAATATAGCCGTTGGACAAAGAATTGGTCACCAGCTTATTGGCAATGCTGTACAGCGTCGCGTAGCCGTAGCCGATGATGGAATCCAGCTCTTTTTTAAGCCTCGCGGCAATGATGCCCGGCAGCTCGTCCCCGTACAGTGCATGCGCTCTTGTCATGGACATGGAGCGGATATCCTCTTCCGCCGTTTCCCACACCGGGGAAAAAGTGGTCTTGTTTTCCGGATGTTTGGGATAAAGAGATATTTCCTCCACCTGGCCCATGATTTTCAACGGATTGTCGATCACGATCTCCTCGGCCTTTTCCTTGCCAAGGTAGCTGAACTCCGCCAGCATCTCATCGGTGGTTCTGAAATACACCTCGGGCTGCGTTTCATAGCTGCGCACGTTCTGGCTGAACTGCAAAATACGCCTGAAAGCGCTGTCCTCTTTTTCGAGGAAATGCACGTCGCCGGTCGCCACAACGGGTTTTCCCAGCTTTTCCCCCAAGCGGATGATGGTGCGGTTGATTTCGCGCAGCTCCTCTTCATCCTTCACCAGCCCCTGCGCCAGTAAAATGGCATGGTTGGCGTTAGGCTGCACTTCCAGATAGTCGTAAAAGCCTGCGATCTTTTCCAGCACTTTGGCGCTCTCTCCTTCGAGAATCGCCTTGTACAGTTCCCCTTCCTCGCAGGCGGACCCGACCAGAATGCCCCCGCGGTATTGCTCGATGAGCGGCTTGGGAATGGTGGGCACGCCGTTAAAATACTCAAGGTGAGCGGCGCTGACCATTTTATTCAGATGAAAGATACCCTGCTGCGACGCCGCCAGCAGCACGACGTGGGCGGGATGGGTCTTCACATACCCCGCCGCTACCCGGTCGATGTCCGTCAGTTTTTCCGCTCCCTTTGCCTTCAATTCCTCCAGCATGATGGCAAGGCACTGCGCGGTGGCCGTCGCATCGTGCACGGCGCGGTGCGCGTTTTTCAGCGATACGCCGAGGCGCTTGCACAAAGCGCCCAAACGGTACCGCGCCATATCGGGGTACAGCTTCTGCGCCATGGTGAGCGTGTCCATTTCCGGCGCGTCATAGGTTTTGCCGAGGCGCTTTAATTCGCTGGTCAGGATGGCGCAGTCAAAGCGCGCGTTGTGCGCCGCGATGGTGTGCCCATCCATAAAAGCGATCAGTTTGGGCAGCGCCTCCTCCGCCGTCGGCTGCCCCATCACCATCTGGTCGGTGATGCCGGTGATGCGCGTAATTTCCGGCGGCAAAGGGCGCTTGGGGTCAATCATCATGGCAAAGGAATCAATGATTTCGCCATGCGCCAGTTTGACCGCGCCGATTTCAATGATGCGGTCTTCCCGTGTATTAAGGCCCGTCGTTTCAAAGTCCAAGACAATAATCGGGTCATCTAGCGGCACATCGGTGGCAAATTTAACGACGCTGCCGGTATCGATCATATAGCCTTCCATGCCGGGGATCAGCTTGATGCCATGCTTCTTGGCCGCCGAGAACGCTTCGGGGAAGGCCTGCACCACGCCGGAATCGGTGATGGCAATGGCCGGATGCCCCCACTGGGCCGCCCGCTCGATGAGGTCGCCGGCCGATACCGTCGCGTCCATGTTGCTCATCTGCGTATGCGCGTGCAGCTCCACCCGCTTGCGCTCGGCATGATCCTTCCGTTCCTCGATGGGCTGGCGCATGATGTCGCGCGCCATCAGCACGATGTCTTTGTCAAACGAATCCTTTTCGCAGCTGCCACGCACCTTGAGGCCGACGCCGGGCTTGATTTCGGCGATCACGTTTTCTACCGCGTCGCGTTCTTCCTGCGTGATGGGCTGCGGTTCGCCGTTCACCTTTGGCGCCCATCCGTTCCTGAATTTCAGGAACATCTTGCACTTGATACTGCCCGTTTCATCGTTCAAAACAAAGCTCAGCAGCACCATTTCCTTGCCGGGGATATCACGCCGCTCCCGCTGCACCACTTTGCCCTTCACAGCCACCGTGCCCGACAGCTCATTGAGCGTGCCGATATCCACCGTTTCATCCTTGATGATGGCGCCGCGTATTTTAAGGCTTGCCGGGCCTTCCTTCTTCTTTTCCGCATGCGCGGGCTTGAACCGGGCGGGGTCGGCCAGCCGCCGCTGTTTGCGCTCCGCTTCCTCGCGCCTGCTTTCCTCAATGCGCTTCAGGCGTTCCTCCGCGTCGTCCTTTAAGCGCACCACCACCGGCGGCTCAATACGGAAAATATCCTGCACCGCCCTTTTCACCACATCATGCACATTGTTGTCGCGCATATAGCCCAGCGAAAACTCGTCGGGCATTTCCAGCACCAGCGCGTCTTTTTCGCACAGCCACACGATTTCTTTCACCCAGGAATTCATGGCGGGATACTTGCGCATCAGAAACCGGTTGAGGATGTCCTGATACAGGGAGGGCTGCTTCATAAACGCGCCGGCCTGCGCAGGCGATGCCGTGCGCAGCGAAACACGGATGCCCGGCAGCTGTTTGGACAGCGCTTTTTTGACAGCCAAAAACAGCGTTTCCCCTATCGGTTCATCGCTCAAAAAGTAGAAGACCGCGGCCCGCCGCTGCTGGTAATAGCAGATTTTTTCCACCGTCAGCTTGCCCGCGGCTTCCGGGACCGCGTCAAATATTGTATTCAGAAGCCTGCTTTCCGCCATGTTTTACCCGTTCTTTTCTTCCAAGCAGGCGTCCACCGCTTTTACGATCTCTTCGGCGAAATCGCCCGTCAGTTTCTTGACAAACCTGCCCTTGACGTACAAGGCGCCGCTGCCCTTGCCGCCGCACAGGGCAATGTCGGCTTCCCCCGCTTCGCCGGGGCCGTTGACCACGCACCCCATGACCGCTACCGTGATGGGCCGGGTGATATGCCGCGTCGCCTTTTCCACCTCGCGCGCCACGCCTTCCACGTCGATCTGCGTGCGGCCGCAGGTCGGGCACGATACCAGCTGCACGCCCGGCCTTAAATTGAGCGCTTTCAGGATGCTCAGCGCCGCTTCCGCTTCGGGAATAGGCGACCCCGACAGCGATACGCGGATGGTGTCGCCGATGCCGTCCACCAGCAGCGCGCCAAGGCCGATGGCCGACTTGACGGTGCCCTGTTCTTTCAGCCCCGCCTCCGTTACGCCAAGGTGCAGCGGGTAGTCAAAGCGTTGGTGCGCCAGGCGGTACGCCGATACCATGGTATGAATATCGCTCGACTTCATGGAAATCACAATGTCATAAAAGCCGTTTTCTTCCAGCAGGCGGACATGGCGTTCCGCAGCCTCTACCAGCCCTTCGGGCGTCACGCCGCCGTCGCGCTGCACAATGTCGCGCGGCACCGAGCCGGAATTGACGCCGATGCGGATGGGCGTGTGGTGGCGTTTCGCGCAGTCCGCCACCATTTTCACTTTTTCGGGCGACTCGATATTGCCGGGATTCAGGCGCAGCTTTGAAATGCCGTTCTCAATCGCCCGAATGGCCAGACGGTAATCAAAATGGATATCCGCGACCAGCGGCACCGGACTTAAATCCACCAAGGGGCGCACAGCCAGCGCGCATTCCTCGTTGTAGACCGACATGCGCACCAGATCGCAGCCCGCCTCGGCCAGCGCCTTGATCTGTTTGAGCGTGCTTTCGACATCCGCCGTGTCGGTGTTGGTCATGGATTGTACGGATATGGGGGCGCCGCCGCCTATGGCAACAGTCCCCACCTGCACTCTTCGTGTCATAGCCCCTCCTAAAACAGGCGCAGCAGATCGCGCAGGGTAATGAAGATGATAAAGCCCACCAGCAGCATCATGCCGAATGCGTGTACATAGGCTTCCCGCCTGGCAGGCCTGCCGCGCACCGCTTCCACCAGCAGGAACAAAAGGCGGCTGCCGTCCAGTCCCGGGAACGGGAACAGGTTCACAAGCCCTAAATTGATGGAAATAAAGATCATCATCGACAGGTACCCCTGCAGCTTGCTCCGCTGGGTTTCTTCAACGATCATCTGTGTCACGCCCACCACGCCCGTCATGCTGCCAAAACCTTCGCCCTTAAAAATCAGGCCGCGAAACGCATCCAGCACGCTCGTTGCCGCCCGCCCGCACAGGGAGGCGGCGGCCGTGCCGACATCGGCAAGGCTGCCCTTCTTCCACTCGGTGGGCGCGGAAATGTTCACAATCACGCCCAGCAGGTACTGCCCGTTATCGGGGCTTTGCAGCGGCGTCACCGCAAGATGCACCGTCCGCTGCGCGCCGCCGTATCCGCGCAGTACGCTCATTTCCAGCGGCATAGCGCCTTTGGCCGCTTCTCTGTTCAGCACGTCCGTCAGATCATCCTGTATGGCCGTGCCGTTGATGGACTGGATCCTGTCGCCCACCTTGATCCCCGCCAGCTCCGCCGGGCTGTTCTGGTTGACGGTGCGCACCTCCGTCACATAGGGCCCGACGTTGGTGGGCACCCCATAGGACAGGTAAAAGCCGAAGGCCACCACCAGCGCCAGCACAAAGTTCATCACCGGCCCCATCAGGATGGTCAGCAGCCGCCCCCACACCGGGTATCGGCCGAAGAAACGGGGATCGTCCTTTTCCTCCCCCCTGATGTCATCCTCGCCGTAAAACATGCAGTAGCCGCCAACGGGAATCGACCTGAGATGGAATACGGTCTCATGCTTTTTGCTGTTCCACGACAGCAGGGATGGGCCGAAGCCGATGGCAAATTCCTTCACGGGGATGCGCGCGAGCCGCGCCGCAAAAAAGTGTCCCGCTTCATGGACGGTAATCATGATGCCAAACATGAGCAGGGCAAGCAGCGTATAAATGATGGTCATGTGTCCTCCTCTTACAGGGTATCGATATATTTGCGCGCTGTTTCGCGCGCCCTCAGGTCGGCCGCCAGCACTTCTTCGACCGTTTGGGCCGGCAGCGCCAGTGCATCCATGGTATGGCGGACGGTATCAAAGATGCCGCCGAACGCCACGCGGCCACGCAAAAACGCATCCACAGCCGCTTCGTTGGCTGCGTTCAGCACGCAGGCCGCCGCGCCGCCCGCGGCCATGGCCTCATAGGCAAGGCTTATGGAGGGAAAGCGTTCAAGATCGGGTTTTTCAAATGTCAGCGCCGCGGCCTTGGTTAGATCCAGCCTTGCTTTCAGCGCTTCGGCGCGCCTGGGGTACAGCATGGCGTACATGATGGGCGTGTGCATGTCCGGCGTGCCCAGCTGGGCGATCACCGCGCCGTCATCAAACTCCACCATGGAATGGATGATGCTCTGCGGATGGATCGTCACATCGATCTGATGGGGTTCGGCGCCAAACAGCCACTTGGCCTCGATGATCTCCAGCGCTTTATTGAACATCGTCGCCGAATCGATGGTGATCTTGCGCCCCATGCTCCAGTTGGGATGCTTGAGCGCCTGCTGCACGGTGGCCTTCTCAATGTCTGCTTTCGGCCATGTTCTGAAAGGACCGCCCGACGCCGTCAGCAGGATGCGGCGGTAGGCGTTGCCCTGCGCCGCCTTCAGGCACTGGTAGATGGCGGAATGCTCGCTGTCTACCGGGATCAGCGTCGGTTCGTCCCCCTGGGTATCGCACACCGGCATGATCAGGTGCCCGCCCGCCACCAGCGTCTCCTTGTTGGCCAGCAGCACCCTTTTGCCCGTTTTGCGCGCGTTGAGCACGCACCTGAGCGACGCCATGCCCACGACCGCCATCAGGCAGTCGTCCGAGGGTACGTCCAGCGCGATCCGGTTGATGGCATCTTCGCCGAAATACCACTGGCAGAACCTGAGGTCTGCGGGGATAGCCGTTTCCCCCGCCGTCAGCCCTGCCGCCAGCGGACGGAATGCGCGCACCTGCTCAAACAGCTTGTCCGTGCTGCTGTGCGCCGTCAGCGCATTGACCTTGATGTCCTGAGGATGCGCGGCCGCGACATCGAGTGCCTGCGTGCCGATCGACCCGGTGGAACCGAAAACCGAAACCGTCCTCATATCACCATACCATTTGATACAGATAGATCAGTACCGTCACAAACAGCACGCTGTCCAGCCTGTCCAGCATACCGCCATGCCCCGGGAAAATATTCCCGAAATCCTTGATGCCGCAATGCCGTTTGATCAGGGAAGCAAACAGATCGCCGATCTGCCCCACCAGACCGCCAAACAGACCCAGCAGGATGAAATGCCAGAAAGGCGGCATCACATCCCCCGCAAACGCGCCGCCGATCAGGTACACCAAAACAGCGGCCAGGATGCTGCACAACAGCCCGCCCAGCGCGCCCTCCACCGTTTTCTTGGGGCTTACAATGGGGTTGAGCTTTACTTTCCCGAATTTCATGCCGATAAAATAGGCGCCCGCGTCCCCAATGGCCGGGATGCAGAATACCGCCGCCATGAGAATACGCTGCTTCACTTCCGGGCCGACCCGAAGCAGCCCCAGCATGCTAAGGCCCGGTATCACAATGTAGATCAGCGGCATCAGCGACAGCAGCATGTCTTCCAACCGCGGGTTGCTGCGAAACATCACAATGGCCGCCACCACCACAAAGGTGATGCAGAAACTCGTCATCAGCAGGTACAGGCTTGTTGTGCCCTTCAACAGCAAAAAGGTGGGGATGCTGACCACCAGGCACGCCCAGACGGGCCACGCCACGGGCCGATGCCCCGCCTTGGACAGGGCGTGGTATATCTCGTACATGGCAATGCACAGCGTGGCGATCCACAGGCAGGAAAACACCCAGCCGCCCAGCGCCAGCGCCGCCGCCAGCAGCACGATCAGCTCCATGCCGGTAATAATTCTTGTCGTCATTCGCTGCGCCCCCCATATCTGCGGTCGCGGTGCCCAAAGGCCTCGATATCCCGCTTATACATATCCACCGTATAATCCGGCCATAGCGCCTTAGGGAACACCATTTCGGCATAGGCCATCTGGCAGAGCATGAAATTGCTCAAGCGCATTTCGCCGCTGGTACGGATCAAAAGATCAACGGGCGGCTGCCCAGCCGTATACAGACCGGCTTCTATATCGGCCCACTGTATCTGTTCGGGGCTTATTTCTCCCCGCTGAACTTTTTCTGCGGCCATGCGGGCAGCGCGCAGTATCTCGTCCCGCCCTCCATAGTTGAGCGCGATGTTTAATTGAAGCCCGGTATTGCCCCCGGTTCTTTCTTCCGCGCGGCATACCGTGTCCGCCTGCTTTTCGGGCAGCCCGTTCTTATCGCCCAAAATGCGGATGCGGACGTTCTTCCGATCCAATTCATCGATCTCGGACGCAAAAAAATCAAGTATCAGCCCCATCAGCGCCGATACTTCCTCGGGCGAACGCCGCCAGTTTTCAGTTGAAAAAGCATAGAGCGACAGCACTTCTATGCCGCTGTCGCTGGAATAGCGGATGATTTCCCGCAGCGACTCCACACCGGCGCGGTGGCCCAGCGCGACAGCCAGCTTATGCTGTTTGGCCCACCGGCCGTTGCCATCCATGATGATGGCGATATGCCTCGGTTTTTCGCTCACACCTGATTCTCCGTGCGTTTCGGTTCGCCGTCCCTGAAAAAGCCCACATACAAGGTTTTGCCCTTGACGGCCATAAGCCGCCCGGTGCGCCGGGGATCACAAGAATGCTCATCCCGCGCGGTCACCGGGCAAAGCTCATAACCTGTCCGTTCATCTGGCGGTATGCGGTCAAGCGGCCAACCCACATAATCCTGTATCAAACGGACAGTATCTCTTTCTCTTTTTCCTCGGCCATGCGCTCGATATCCTTGGCGGCGTTATCCGTCACCTTCTGCATTTCATCTTCAGCCTTGCGCTGGTCGTCCTCGGTGATGACGGAGTCCTTCTTGAGCTTTTTGATCTGCTCAATGGCGTCGCGGCGGATGGATCTGAGGGCGATCTTCGCATCCTCGGCGCTCTTCTTAACCACCTTGCTCAGTTCCTTGCGGCGCTCTTCGTTAAGCTCGGGGATCACAAGGCGGATGATCTTGCCGTCGTTGGCCGGGTTCAGTCCCAAATCGCTTTTCAGGATGGCTTTCTCCACCAGCGAAACCGCCTTGACATCCCACAGGGAAATGGTCAGCAGCCGGGGTTCGGGCGCGGAGATATTGGCCATCTGGTTCAGCGGCGTCATGGTGCCGTAATAATCCACCATGATGCGGTCCAGCAGCTGCGGATTGGCGCGCCCGGCGCGCAGCGCCTGCATTTCACGCTTGAAGACGTCCTTGGTTTTTTCCATCTTGTCCTTCGCGGCGTCGATTACCTCATTATACATAAAGAGCCCCTCCTGTTCAGTTCAATGGTACCATTGTACCCGTTTTGCATGGTTTAATCAATACCGCATCACGGCGTGGGGGCGAGGAAGTCCTCGATGGCCCGCCGGTTTTTTTGCAGATTGGGGATTAAATAATAGGCATCGTTCAGCACCGTGCTCCGCGCGCCATTGACGACGGGGATGCGCAGATACCTTGTCGTAATGCTGTCCATGGCGCTCAGCTCCCCCGCCAGCTGCACAGCCTGCTGCATCGTGATATCCGTCGCCACCGATTCGATGTTTTCGCTGAGGATATTCAAGGTATCCTCAGCGCTCATGCGCTTCACCTTGTTGAAAATGGCCATGATGACCCGCTGCTGGCGCGCGACGCGCTCAAAATCGCTGTCGATCTTGCGGATACGCGCATAGGACATCGCCTGCAGCCCCGTCAGCGTTTGCCTTCCCGCGCTTTCCAGGCGGCCTTGCTTTTCCGGGCGCTTTTTCAGATAGTTGTAGTATTCGAGAATGCCGTTCAGGGGCCTCAGTTCCTCCGGCTCCACCTCGATCTCCACCCCGCCGATGCTGTCCACGAGCTTGGCCATCATGGCAAAGTTAACGGCCAGATAGCCGTCCGGCTTTACATGAAAACATTGGTCCAGCGTTTTTTTTAACAGCTCAGCGCCACCGAACGCATAGGCGGCATTCAGCCTGTTATGCGCCTTGCCCGGTATCTGCACATACAGGTCGCGCATGAAAGAGATCAGCTTCAGCTCGCCCTTTCGCTTGTTGAGAACGGCCAGTATCATCGTGTCGGAGCGGCCCCGTATCTGGGGATCGTCGGTATCCACGCCCACCAGCAGCAGCTTAAACTCGCCGTCCAGCCCCGTGACCGGCTCCTGATAGCCCTCCGGCAGCACAAGGTATCCGCTCTCCTCGTTCTCTTCCACTGACATACGGAAAAGAATATCCGCGATTTCTTCATTGCTGAGCGTTCTATCTTCACCGGCCGATACCGAAAACGGCGCCGCCAGCACCATACAGATCAGCATCAGAGCAAGCTTCTTCATGCGCCTGTTCCTCCCAAGTCCAATGTCTTACGGCATTATACCATAAAGCCCGCACGAAAATACACCTTCGCGTTGTCGCAAAAAAAGCGCGTTGTTCGACGCGCCTTTGAGGGAACAGGGCAACAGCCGGTCAGGCGATCACCGTAATGCAATGATCGGGGCACACGGCGACGCAGGCCTGGCAGTGCGTGCATTTTTCTGGATCGATCTTCGCAAAGCCGTTGCTGACATGGATGGCGTCATACTCGCAAGCTTTTTCGCAGCGCTTGCAGGCAATGCAGGCGGTGCCGCAAGCCTCGCGCGCCTCTTTGGCGGGGGCCTGGCTCTGGCAGCGCACCGTCACAACGGCGTCCTTCGGCAGCAGCTCGATCACGCCGCGCGGACAGGCTTTGACGCACATGCCGCAGGCGGTGCATTTTTCTTCGTCGATAACGGCCAGATTATCCACGATGCGGATGGCATCAAATTTGCAGGCGCGGAAGCAGTCACCCAACCCCATGCAGCCGTATTGGCACATGGTCGGCCCGCCCGCATACTGGTTGGCCAGCGCGCAGCTGGTCAGCCCCACATATTCATAGCGGGGTTTGGCAATGCCTGTCGCGCCCTGGCAGAGGACGCGCGCCACCTTGGGTTCCGCCGCCACGGCCTTCATGCCCATGATTTCGGCAATGGCGTTCAGCGTTTTGCTGCCGCCGGGCGTGCAGCCATCGATGGGCGCTTCGCCCTTGGCAACCGCCGCCGAAAAGCCGTCGCAGCCGGGATAGCCGCACGCGCCGCAGTTGGCGCCCGCCACCGCTTCGCGTATCCTGGCCACTTTTTCGTCAACCGGCACGGCAAATTTCTTATCGGCAAACGTCAGCACAAGGCCGAACAGAATGCCCAGCGCGCCCAGCACGAGGATGGTGTAGACAATCGTCATGTTTTCTTTCTCCCTTCCTCTTACTTGACAAGGCCCTTGAAGCCAAGGAACGCCACCGCCATCATGCCCGCAATGATGAGGCTGATGGAAAAGCCGCGGAAAGGCTTGGGAATGTTGGAGGATTCCAGCCGCTGCCGCACGCCCGCCATCATCACGATAGCAAGCAGGAAGCCCAGCGCGCCGAAAACGCCGCTCAGCACCGACTCAATCAGCGTATAGCCGTTGTTGATGTTCAGCAGGGCTACGCCCAGCACCGCGCAGTTGGTGGTAATCAGCGGCAGGTAGATGCCCAGCGCGCTGTACAGGGCGGGCAGCGATTTCTTCATAAACATTTCAACAAACTGAACCAGCGCCGCAATGATGAAGATAAACGCGATGGTGTTCAGATACTGCATCGACATCGGCACCAGAATATAGGTGTATGTGATCCAGGTGAACAGCGAAGCAATGCCCATCACGAAGGTAACCGCAACGCCCATGCCGATGGACGTTTCCACCTTGGACGAAACGCCAAGGAAGGGGCAGTTGCCAAGAAACCTTGAAAAGATATAGTTGTTGCAAAGTACGCAATCAACCATGAAGAGGAAAAACCCTACGTCGTGCAGCCTCATGCAGCCTTCGCTCCTTTCTGCGCCCTGCGCTTTTCACCGATGGCATTGATGACGCCAAGGCAGATGCCGTACACAATGAACCCGCCGGGGGCCAGCACAAGCAGCAGCATCGGCTGGTAGGAAGCGCCCATGACGTTCACGTTGAAGACGGTGCCGTTGCCGATCAGTTCGCGGATGGAGCCGATCAGGATCAGGCTCAGCGTAAAGCCGAGGCCCATGCCCAGGCCGTCAAAAGCGGAACGCGCAATATTGTTCTTGCTCGCAAACGCTTCCGCGCGGGCCAGGATGATGCAGTTCACCACGATCAGGGGAATAAAAATACCCAGCGCGTCATACAGCGGCGGCACAAAGGCCTGCATCAGCATCTGCACCATGGTCACAAAGGTACAGATCACCACGATGAACGCGGGAATGCGCACCTTGTTGGGAATAAAATTGCGCAGCATGGAAATCACGACGTTTGACCCCACCAGCACGAAGGTGGCCGCGAGGCCCATGCCCAGGCCGTTGGTGGCGTTGGACGTGACGGCGATGGTGGGGCAGGTGCCCAGCACCAGGCGGAAGATCGGGTTTTCATTGAAAATACCGTTTACAAACACGCCGGGCAGGTTGTTTTTGGTCTTAGGCATGTTGTTTCACCTCCCCATAAATCTTGTTCTTGGTATACCTGTCGATCAGCGGCGTCATGCAGTTCATAAACAGAATCGCGTAGGTAACGCCTTCGGGATAGCCGCCGAATTTGCGGATCACCACCACGATCAGACCGCACATGAAGCCAAAGATGCACTGGCCGATATGCCCCATGGGGTTGGTGACGTAGTCGGTCGCCATGAACACGGCGCCAAACAGCACGCCGCCCGTCAAAACGGCCTGCAAAGGATCCGAACCCAGCAGGAAGCTCAGCGCCGCGACGCTGCCCGCAAAGAACACGGGAACGTGCCAGGTGATCACCTTTTTGACCAGCAGGTAGGCAAAGCCCAGCAGGATGGCCGCCTTGCATACTTCGCCGATGGAGCCGGGGATATTGCCGACAAAAAGATCCAGCGTCGTCCACTGCTTGGCGCTGATCAGCGGCGTCGCAGAAGCGATGGCATCCGCCTCCATCGGCGCGGCGCTGCCAAACAGCACGCGCTGGGGCAGCATGTACTTGGTCATATATACGGGCCAGGAAGCAAGCAGGGCCGCGCGCGCAAACATCGCGGGGTTCATAAAGTTATGGCCGAGGCCGCCAAAGAGCTGTTTTACCAGAATGATGGCCAGCGCGCTGCCCACGATGGGCAGCCAGAAAGGCGCATTGGCAGGCAGGTTAAGGCCGAGGATCAGGCCGGTCACCACGGCGGACAGATCGGAGATGCGCACCTTCTGCTTCATCAGCTTCTGCCATACGCATTCACACACAACAGCCGTCAGGATGGAAACAGCGATGAGCATCGCCGCCCGGTATCCAAAGAAGTAGATGCCCGTAGCCGCGGTGGGAAGAAGGGCGATGATCACATTGAGCATCAGGGACTGTACGGTATCCTTATGCAGAATATGCGGCCCTGTGGACAGACGTAAGCTCATTTCGAGTTCCTCCTCGCAGCAAGAATATCCTTGGCTTCCTTGATGGAAGCAGACAGCCAGCGCTTGGACGGGCATACATACGAGCAGCAGCCGCACAGCGTGCAGTCGTGCAGGTGTTCTTTGACGGCTTCTTCCAGCCTGCTTTCACCGATCAAGCGCCTCAGCTCATAAGGCTTCAGCCTCGTCGGGCAGGCATCGGCGCATTTGCCGCAGCGGATGCACGGGTCTTCCTCATGCGCCCGCGCCTGTTTTTCATTCAGCACCACGATGCCGTTGTTGGCCTTGCACACCGGCACCGTTTCATCGGGAATGCAAAGGCCGGTCATCGTGCCGCCAAAGAGAATTTTACCGGGGGTTTCGGTGTAGCCGCCGCAGTTTTCAATGGCGTCGGATACGGAGGTGCCGATGCGCAGCAGCAGGTTGGCCGGCTCCTTTACACAGCCGGTCACGGTGGTCACTCGTTTGATCAGCGGCTTGCCTTCGGTCACGGCATCCGCGATGGCCGCTGCAGTGCCTACGTTGAGCACCAGCACCCTGACATCGCAGGGCAGACCGCCTGAGGGAACCTGTCGCCCCGTTACCGCTTCAATCAGCTGCTTTTCACCGCCCTGCGGGTACTTGGTTTTCAGCTCCACCACATCCACGCCTTCGCGCCCCGCGGCCGCCTTGCGCACCGCTTCGATGGCTTCTGGCTTATTGTCTTCAATGGCGATCAGCCCGCGCTTGACCCCCATCGCGCGCATGGCGGCCCTGAGGCCGTCTACGACGCGGCCGGGCATTTCCAGCATCAGCCGGAAATCCGCGGTCAAAAAGGTCTCGCACTCCGCGCCGTTGAGGATAATGGTATCGATCGTCTTATCCTTGGGGGGCGTCATTTTGAAGAATGTGGGAAAAGACGCGCCGCCCATGCCGCTGATACCGGCGTCCCGGATGGCGGGGATGATCTTTTCCGCATCCACTTCTTCCACATTGCCCAGCGGATGCAACTCCGTCCATTCATCCCTGCCGTCGTTCTGGATGGTGATCGCCATGGCCGGCAGCATGCCCAGCCCCTGCTTTCTGGCGACCGAAACCACTTCGCCGCTGACGCTGGCGTGCACCGCCAAACCGCGCGGGCCGTTGGCCGTCGCAATGACCTGTCCCATTAAAACATGATCGCCCTTCTTCACGCAGGGTTCGCTGGGCGGGCACAGGTGCATATCCATGGGGATACAAACAGTCTGTGCCGTAAACTCCCTGATGGCTTTGTCACGCGAAGCCGTTTTTCCTTCGTGCTGCGCGTGGAGCGGGTGAACACCCCCGCGAAACGTTACTTTACTCAAATCAATATCCCGCCTTTCCGTCCTGCTTGTTACTTTTGCACGTAGGCAGCGTTGATGGCCTCCACCACCGCTTCCACGGTTTTGGTCGCAAAGGATACGGCATCCACATCCTTCATGGCAAGAGGCGCTTTCTTGCCGATCAGCTGCTTTGCAAAGCCCTCTTCGAGCACGGCCCTGCCATAGCTCATACCGTCGGCAAACCGGCTGTCAGCGATCTTAAATGAAGTGATCACGCCGTCCTCATCAAAGCTGACTTCGACAGGAACATCGCCCGCAAAGCCCCTGGCCGACGCCGTGCGCGTTACCGCCTCGCCGGATGCTTCTTCCGCGGCAGGCACGGCCTGTTTCTGCGCTTCGTTGATGGCATCCACCACCGCTTCGCTCGTGATGGTCGCACCGCTGATGGCATCGATGTCTTTCAGGGTAAGCGGCGCTTTCTTGCCGATGAACTGCGCCGCAAACTCCGGCTTCAGCGCTTCCGCGCCAAGACCGGGCGTTTCATTAAACTTGTCATCGCCAATTTTGATTGCTTCGATGGTCGCATTGTCCGCCGCAAACTTCACAGAAACAGCAACCGGGGCTTTATAGCCGTCCTTCGACACGGTGATCATACCTACGGATGCAGGTTCAGTCGCCGCGGCAGGAACCTCGGTTGCTTCGACGGCCGGCGCTTCCGTTGCCTGTACGGTTTCCTCAGCGGGCGCTGCCTGCTTCTGCGCTTCGTTGATGGCATCTACCACCGCTTCGCTGGTGATGGTAGCTCCCGCGATAACGTCAATATCCTTCAAGGTAAGCGGCGCTTTTTTGCCGATGAACTGGGCCGCAAACTCCGGCTTCAGCGCTTCACCGCCAAGGCCGTCCGTTTCGCTAAACTTGTCGTCGCCAATTTTGATTGCTTCGATGGTGGCGTTGTCCGCCGCAAACTTCACGGCCACGGCCACGGGACCGGCAAAGCCATCTTTCGATACGGTCATCATGCCTTCGGGCATGGGTTCGGCGGTCGCCGCGGCAGGAACCTCGGTCGCTTCGACGGCCGGCGTTTCCGTCGCCTGTACCGTTCCAGCGGGCGCCGCCTGCTTCTGCGCTTCGTTGACGGCGTCCACCACCGCTTCGCTCGTGATGGTCGCGCCGCTCAGGGCGTCAATATCCTTCAAGGTCAGCGGCGCTTTCTTGCCGATGAACTGCGCCGCAAACTCCGGCTTCAGCGCTTCACCGCCAAGGCCGTCCGTTTCGCTAAACT
>CAZFUT010000007.1:37699-38220 GCA_964522425.1 uncultured Oscillospiraceae bacterium
TGTCGTCACCAATTTTGATTGCTTCGATGGTCGCATTGTCCGCCGCAAACTTCACGGCCACGGCTACGGGACCCGCAAAGCCATCTTTCGATACGGTCATCATGCCCTCGGGCATGGGTTCTTCCTGGGCCACAGGCGCTTCCGCAGGCGCGGCTTCGCTCTGGGCGGCAGGCGCGGAAAGCTGCTCCATCGCCTTGTTGATGGCCGTCACCACCGCTTCGCTCGTGATGGTCGCGCCGCTCAGGGCGTCGATGTCGCCCAGCTTCACAGGGGCCTTCTTGCCGATAAACTGCGCGGCAAACTCCGGCTTCAGCGCTTCGCCGCCAAACCCGTCCGTTTCGCCGAACTGATCGTCGCCAATGGTCAGCGCCGTGATGGCGCCGTCCTTGTCAAAGGTCACATCCACCGCCACGGGGCCAGCAAAGCCGTCCGCAGACGCTTTCGCATTGCCACCCGCAAAGGAAACGGCGGCAGGCGCGGAAAGCTGCTCCATCGCCTTGTTGATGGCCGTCACCACCGCT
>CAZFUT010000007.1:38320-44998 GCA_964522425.1 uncultured Oscillospiraceae bacterium
CAAAGGTCACATCCACCGCCACGGGGCCAGCAAAGCCGTCCGCAGACGCTTTCGCGTTGCCGCCCGCAAAGGAAACGGCACCGGCGGCAGGGGCCGTCGACTCATCGACCAGTTTGGCAATGCCGTTGACGCCGCGCGCGATCGCGCCGGAGGTAATGGTAGCGGCGGTGATGGCATCGACCGTCGATTCCGTTTTTTCCTCGCCGGCCTTGATCACTTTGACGGGCGCTTTCTTGCCCCGGAAGCGGTCGGTAAAATCAGCATCCTTGGCCTTTGCGCCAAGGCCGGCCGTTTCAGCGAAAGCTGCGCCGCCCACGTTGATGCCGGTAATAACGCCGTCCTGATTGACACCGGCAATGATCTTGATGGGGCCGCCGTATCCCTTCACCGTCGTGACGCCCACATGGCCGATGGTTTCTTCGCCCTTCTTGGCAGCAAAAAGGCTGTCGATGGAGGCGCCTTCCTCCACCGGGATTTCCTCAAAATTTTCCGCCTCGGCAAGCACCGCCTTGCGGGCGTTCTCGTCGTTGAGCACCTGCTGTCTGTCGATGATGTCTTTGGTGATCATATTGGTACCGGCCAGGCAAAACGCCGCTACCATCATGATGATGCCAAGCACCAGCCATGCAGGAATTTGTTTCTTCATGCGTCCTTTCCCCCTCGTTCCTTTGTTTCGTGAAATCTATTGATCAGAGCTTGCCCGACAGGCCTGCCCAACATGGCTTCGGCCAGCCTCACATTGCCGGCACGCAAGGCGGATTTGATGGCAGAGCTTGAAATGATGCTGCCGTCCTCCGTTTTGACCGGCCCTACCACCGTAAGCCCCATGCCGCGCCCGGCGCAAAGCGTTTTCAGCTCGTCAATGCCCGTTCTTGCCTGAAAGCCGAAACGGTGATCGAAGCCGGCCACCAGATGTTTGACCTTTAAATGTCCGCCCAATTCCTCGTCGATGAACCTGGCGCCATCCATCCGCATCAGCGTTTCATCAAAACGGCTGACGGCCACCGTATCCGCCCCGCTTTTGAGCAGCAGCAAAACTTTTTCCTCAAGCGCCGTCAGCTCGTCATACGGCTTCTCAGGATGAATCAGCGTAACCGGCGGGACGGAATAAGTGTGTACACAGACCGAAACCCCGTCTCGTCGCTTGATTTCCTGCGCCGCGGCCAGCAGCTTCAAATGCCCAAGGTGCACGCCATCAAAAAAGCCCAGGCAAACTACGAATGCTCTCTCGTCCGGCCGGGCGCCAAAAAACTCAATCAACCCAAAAACCACCTGCGCTTAACCATTGTAAAAATCCAGTCGGCAACCATCGGAAATGGTATCATGCCACTGTGGCAATGTCAAGCATGGAAACACGGATTATCAGCACCAAAAAGCACGTATTTTCAACAGTTTTACCCGTCTAACATATAATCCTTCCCCACGGCAAAGCCCCTCCGCGTTCCATGCGCGGAGGGGCTTTGCACAGAGAAATTACTTTGCCGTCAGCTGTGTTTTGTCAATGATGGGGAAATCGGTATAAACGCTCACTTCGCTGCCATCGGCGATTTTGATCTTGACCTTTCGGGCATATCCGCTGCGCATTTCCTTGGGCTGCACATACACGACGCCGTCCTCCCCCAGCATGCGCGCCTGCACGTCATCCATATCCACCTCCAACGAACCGGCAAGGGGGCGGCGCACATTGACAAAGTACCACGAATAGTTCACACCGTCGGGCGTAGCGTAGGACAGGTTTTCCGGCTTATTGAACAGATTGCTGAAGGTGTATATGCCGTTCCCCTGGCCTTTGGCGAAGCCGGCAGGCAGGCTGGCCGCATCCGCTTCGCCCGGCGTGTATTTCCGGAACACCATGGAGTCTTTGACCGGCTTCTCGGAAGCGATTTCCATCAGGTAGCTGCCCTCGCTGTCAACATTGTTCGTCAGCGAAACGCCGTAAAAGCCCTCGGATTCGCCGGGCAGCCTGCCGTATACCCTGAACTGCGTAGCGCCCTGGTTGTCCGTAAACGCATACACGGTCTGGTCAATGCCCGGGATTCTCACAGGCGTATAATATTGAATGACTCTCTCACGGGGCGCTTTCATAAAGTTAAAGTTGATATCGGCATAGGCTTTCGTCCCGTTGGCGCCCGCTCCGTTTGCGTTGTTCTGCACCATGTACTCCGGCGTGGATACCGCCCCGGCGTCATAGGAAATTTGGGAATTTTCGTCCGTAATGCAGATCCAGGTTTTGCCCCGCTGCAGCTGAATTTCGCTGCCGTTGGTGTCAAAGAAGATCGTCCGGCTGGAGGGCATTTCGCGGTACCATTCGCCGGGGATATACTGTCCGGCGGTAAATATCTCGCACGCGCCCTGTCCGATGATATCGGGCAGAAGAGGGTTCATGGTGTTTCCGTTAAACGTCAGGCGGGTGCGCATCACGATGATGTTCGCGTACTGGATCGGTGTTTCGGGGGCAAACAGATCAACGTAGGGCCCCTTTTCCGTAAAGCGCGTGTAGGTGTTGGTTTCGGGATTGTATTCAAAGGTGGAACTGGTTTCTTCATTGCCCTTGTGGATGATGCCCACCTTCCCGGCCGCCATGCCCATAGCCGGTTTTTCATCCGTAAACAGGAAGGGGCGCACGGGGAAGGGGTAATTCATGGGTGCGATCAGATCGTTGTAGGCGTTCTGTACAAAAAAGGCCACGTTATGCGGTGCACGATGGTATTTGGTGCGCTGGAAATACTTGGCGTATTTGTTGCCGATGCCGTCAAACGCGAGGCCTTTTTGGTTGACCCCATAGTCGCGCAGCGATTTTCTCAGATCGCTGCCGCCGACCTCCTGCTTGCCGAAGAATACAAACAAGGCATCCCATTCTTCTCTTAAATCAGCGTGCATGACGCGGCCGGAGCGCACCGGGCCCGCTTCCTGGGGGTACTGGTCGGCAAACAGTGCCGTCAAACGCGTCCATCCGTTGCCCTGAATGGGCAGTTCATACATGATATCGGCAGCGCCGACACCAAAATGCGGCAGCGCGCCCGGGTTATTATCCACCTGCACCAGAATCGGCGCATAGGCATCATTTTCTTTGGGAAGGCCGGTCGTCGAGCTGACTCCGGGAATCGCGGGGTTGTTCGGCAGCGCGTGCACCGGAATATTGCGGTTCATTGCAGGGGGAATCACTTCGGCCATCCCCACCGCGGCAAACAAAAGACACAGCAACAGCAATGCAGCAGCAATCTTCTTCATCATAATCCTCTTTCTTCCTTTCAATTGCTTACTTTAGCCTTGAAAAGGTAAGCGTTGGCGCGTTATCGTCATATTCAAGGCTAATGCGCATATCATTTTGGAACCACTGCATATTCCCCTCCTCATCCAGCACGACCGGATCAAAATACCGAATATACAGGGAAACAAATGCCGAATAAAAAGCCTGCACGCTGTCGAATACATACTGTACGCTGTCCAGCTTGTGTTCCGCATCCAGAACAAACTCGGCGCGGCAGGGCAAGCGATACAGCTTCTGATCCTTCAGTTCGATCCGATCATTCGCGGCAGATGCGCCCAGCGCCTTGGCCGCTTCATCGCCGTCCATGCCGAACACCGTATTGCGCAGCGCCTCTTCATTGGTCTTGGCAATCATCTCCGGCATGGAGCCCGACACCCCGTGCACATAGGGGGAGCGCTGCTTGTATTCATCGCTGTATTCCTTCGTGATGCGAATCAGCCGCCAGTCGCCCTCCACCTGCACAAAGGAGTACTTTTCATTATAGTATTCGTACCAGTCATCCTCTTCAAAGAAAAAGCCCTGCGTGCGGTACGGGTAGCGAACGCCGTCGATCACCACATAGTAGTCAGCATACCCGGCCTTCAGTTCATCAACGGGTGCATTTTCAAAGCCGGGAATGCCGGGCAGGGCATCAAACCCTTCCGCCCCGTCAAAGCCGTTCAAAATTCGCAGCGCTTTTACCTTATCCTGCCGGCTGAGGGCCGCCAGCGCTTCATCATACTCTTTGGCCGCCCCGTAAAACGAAAAGCTGTTCAAATGCGGATACCCTTCCTTGCCCTCCGCCGTATCGAGCACCAAATTGGTCACTTCATCAAAGCTCGGGTTGTCGCCGCTCGCCTTCCCCGGCGCTTTCACCGCGATGTCCCGGTATGGTTTTTCCATATCCATGATCGAATAATAGGTAAAACCATAGATTTCAAAGTATGCGGATTGACGGTCGAACACCACCGTCATGAACTCCCCCACTTCCGGGTGGGAGAAATTGGCCGTTTGCGCACCGGCAAAGGCACTGAAACACTGAACGCCCGCCATGATCAGGCAGAGCATAAAGATCGCTGTTTTTTTCATTGGCCCGTATTCCTCGCCTTTCTATCGTTACTTAAACAAAAAATCCTGCACGGCGTTTTTTTCCGCTTCAGCGTCTTTCAGCACGATGCCCATGTGCAGGCCGGCACGTTTTTGCCGATACTCTGTGATGGGTGAGCGCGCGTAGACAAAGTCGCCGCCGTCGCTCTCGTGCACCACCTGCAGCATGTCCAGCATGTTGCCGATGGTGATGTTGGTGGTGATAAACGGCAGCACCTTATCCACAGCGTCCATCGCGTCTTCCATGCCCATGCCGTTGATTTTGG
This sequence comes from uncultured Oscillospiraceae bacterium, assembly GCA_964522425.1. GTDB lineage: Bacteria > Bacillota > Clostridia > Christensenellales > Aristaeellaceae > DTU024. Next base: position 42,944 of record CAZFUT010000007.1, read on the forward strand.
TAAGCCCCGCTTTGACCGCTCTCTGCTGGCGCTCATTCCGCTGCTTGTTGGATTCAATGGGATCGATATCAATGTCCCGATACCCGATAAACGCCCACAGCTGTTTGCCGGATAAACAGTTAAGCCCCGCCCGGACATGAGGCACCGAAGCATCCTGCATGCCGTCGATAAAATAATTGACGTCGTCCGCTTCGGACTCGGCGATTTCGATATCCAGGCCGCCGATCACATCCACCGCCTCGATCACCTTGGGGATATCGATCTGGGCATAATCCGACAGCTTCAAACCCAAAAGCTCGTTAACCATCTGAACGCAAAGCTCGGGGCCGCCAAAGAAGGTAGCCGTCGCGATCTTATTCGCCCCGTTTTCATTGGGCAGCGTCACCAGATAATCGCGCTCAATGCTCAGCAGCTTGACGGCTCCGGTGCCCGGCTGAAGGCTCAGCACATAGATGGCGTCCGCCCTGCTCATTTCCTCTTCGCCCGTTACCTGCTCGCCCAGATCATCCGTCCCCAGCAACAATACATTGATAGGCGTATCCGCCGCGTAACCGACAGCCCATACAAGCAGCAGCGCACCGATCAGGGCGGTCAGCCGGCGTATCCTTTGTGCCAATAAAACCCCTCCTCTTAATAAATCCGCATTTTATTATAATTCCTTATACTCTCTTGTCAATAGTTTCAAGACAATGTTACATCATTGTCATAAATCCGCCGGTTTCCCACTTGACAAACCACTTCCATTCATTATGATGGAGCTATTCTGTGCATTCGGAGGCTTCCTGTATGGAAAAAGCGGTTTCCCCGCTTCGGATCGAAGCAAATTATGCCGGCGTGCAAAGCTCTTTTTGGCTGGGCAATCTTGCCTATTCCGGCTTCACTGCCGTTTTTCTGGCTGCCAACGGCTTTACGGACGCGCAGATCGGCTTTACCAGCTCCCTGATGGCCATCCTGTCCATCGTTTTTCAGCTTTTGTTTTCCTCGTTTTCCGACCAGCACCGGCGCATCCCGCTCAAGCATATCATGGCGGCGATCATGGTGTTTGCGATGCTGAGCGGGCTGTCCCTGCATTTTCTGCCGCTTTCCATCGGTATGGTCATGATCGTCTATGCCATCGGCGGCGGCTTTCAAAGCAGCAACGTGGGGCTGCTGAACGCGCAGATCATGCAGTACGCAAACGCGGGCATCCCCGTCAATTACGGCTGGCCGCGCGGCATCGGGTCCATCACCTACGCGATCGGCGCGTACATACTGGGCCTTATGCTCGAAAAATACAGCGCGGGTATCCTGATGCCGACCTTCCTGATCATGATGTCGCTTTGCATTTGCATTGTGCTGATGATGCCCAGCCTGCAAAAGCTTCAGGCACGGCGCTCTTCCATTTATGTGCAGGAAAAGTACGCCGGCCGCACAACGTACCGACAAATGCTGTCGGGCAATAAAGCGCTGATACTGTTCCTGATCGCCAGCGTCATCCTCTACTTCGGCCAGGCCCCCGTCATGCTGTTTCTGGTGCGCGTAGTGCAGGGCGTCGGCGGCAAGGAAAAAGAATTGGGCATCACGATGCTGCTGCAGTCCGGCGTAGAAATGCCGGCCATGTTTCTTATCCCCATGCTGCTAAAGCGTTTCAAAGCGCGGCATCTTTTGATGGTCGCTTTCATTACATATACCGTTAAGATGCTGCTGCTCAGCCTCGCTGCCGACTTAACCACCGTCTATATTTCCATGGCCATGAGCGTCGCCTGCTACGGGCTTTACGGCGTCGCGTCCGCCGTGTTTGTCAACCAGCTCGTGCGCGACGGCGAAAAGGTGCGCGCTCAGGGGCTTGTTATCCTGACCAGCAACCTCGGCGGCATTTTAGGCAACATCACCGGCGGTCTATTGATCGAACGCATGGGGCTCGTTCCCCTGCTGCACTTCGGGTGGATCATGGTCGCCCTGTCCGCCGCCATCATGCTGCTGTGCGCTTTGGCAGACCACAGCGCTTCTGCACATGCCGCCAGGGCCATCGCTTACGAAAAGTGAGCGTTGCGCAGGAGGATGAGAGCGAGGTCG
>CAZFUT010000008.1:0-44984 GCA_964522425.1 uncultured Oscillospiraceae bacterium
GGCGCGGCGGCTGATGGGCAGCGACAGCTGCAAAAGGTGCAGCCTGCTTTTTTCTTCCGAGCCGAAGGGGTAAGCGCTCAGCGTAATGACCAGCATGGCGGTATAAATAATGACGAAGGAGCTGGTCTTCATGCTGACATCCATCACGATGCCCAGCGCCAGCAGCAGCGGCACCTTTTGAAGGTAAGGCCACAGCATTTTCAGATCGAGCACGGCAGCTTTCAAAGCGTTAGTCATGGCGTTGTCCCTCCTGATTGAGGCGGATGATGATTTCGTCCAGCGTGCAGGGTTCGGCCGTAAGGCCGCTGGGCAGCAGGGGAAGGGAAGCGGTTTTTGTAAGCCCGTCAAAGCCGGTTGGGTGGGTGCGCAGGCCCAGCACCAGCTTTTTCTGCTCGTCGCTCAGTATATGGACGCCGCCTTTTACGAGCCGGTAGGTTTCCATCAGTTCGTCCTTGGAGCCGGTGTATATGACCTGCCCGTGCGACAGGAAGGTGATGTAGTCGGCGATCTTTTCCAGGTCCTGCGTGATGTGGGTGGAAAACAGCACCGAGCGGTTTTCATCCAGCACATACTCTTTGAGGATGTCCATCAGGTCGTCGCGCATCACGGCGTCAAGGCCGCTGGTCGGTTCGTCCAGTATCAGCAGCTCCGCCTGATGGGAGAGCGCGCAGGCGATCATCAGCTTCATGCCCATGCCGCGCGACAGCTCCTTGACCTTGCTGTTTAAGTTCAGATCGAACTTTTCGCACAACGTATGGAAAAGGGCCTTGTCCCATGTGGGGTAGAAGGGGGAAAGGGCGCCTTCGACGTCCTGTACCCGCCAATCGTCCAGATAGAAGGGCTGATCCATCACCACGCCGATGCGCTGCTTGACGGTTTCGGCGTCCTTCAAGGCGTCCGTGCCCAGCATGGAGATGGAACCGCCGTCTAAGCGCAGCATGCCCAGCATCAGCTTGATGGCCGTCGTTTTGCCCGCCCCGTTGGGGCCGATCAGCCCCATGATGTATCCGCGGGGCAGGAAGAAAGATACGTTGTCGAGGCGGAAACGCGCAAAGCGTTTGCATACCCCGTTCATGGAGAGGGCGTCGGTCATAATTCCTCCTTCAGCATGCTCAGCATACCGTGCAGTTCTTCGTGGCTCAGTTGAATCATTTCGGCCTTTTCGATGGCCGCGCGCAGGTGGTCTTCGATGGCGCGCAGCTGCTGCTCGCGCATCATCTGGGTGTTCTGCTTCTGCACATAGCAGCCCTTGCCCTGCACATTGGTGACGAAGCCCTCCTGCTCCAGATCCTGATAGGCGCGCGCCGTGGTGATGACGCTGATCTTTAAATCCTTCGCCAGCTGGCGGATGGAGGGGAGCAGATCGCCCTCCTGTACCTCGCCCGACAGGATGGCGGCTTTGATCTGCTGCTTGATCTGGCTGTAAATGGGCTCGCCGCTGATGTTTGACAGGATGATGTCCAATTCCTCGCCTCCAACTGTATATAGAATACATATACACTATATACTTACATAGACAGTATGTCAAGCGCATTAGTACAGAAACGGAACAAATTTCTTTGATAAACCATGGTATAATAAGAAAACCCTTCGGGGAACGACAGCCGAAAGAGGGAAAACCCATGCCGATTACCGAGCTTTTGACCCGCAACGCGGAGCGGTTTGGCGAAGAAACCGCTTTGGTGGAGATCAATTTAGACCTCCAGGAAGCGCACCATGTGATATGGAGCGAATATGAATTGATCGAGAACAGCCCGGCGGGCGAGTACCGCAGGGAAATGACATGGCGGGTGTTCGACGAAAAAGCCAACCGCATGGCGCGGCTGCTGCTTGCCCGAGGCGTCAAAAAGGGCGAAAAGGTAGCCATCCTGATGATGAACTCCCTGGAGTGGCTGCCCGTCTATTTCGGCATCCTCAAATCGGGGGCCATCGCCGTACCGCTCAATTACCGCTATTCGGCGGAGGAGATACGCTACTGTCTGGATTTGAGCGAAACCTCCGCGCTGGTGTTCGGGCCGGAATTCATCGGGCGTATGGAAAGCATTTACATGCGCATCCCGCGCGTGCGCTTATTGCTGTTTGCGGGCGAAAACCGGCCGACCTTTGCCGAAAGCTACGACAGGGTGACGGCCAACTGTTCGTCCGTGCCGCCCGATGTGAAGCTGACGGACGACGACGACGCGGTGATCTATTTTTCTTCCGGCACGACGGGCTTTCCCAAGGCCATCCTGCACAAACACCGGATGCTTTTGCAGGCCGCCGTCACCGAGCAAACGCACCATCAGCAAACGCGCGAGGATATTTTTCTGTGCATCCCGCCCCTGTACCATACGGGCGCCAAGATGCACTGGTTCGGCAGCCTCTTAAGCGGCAGCAAGGCGATCCTGCTGCGCGGCATCCGGCCCGAATGGATACTGCGCACCATATCGGACGAGCGCGTCACCATCGCGTGGCTGCTGGTGCCCTGGGCGCAGGATATTTTAGACGCGCTGGAAAGGGGCGAGCTGAAACGCGAGGACTACCGTCTTTCCCAGTGGCGGCTTATGCACATCGGCGCGCAGCCCGTGCCGCCCTCCCTCATCCACCGCTGGCAGCAGGTGTTTCCCGGCCAGCAGTACGATACCAACTATGGCCTCAGCGAATCGGGCGGGCCGGGCTGCGTGCATCTGGGCATTGAAAACATCCGCAAGGTGGGCGCCATCGGCGTGCCCGGCCATGGCTGGGAGGTCAAGATATTCGGCGAAAACGGGCAGGAAACGCCAAGGGGCGCTATCGGCGAACTGGCCGTGCGCGGCCCGGGCGTGATGGTGTGCTATTTTAACAACGAAGAAGCGACGCGTGACGTGCTGCGGGCGGGCTGGCTGCTGACGGGCGACATGGCCCGGATGGATGAAGAGGGCTTTATCTATCTGGTGGACAGGAAAAAGGACGTCATCATCACCGGCGGTGAGAACCTGTACCCGGTGGAGATCGAGGACTTTTTGCGCCGACATCCGTCGGTCAAGGACGTGGCGGTGATCGGGCTGCCCGACGAGCGGCTGGGCGAAATCGCCGCCGCCGTGGTGGAAATCAAGCCCCATGCCGCGGCGACCGCGGAGGATTTGGACGCCTTTGCGCAGGGCCTGCCGCGCTACAAGCGCCCCCGCCGCTATATCTTTGACGAGGTCCCCCGCAACCCCACCGGCAAGATCGAAAAACCGCGCCTGCGCGAAAAATACGGCGTGGCTTCGCTGGTAGCGGAGCAGACGGAACGGTGATGTTGCCGGCATATAAGGATAAAAAAAGGAGAAACAGCAGATGAAACGATACTGGGAAAAAGCCGCAGCGATCTTTATGCTGTTTCTCATGCTGCCCTGTGCCGCATGGGCGGAAACGAAGACCGTCAGGCTGTCTTTTGCCGGGGACTGCACGCTGGGCGGCGACGAAGGGTGGATGAACCATTCGATCGGCACCTTCAAGGTGATGCAGAAAGAGCAGGACAGCTACGCCTATTTCCTTGAAAAATGCCGGCCGATTTTTGCAAACGACGATTTTACCCTGGTTAACCTCGAAGTGGTGCTGGCCGATAGCGCGCGGGGAAAGCGCGAAGGCCGCAAGTGGAATTTCCGCGGCGCGACCGACTATGTGCGCGTTTTGACCGAGGGGAGCGTGGAAGGCGTGACGCTGGGCAACAACCACGCGCAGGACTTTGGCGCGCCCGGCCTTAAAAGCACCAAGGAAACGCTGGACAACGCGGGCGTCGCGTACTGCGTCGATCAGGAAGTCTGCTTTTATGAAAAGGAGGGCGTAAAGATCGCCTTCATGGGTTTTTGGGAAAGCTCCTTCCGTGGCAAGCTCAAGTGGATCAAGCAGGAGATACCGCGGCTTAAAACCCAGGAAGGCTGCGCTGCCGTGGTCGTCGTCTACCATGGCGGCAACGAATACAAACAGAAACATTCCCGGGAACAGGAAAAAGACCTGCGGGCCGCCATCGACGCGGGCGCCGATCTGGCGGTGGGGCACCATCCCCATGTGATACAGGGGATCGAGGTCTATAAAAACCGAAACATCCTATACAGCATGGGTGATTTCTGCTACGGCGGCAACCGCAGGCCGCGCGCCATCGAGTATCCCACCTATGTGGCGGGTGTGGAAATGCAGTTTGACGAAAAAGGCTATCTTTCCCAGCAGCTGACCATCCATCCCTTCCGCATTTCCGCCACCGCGCCGCGCAACAACTACCAGCCCTACCCCGTCACGGGCGAAGAAGCGCAGGAAGTGATGAAGCGTATCCAGAACGATACGCCGTTTGCGCTGAACCCCTATGTGGAAGGTGTTGGCGCGGTGCAGGACGCGCTGCGAAACGTCAGCCGGTAACGCCGCTTTTTATTCGGGCAGCGGGAAGTATTGGCCGGTTTTAAATGTTTTGATGACGGCGGCCGAATGGCCTTCTCTGCGACAGCCGCCTCCTGTACAATACGACCACGAATGCCATATCCTGCAATCGGGCAGCGCTGATGCAAGCGCTGCTTTTTGTTCTCGCTTTCCCGGATAAGCTTGACATACGCGGGGTGATTTTCTACAATGAACGCATCTTGCAAAAAGGAGAACGGTGTCGTTATGGGCTTTCAAAAGACGGTAACAAGGCGGATGGCGTTCCTGCTGCTGGCGGCGCTTTTATTTTTGTGCGGTTCAGCCGCGGCTCAGGTGGAACTGCACGGCTTTGACAAAGGGCACAAAGGCGAAAAGTATCAGTTTGTTACCTTCGGCCAGTATCCCTATTCTTCTTTGAACGATGTGCGCCCGGTGACCTGGCGCGTGCTGGTGGTCAAGGACGGCGCGGCCTTCATGATTACCGAAGACGTGATCGACTTTACCTATTACCATAACGTGAAAGACGAATACGGCGGCCCGGTGCTGGAATACAAGGACACCCTCATCAATGCCTATTGCAACAACGAGTGCATCAATATGCTGTTTACCAAGGACGAGCAGAAAGCGCTGATCGAGATGGATGAGGGCAGAGGGCTGCTTTCCTGCGCGAAAAGCGAAGAGCTGCTGGACAGGGCGACGGGCTTCCGCGCCAACCCCATCGGCGTTGATAAGAACCGCTGGGCCAAGGGCACGCCCTTTGCCCATGCCAAGGGGCTCAAGCAGGCGGACGAAGGCCATTCCTGGTATTGGACGGCCAGCCGCCGCAGGCCGGGCTATCGGTTTATCGTAGGTTCGGACGGGCATATTTCGGCGGCGGCCTGCAACCGCGAGGGGGGACTGCGCCCGGCGGCTTACCTCGATATGTCCAAGGTGGATGTCGTGTCGGGCGAGGGGACGAGCAAGAGCCCCTTTATCATCCGTTATAACGGCCTTTAATTTCATCGCGCTGGGGAGGACCGGATGGATATACTGCATCTGCTGACCATGGTGGGCGGTCTTGCGTTTTTTCTTTACGGGATGGAACTGATGGGCGGCAGCCTGACGATGATGTCGGGCAAAAAGCTGCAGCGCATCCTGCAAGGGCTGACGGACAGCGTGTGGAAGAGCATCCTGCTGGGCACGGCGGTCACGGCCATCATACAGTCCTCCTCCGGCACCACCGTCATGGTGGTGAGCCTTGTCAACTCCGGCATCATGAAGCTGCGCGGCGCCATCGGCGTCATCATGGGTGCCAACATCGGCACCACGGTGACGGCGTGGATTCTGTCGCTGACGGGCATCGAAAGCGGCAACCTGTTCGTACAGCTTTTGAAACCCACCTATTTTTCGCCCGTGCTGGCCATGCTGGGCGTTATTTTTCTGATGTTTTCCAAGCGTGAAAAGCGGCAGATGCTGGGCAAAATCCTGATAGGCTTCGCCATCCTGATGTTCGGCATGGATGTGATGAGCGGCGCCATGAAGCCGCTGGCGCAGACGCCCGAATTTCAAAAGATGTTCATCAGTTTTTCCAACCCGGTGCTGGGCGTTGCGGTGGGCGCGGCGCTGACGGCGCTGATCCAATCGTCGTCCGCCTCCGTGGGCATTCTGCAGGCGCTGTGCGCGACGGGCATTGTGCATATGTCGGCGGCCATTCCCATCATCATGGGCCAGAACATCGGCACCTGCATCACGGCGGCGCTGGCGGCCATCGGGGCCAAGCGCAACGCGCGGCGGGCGGCGATGGTTCATCTGTTCTTTAACCTGATCGGTACCGTGCTGTTTCTCATCGCCTTTTACGCGGGCGACGCGCTGTTTTCGTTCCGTTTTGCCGCCAGCATGGCGACGCCGGTGTCCATCGCGGTGGTGCACTCGGTGTTTAACGTGGCCAATACGCTGATTCTCAGCAACTTCACGGGCCTGCTGGAAAAAATCGCCTTTTTGCTGATCCCCCTCAGCGAAGAAGAAAAGCGCGAGCGGGAAGACGAGTTCCGTTTGCTGGAAGAGCGTCTGCTTGTCAACCCGCCGCTTGCCTTGCAGCAGGCGTGGACGGTGTCGGTGGACATGCTGGAAAAATCCGCGGAGGCGCTGGATATCGCGCTGGGGCTACTCTTTGCGTACGATGCCGTGCGGCTTGAAAAGGTGCGCGCGCTGGAACAGCAGATCGACCGCTATCAGGACCGTTTGGGTGGGTATCTGCTCAAGATCGGCATGCTGGGTCTGACCGACGCCGATAACAAGCGCCTGTCCATCATCATGAACAGCACGACGGACTTTGAACGCATCTCCGACCATGCCCTCGGCATCGCCATGGAGGCGCAAAAGCTGGATGCTTCCGATGTGGGCTTTTCGGGCCTGGCGATCAAAGAGCTGGAAGTATACTGCCGCGCGCTTAAGGACATCGTGCGGCTGACGCTGGAAGCCTACCGCGATGAGGACGAAAACAAGGCCAGGTGCATCGAACCCCTGGAAGAAGTGATCGACCGGCTGGATGAATCCATCCGCATCCGCCATGTGGACAGGCTGCGCGCCGGCATCTGCTCCATCGAAGTGGGGCTGCTTTTGACCGATGTGACTGCGGCGATGGAGCGCGTCAGCGACCACTGCTCCAACGTGGCCGTGGCGCTGATCGAGATCCACGCGGGCGTGTATGACGCGCACAAATACCTGCGCGTGATGAAAGAAAAAGACGAAGCTTTCCATAGAAGGCTGGAAGAATATCTGGCTGCTTACCAGCTGCCGGACGATACGGCGGAACAGCCTACAACGTTTTCCGCATCACCAGAAAACGCTTGACGACGGTGAACCCGGCGCGCTCGTAGATGCGGCGGGCATGGTTGGTATCCCCGGTATAGAGGGTAGAAAAAGAGGCGCCGGCCTGAATAAAGGCCTGCATCAGCAGGTGGAAAAGCGCGGTTGCGATGCCGCGCTTTTCGTAGCACGGGTCGGTGCAGATGCCGGTAAACCAGCCGCGGCCGCTTTTCTGTACGTCCACAGGGCCGGTAAACCCTACAAAGAAGCCCGGCACCGTGGCGGCAAGGATGGGGCGGGGCGAGGGCGCGGCCACCTCGTTTTGCAGTACGCTGCGCCACAGCTCGCTGTGTACGCGGTCGCAGAGCCTGTCAAAATCGTACCGAAGCGCGGGGTCGTACAGGCCCACTTCGATGCCTTCTTCATGCAGGCGGGCGATGCGGTCTTTCAGATCCTCAGGCGGACGATAGGAAGCAAGGTTCAGGTACATGCCCACCTGCGCGTTCAGCACGCGGAAGCCAAAGCGCGGCAGCAGCGCCGAAAGCAAACTCTGTTCGTCCACCCCCGGCATATTGTTGTGGTCGTGGCCGTTGGCGGCGGGGATCAGCCAGTTGGTTTTGATGGGGCCGTCGCCCGATATTTCCAGCGTTTCAGCGCCCCTTGCGCGCAGCGCGCCGCACAGCGCTTCGATCAGACTGCGCGCGATCCCCTGCCGCCTCCTGTCGCTTCTCACCATGACGGCGTGCAGAAAGCCGCGGCTGCCTGCCATGCTGCCGCAGATGAAGCCGTTCAGGCGGCCCTCTTCGACATCGGCAAGGGCCAGCCCCTCGGCCGATTTGCAGCAGAGGAAGAGGCGGCTGAAACCATCCGGGGAGAGCGGAGAAAACAGCGTTTCGCCCGCCTGCGCGCATTGGTTGTACAGCCATGATGCCTGATCGGCCAAAGAAGCCGTAAGTGCCTGTATCATATATCCTCCTGCAAAGTCTATTCATCATATTATATCAGTTTTACCGACAAAACCGAAGGGGGAAATTGTAAACAATGCGCGTTTTCCGGCGGTTGACTTTGCTTTTCAGCCGTGCTAATGTGATACCGAACAAACGGATAACGAGTTGAAAGGAAGGGATATTCCATGAAAAAAGCCATCAGCACTGTGAACGCCCCCGCCGCCATCGGCCCCTATGCGCAGGGCATCGACGCGGGCAGCTTTATTTTTACTTCCGGCCAGCTTCCCGTCGATCCCAAGACGGGCACGATGCCGGGCGACATTCGGGAGCAGGCCCGTCAGAGCCTCACCAACGTAAAGGCCGTGCTGGAAGAAGCGGGCAGCTCGATGGACAAGGTGGTCAAAACCACCGTGTTCTTAAAGGATATGAACAATTTCGCCGCCATGAACGAGGTGTACGCCACCTTCTTTGCCGAGGGCATGGTTCCCGCCCGCTCCGCCGTCGAAGTGGCGAGGCTCCCCAAGGACGCGATGCTGGAAATCGAAGCCGTCGCGCTGAAGTAATTCAATCGATACACAAAAAGGCCTCCGCGCGAAACGGAGGCCTTTTTTGTGCGCCCGGAGTGAATGGGAAATCCACTTCGGCATATTGGCAAACACAGTTTTCAACGGCGTGATTAGAAATCCACTTCCCTGTCGTAGAAGCAGCAGGTGAGCAGCTTCTCCATCTGGGCGGGGGCGATGCTGCGGGGGTTGGAGCCGGTGCAGGCATCGCCTACGGCCAGTTCGGCCACCTTGGGCAGCTTTTCGTTGAATTCTTTTTCGTCGATGATGCCGCCTTCATAATCCCGGATGCAGGCGGGGATTTCGAGGGCGCGGTTCATCCTGCGCAGCGCATCAATCAGGTTCCGGGTGCTCTCCGCGTCGTCCTTGCCCGCGATGCCGAGGAAGGAAGCGATTTGGGCATAGCGCCTGGCCGCTTCGGGCTCTTTGGCGTTGAACTTGATGACCTTGGGCAGGTACATGGCGTTGGCGCAGCCATGCACGATGTGGCCGCCCGAATAGGCGGCGCCCGTCTTGTGCGCCATGGAGTGGACGATGCCCAGCAGCGCGTTGGAGAACGCCATGCCGGCCAGGCACTGGGCGTTGTGCATACGGGCCCTTGCGTCCATATCGCCGTTAAAGGAAAGAATCAGATCGTCGCGGATCATTTTGATGGCGTGCAACGCCAGCGGGTCGGTGTAATCGCAGTGCATGGTGGACACATAGGCTTCGACGGCGTGGGTCATTGCGTCCATGCCGGTGTGGGCCGTCAGCTTTCTGGGCATGGTTTCGGCCAGTTCTGGGTCGACGATGGCGATGTCGGGGGTGATGTTAAAGTCGGCCAGCGGGTACTTGACGCCCTTCCCGTAGTCGGTGATGACGGAGAAAGCGGTCACTTCCGTCGCGGTGCCGGAGGTGGAGGGAATGGCGCAGAATCGCGCTTTCTGGCGCAGCGTCGGGAAATTGAAGGGGATGCACAGGTCTTCGAAAGTGACCTCGGGGTATTCATAAAAGGCCCACATGGCCTTGGCCGCGTCGATGGGGGAACCGCCGCCCACTGCGATGATCCAGTCCGGCTGGAATGCACGCATGGCTTCCGCGCCACGCATCACGGTCGTTACGCTGGGATCGGGCTCGATGCCTTCAAACAGTTCAACTTCCATGTTGGCAGCTTTCAGGTAGCCGACGATACGATCGAGGAAACCGAAGCGCTTCATGGAGCCGCCGCCGACAGCGACAAAAGCCCTTTTGCCCTTCAGGTTTTTCAGTTCTGCCAGCGTGCCTTTTCCGTGGTACAGATCGCGGGGTAACGTAAACCTTGCCATGAGAATGACCTCCTAAATGTACTGGGATGATTGATCCACAGGCATATTAACGCGGCAGGGCAAGACTTACAATAGAAAAAGTTATAAAAAATGGTCAAAAATCACCTGTGGGGAGATTTCGTCCCACAGGGACGGAAAGATCATAACGAACGCGAAGTATGTAATAAAATAAATGTTTCTTCGTGTGACGCCATCTTGCAACATCCATATAAAAAACTCTTATTATTGAGCGTGAATGCGGGGATGCATGACAGGCTTCCGGGATTTTTTTGAATGGTCTTGCGAGAAGGTTTTTGGGTGAAGGCAAAAAAGAGGCCGCCTTGCGGCAGCCCCTTATTTGCTGAAAACGGATCGTTTAATCCGCGCTGGCGGCTTTGCCGTCCTGACGCGGGTCGGCGGTGCCGTAGAGCGTGCCGTCGGCCAGGAACTCGATGGCCTGGATGGCGCCCGACGCGGCGGTGCCGATCTTGTCATGGCCCATGGCGGTCAGCTTGTCGATGGTCTCCTGCGTGATGGCGTACTCCTCGTAGCCCTTCAGCGGATTCTCGTACTGGAAGTTGTTCTTCGGGCCGTTGTTCCAGATCTTCGGCACGCAGATGGCGTCGTGCAGCGGCATCTTGTGATCGATCACGCGGGAAATGACCTGCGCGATGGAGGCGAAAATGCGCGCGCCGCCGGGGGTGCCCAATACGAGGAAGGGCTTCATATCCTTGTCGAGGATGACGGTGGGACTCATGGAGGAGAGGGGCTTCTTGCCCGGCTCGACCTTGTTGACGCTGTCCTTGCTGGTGGAGAAGTCATCCATCTCGTTGTTCATCATGAAGCCGTAGCCCTTGACCATGATGCCGGAGCCGAAATAGTAGTTGATGGTCTTGGTGATGGCCACGCAGTTGCCCTCGGCGTCGGCCACCGAGAAGTGGGTGGTGTCGGTGTGCTCAAACAGCGTCGGGTCGTCGAAATCGGCGCTCTGGGCCTTGGTGAGATCGATGTCGGCGGAACGCTTTTTGGCGTAATCTTTGTCGGTCAGGCCCTTGATCGGCACCTTGGCAAAGGCTTCGTCGGCCATGTACTGGGCGCGGTCGGCGTAGCAGAGCTTGAAGGTTTCGATGATGGTGTGGATGTATTCGGGCGAATTGACCTTGAGGGACGCGATGTCGAAGTTCTCCAGGATGTTGAGGATCTCGATCAGGATGGTGCCGCCGGAAGAGGGGGGAGGGGAGGACAAAAGGGTGTAGCCGCGGTAGGTGCCCTTGACGGGCTCTTTCACCGTGACTTCATAGCCTTCCAGGTCTTCCAGCGTCATTACGCCTTCGTACTCGGCCAGAGAATCCACGATGGCCTGAGCCACTTCGCCCTTGTAGAAGCCGTCGCGGCCCTTTTCGGCGATCAGCTGTAGGGTCTTCGCATAATCGGGGTTGGTATGCAGCACGCCCGCTTCCTTGGGCAGGCCGTTTTCATCCCAGTACACCTTCTGCATGGCGGGGTACTTGGTGGCCTTTTCATACGCGTCGCTGATGGCGTTGGCCGCGTAGGTGGAGATGATCATGCCCTCGGTGGCGATGCGGATGGCCGGCTCCATGACCTCCTGGCGGGTCAGTTTGCCCGAGCCGTAATGCTCAAACATGTACAAAAGGCCCGCGACGTCGCCGGGGATGCCGGAAGCGAGGCCCGTTTCCATGGTCTTGCCGTTGCTCTTGCCCTCGGCATCCACATACAGGTCGAGCGTGGCCTTTTGGGGCGCGATCTCGCGGAAGTCGACGAATATGTCTTCGCCCTTGGCGGTGTGAATGACGGCCAGGCCGCCGCCGCCCACGCCGTTGGTGAAGGGTTCGGCGACGCCCTGCGCAAAGCCCATGGCGACGGCGGCGTCAACCGCGTTGCCGCCCTTTTTGATGATTTCGGCGCCCACCTGCGACACCTCGTACTTGGAGGCGGAGGCGATGGCGGTTTTGGCCGTCGCGTCGCGGCCGGCGGTGATGCGGTTGCCGTTTGCGTCTACGGTTTCAAAGCCCTCGACCGAATAGGCGGGCTTGTTTTCGGCCAGAGCGGTGAGGCTGAGCAGCATCATCACGGCCAGCAGGAGGGACAGGGTGCGGATACTTTTCTTCATACGATTCTCCTTTTTGTCGATAAAATGGAACATGGGAAATACCGGGCTGTCTCCTTTCGCTATATGGTTTGCTTCCTTTATTTTAGTATGGCGAACCCATGTTGTCAATGAATAATGGAAGTGATTGCAGAAGAAAAAGCGGAAAACATAAAAAATACGCCCGGCGGCGGGCGAGAAACGGAAGATGTTGCAGGAATTGAGGCGAAAAGGGCAAGCGGTTTACAATTTATCGAGGTTGCCTTCTATTTTTTCCAGCACGCGCAGGGTGGCTTCCACGTCGGCGGCGGGGATGGCGGCGAACAGCGTCCGCAGGAAGGCGATCTGCCGGTAGCGGTACAGATGCGGCATTTCTTCGGTTTCTTCCGCCAGCGATACGCGGCAGGCGCGGCAGTCGTCAGGGTCGGGGCTGATGGTGAGGTAGCCCTTCTTTTCCAGCTTGGCCGCGATCTGGCGGATGTTCTGATGGCTGGTGCCCAGCGCCCGCTGAAGCTCTGCCAGCGAGCGCGGTTTGCCGGCCTGCTCCAGCTCGGTCAGGACCAGCCATTGCTTCAGCGTGATGGTTTCGAAAAAACGATCGCCCTCCGCCTGCAGGCGGCTGCCGGTGCGCATCAGCGTCAGAAAACAGCGCTGCTCGGGCGTTATTTTACGGATCATAGCGGGTCTCCTTTATTCTGAATCTATTGAAATATATAGCCTTTTACGGGTTTCGTCAAGTCCGCGCGGAAAAAGGAAAAATAGGCAACCGATTGTATATGCGGATGAGCGATGAGCGGCGAAACGGGAAAATTTCAAGGTGAAATGTGCATGGAACGGTGAAATCTATGCTCGGCATGACTTTTTCCGAATGAAAATAATGGCAGTAGTTGCATTTTCGGCGGCCCTCTGTTATAATAGCACCAAGAAGCCGCGATGGCGAAAAACTTCAAACACCGAAAGGAGACCTGTCGTAATGAAGAAACTTGTCGCATTGGTATTGGCCCTCGTGCTGGCCCTGTCGCTCTCCTCCGCTCTGGCGGTCACCGTGCTGTCCATGGGCACGGGCGGCACCAGCGGCACCTATTATGCCTTTGGTTCCGAGATCGCCAACCTTTGGAAGAACAACATCAAAGACATCGAAGTGACCCCGCAGGCCACCGGCGCCTCCAAAGAGAACATCGTCAACATCAATGAGGGAGAGTTCCAGCTGGGCTGGTCGCAGAACGACGTTATTTTCTACGCCTACACCGCTGACCAGACGCAGTTCCAGGGCGAGAAGCTGGACAATTTCTACGCGCTGGCCGCGCTGTATCCCGAAGCCGTGCAGATCGTCGTGTCCGCCGATTCCGGCATCAAGGACGTGGCCGATCTGAAGGGCAAGAACGTTTCCGTCGGCTCCCCCGGCTCGGGCACCGCCGTCAACGCCATGCAGGTGCTGGAAGCCGCCGGCCTTAAAATGGAAGACATCAATGTGCAGAACCTCAGCTTCGGCGAATCTGCCGACGCCTACAACAACATGCAGCTGGACGCGTTCTTCGTAACCGCCGGCATCCCCAACACCGGCATCATTTCCGCCGCCCTCAAGCGCCCCGTGCGCCTGCTCACCCTCACGGATGAACAGATGAAGACCCTGCAGGGCAAGTACTCCTTCTATGTGCCCGTCACCGTCAAGGGCGGCACCTACACCGGCCAGGACGAGGATATCACCATTCCCTCCACCACCGCCGTGCTGATCTGCGCCAAGGATCTGGAAGAGGACCTGGCCTACAACCTCGTCAAGACCCTCTTTGAAAAGAAGGGCGACATGACGCACGCCAAGGCGCTGGAACTGGATACCAAGTTTGCCGTCGAAGGCATTCCCTGCCCCATCCATCCCGGCGCGGCCAAGTATTTCACCGAGATCGGCGTAGCGATTCCCGAGCAGTCCCAGATCAAATGATTTTCCCCACGGAGGCGTCCTCTCTGTGGACGCCTCCCTTTCTTTTTATACTGCTTTAGAGGGGAAACCGTATGGTTTCAAATGATTTGTGAAGGAGCATACAAGCATGGCTGACGAAAAAAAAATGGATAGGCCGGCGGAACCTGTGATACCGGCGGCAGCTGATGGTGCGCCCGGCGTCGATCAGGCGCTGCTGGACGAGATCATGACCAAGTATGACCGCGAAAGCAATTTCCGCAAGTTTTCGGATATTCGCGGCACCATCATTGCGGCCGTTTGCATCATATTTTCCCTGATACAGCTCTGGCATACCTTCAGGCCCATTCCCGCCATCCGTCCCCTGCATCTGGGGCTGGTGCTGCTGATCGCGTTTCTGCTGTACCCCGCAAGGAAGAGCTTCCGAAAGGATACGCTGCCCTGGTACGATATCGCCTTGGCGGTTGTGGCCGCGGCCATCTGTTTCTACCAGGTGGTCAACCTGCAGGCGCTGAACGCCCGCCTGCGCCTGCAGCCGTATGAACTGTGGATCGCCGCGGTCGGCATCATTCTGCTTTTGGAAGCGACGCGCCGTGTCGTGGGCCTGCCCATCGTCATCATTGCCTGCACTTTCCTGGCGATTGCCATATTCGGCAAGTATATGCCGGGTTTCTTAAAAAGCAACAGCTCCATCAAACGCATTCTGGGCCATTTGTGGTACGACCAGGAAGGCGTGTTCGGCCCGGCCATCGGCGCTTGCTGCAACTTTATTTTCCTGTTCATGCTCTTCGGCGCTTTCCTTGAAAAGACGGGCGTCGGCCAGTTCTTTATCGACATCGCCAACGCACTGGCCGGCCACCGCCGCGGCGGCTGCGCCAAGGTGGCCGTTATTTCCTCGGCGCTGATGGGCACCGTGTCCGGCTCGTCCGTGGCCAACACCGTGGGCACCGGCTCGTTTACCATCCCGATGATGAAGTCCATGGGGTACCGCCCGCAGTTCGCGGGCGCGGTGGAAGCCTCGGCTTCCACCGGCGGGCAGATCATGCCGCCCGTCATGGGCGCCGCCGCCTTCCTGATGGTGGACTCGGTGGGCTTAAACTACGGCGAGATCGTCAAGGCGGGCGTGATCCCGGCGCTGCTGTATTTCTCCGGCGTTTACCTCATCATCGACCTTGAATCCAAGAAGCACGGCCTGCTGGGCCTGCCCAAGGAGAAACTGCCCAACGCGCGCAGGCTGCTGGCCGAGAAAGGGTATCTCGCGCTGCCGCTGCTGGTCATCATCTACATCCTGGTCGGCACCCCGCTGACCCCCGCCTATGCGGCGCTGATCGGCATGATCGTCGCGGCCTTCGGCGGCTATTTCAAAACGCTGATCGACCTGCTGGTACCCAATAAAAAGAGCATAGGCGACATCCTTGAAAACCGTCCGGGCCTAAAGGGCAGGGACTATCTGCAGGGCCTCGAAAGCGGCGCGCGCGGCGTGCTGGCCGTGGCGCTGGCCTGCGCGACCAGCGGCATCGTGTCCGGCGTCATCACCGTGACGGGCATCGGCGGCCGTCTCGGCAGCGGCTTTACGGCGCTGGCGGGCGGAAACCTGTTGCTGCTCCTGTTCTTTACCATGATTACGTCCATCATCCTCGGCATGGGCGTGCCGACGACGGCCAACTACATCATCACCTCTTCCGTTATGGCCCCCGTGGTCATCAAGGCCATGGAAGCGGCGCTGCCGGAGGTGTTCACCCATCTGAGCGGCCTGGGCGCGGGCTATGTCAAGCTGCCCGCCCACATGTTTACCTTCTACTTTGGCATCGTGGCGGATATTACGCCGCCTGTCTGCCTCGCGGCCATGGCCGGTTCCGCCATCGCCAAGGCCGATCCCATCAAAACGGGCTTTGAAGCGACGCGCCTTGCCATCGCGGCCTTCCTGATCCCGTACATGTTCATTTTCAGCCCCGGCCTTTTGATGATCGATACCCCGTGGTACATGATCCTCAGGATGGCTGTGACCGCGCTCATCGGCATGTTCGGCGTGGCGATGAGCCTGCAGCGCTTCTACATGAAGAAGCTCAACATCCTCCAGCAGCTGATGGCGCTGGTCGGCGGCCTGATGCTGATCGACCCCGGCGCGCTGACGGACGCCATCGGCATCGGTTTGGTTATGCTGGTGATCATTTGGCAGCGCATCGAAACGAAGGGGAAGATCATCACCGTCAGCTGACAGAGTCCCTCTTCTGAGGCTGTTAGTGGTCTTCTGCGCCGTGCCGAAAGGCACGGCGCATTTTGGTGTCCCGAAAACTGCGCGGGCGCTTTTCACCTTTGGTGGAATGTGGTATACTTTGGGGAACAGGGGGGTAGGGCTGTGCGAAGCATGACGGGATACGGGCGCGGGGGCGCGTCCATGGACGGACGCGAGGTGGAAGCGGAGCTTCGTTCTGTCAACCACCGGTATCTGGACCTGTCGTTCCGGCTGCCGCGCGACCTGAGCTTTCTGGAGACGGCGCTGCGCCAGACGATCGGCGGGCGCTTAAAGCGGGGACATGTCGATCTCACCATGACCTACCGCAACACGCGCAACGACGCAAAAGACGTGTGGGTGGACAGCGCGCTGTGCATGGGCGTGCTGGACGCGCTGCGCAAAATGGGCAAGGAAATGGGGCTGAAAGACAACCTTAAGCTCTCGGATGTATTGGCCCTGCCCGACGCCCTCCGTGTGGAGCAGGGGAGCGACGATGAAGGCGCGGTATCGGCGCTGGCGCTTGAGGCGCTGGGCCATGCGCTGGACGCCCTGTGCGCCATGCGCGAAAAAGAAGGCGAAAGCCTGCTGGAGGATCTGAACGCCGCGCTGCTGCGCATTGAGGAAAGGGTTGAAGCCGTCAAAGAAAAGGCGGCGCGAATGCCCGAGAAATGCTATGCGCGTGTGCTGGAAAGGCTGAACCAGCTGAAGGTGGAAGGGGCCGACCCCGCTCGCATGATGCAGGAGGCCGCCTTCCTGGCCGACCGCTGCGCGGTGGACGAAGAAATCGCAAGGCTGTTTTCGCACATCGGCCAGATGCGCGCGGCCTTCCAACTGGAAACCGGGCAGGGGCGGCGGATGGACTTTCTGGTGCAGGAGATGAACCGGGAGGTCAACACCATCGCCTCCAAATCGGCGGATGAGGATATCAGCCATCTGGCGGTCGAAATCAAGTGCGACATCGAAAAGATGCGCGAGCAGATACAGAACGTGGAGTGATGTGCCCATGCAGATGGTAAACGTAGGCTTTGGCAACATGGTGGCATCGGCGCGGGTGGTGGCCATCATATCCCCTGACGCGGCGCCCATCCGCCGCCTGGTGCAGGACGCGCGCGAAAAGCGCGAGCTGGTGGATGCGACGGCGGGGCGCAGGATGCGGGCCGTGCTGATCATGGATTCGGGGCATATCCTGCTGTCGGCCCTGCAGCCGGAGACCCTTTCGGGACGCATACAGGAAGGGGAAAGCGAAAAATGAAGGAACAACGCAAGGGCATGCTCATCGTCATTTCCGGCCCCTCCGGCACCGGCAAGGGCACGCTGGTGGAAAGGCTGATGGAAAACGATGCCAGCATCCGTTTCTCCGTTTCGGTGACGACAAGGGCGCGCCGGGAGAGCGAGATTGACGGCGTGCATTATCACTTCATCACCGAGAAGGAGTATGACAGGCTGCTGGAAAAGGACGCTTTTTTGGAGCACGCCACCGTGCATGGCCACCGCTACGGCACGCTGCTGACCCCCATCGAGGAGGGAATCCAGCGCGGGGAAAACCTCCTGCTGGATATCGACCCGCAGGGCGCCATCAACGTGATGCGGAAAAAGCCCGACTGCGTTTCCATTTTCATTCTGCCCCCCAGCTATGACGCGCTGCGTGTCCGGCTGCACACGCGCAACACCGACGACCCGGAGGAAATTGCCCGCCGCCTCGGCAATGCCAGGGGCGAAGTGGCACAGATCGGCAAATACCAGTACGCGCTGGTCAATGACGATCTGCAAATGGCGTACGAGCAGCTGTATCATATCGTCGCCGCCGAAAAACAGCGGACGACCCGTTTCATGCCCATCATTGAGGATTTTTAAGGAGGAAACCAAATTGGCGATCAATAAACCGAGCGTGGAAGAATTAAAAGAGAAGGCCGGCAGCACCTATACGCTGGTGGTCGAGGTATCGCGCCGCACGCGCGAACTGGTGGACGGCGCGCAGCCGCTGGTCGATCCCAAGGAGCGCAAGCCCATTGGCGTAGCCATCGACGAAATCGACCGCGGGCTGATCTCCGCCCACCGGAAGCTGAGCAACGAGGAAGCTTAATATGCGCTTTCAGGGGAAAAGCGTGGTGCTGGGCGTGACCGGCGGCATCGCGGCCTACAAAAGCTGCGAAATCGTTTCACGCCTTGTCAAAGAGGGCGCGCAGGTAGACGTGATCATGACAGAGAACGCCTGCCGGTTTGTCGCCCCCCTTTCTTTTCAGACGCTGAGCCACCGCCCCGTGGTGACCGATACGTTTGCGCCGCCCGAACAGTGGGAGGTTGAGCATATCGCCCTGGCAAAAAAGGCCGATCTGTTTCTGATCGCGCCCGCGACGGCCAACATCATGGCCAAAATGGCGTCGGGGCTGGCGGACGATATGCTGTCCACCACCTTGCTTGCCACCAAAGCGCCGGTGCTGCTGGCACCCGCGATGAATACCGGGATGCTGGAAAACGCCGCCACGCAGGAGAATATCAAGCGGCTGGCCGCGCGCGGCGTACACTTTGTGGGGCCGGAGGGCGGTCTTTTGGCCTGCGGCGATGTGGGCGCGGGCCGCATGAGTGAGCCCTGCGACATCGTGGACGCCTGCGCGGACATCCTGTACGCCCGGCGCGATATGGGGGGCCTGCGCGTATTGGTCACGGCCGGCCCCACGCGCGAAGCCATCGACCCCGTGCGGTTTTTGAGCAACCGCTCAACGGGCCGCATGGGCTATGCCATCGCCGAGGAGGCGCTGAAGCGCGGCGCGGAGGTGACGCTGGTATCCGGTCCCGTGGCGCTTCCTGCGCCGAAGGGGGCGAAGGTTGTTCATATCCTTTCCACCCACGACCTCTATGAAGCCATGACGGGGCTGGCGATCGAACAGGACATCATCATACAGGCCGCCGCCCCTGCCGATTTTACGCCGGTGGAAACGGCGCGGCAGAAGATCAAAAAAATGGGCCGGGAAGAGATGGCCCTGCACTTAAAGGCGACGGAAGACGTGGCCAGCGCCGTGGGAAAAATCAAAAAAGACGGCCAGGTGCTGGTGGGCTTTGCCGCCGAAACGGAAAAGGTGCTGGACAGCGCTGAGGGGAAGCTGAACAAAAAGAATCTGGATATGATCGTCGCCAACGATGTCACAAGGCCCGGCGCGGGCTTTGCGGTGGATACGAACATTGTGACGCTGATTACCCGCGAGGGGCGGGAAAGCCTGCCGCTGATGAGCAAACAGGACGTGGCGGGGCATATCCTCGCCAGGGCGCTGGCGCTGCATCAAAAAGGCCGGGCATGAGCCGCTACTGCGAAATCATTGTCGATATATTAAGCGCCGACACCGATAAAACCTACACCTACCGCGTGCCGGAGGGCATGGCGCTGGCTGTGGGCTGCCGCGTGAAAGCGCCCTTTGGCGGCCGCGCCGTCGAGGGCGTGGTGCTGGGCTTTAAGGATGAAGCGGGCATGGATGAAAGCCGGGTAAAAGCCATAGCGGAAAAGCTGGATGACGAGCCCGCCATCCTGCCCGAACTGATGACCCTTGCAAGGGCCATGGCGGCCAGCGCCCACTGCCCGCTGGCGGCCTGCCTGCGCCTGATGCTGCCGGCCCAATTGCGCGGCGGACGGGTAAAAATCAAGTACGAAAAGGCGGCCAGGCTCCTGATACCGCCCGAAGGAGTCGTCGAGGCCCGCGCGCAACAGGGGCGATCCATCAAGCGGAGGCTGCTGATCGACCTTTTGCTGGACGGAAAAGAGCACTGGGTAAGCGACCTCAAGGTGCTGGTGCGCGACCCGCTGCCGCCGCTGAACGAGCTGGCGGAGCGGGGCATCGTTTCGGTATTCGACAAAGAGGTGCGGCGTTCGCCCTACGGCGATATCCCGCCCGAGCCCGACCCCGTGCTGACGAAAGGGCAGAACGAGGTGCTGAGCGAAATATTGCCCGCCATCTCAAGGCGGCAGGGCGCCTTCCTTCTGCACGGCGTGACGGGCAGCGGCAAAACGGAAGTGTACATCAGGGCGGTGCGCGAATGCCTGCGCCTTGGGCGCGGGGCCATCGTGCTGGTGCCCGAAATCGTGCTGACGCCGCAGATCGTCAGATGGTTCAGGGGCCGCTTCGGCGATGTGGCCGCCGTGCTGCACTCCAGATTATCCGCCGGGGAAAAGTACGACGAGTGGCGGCGCATCCGCCTTGGCGAAGCGCGCGTGGTGATCGGGGCGCGCTCGGCCATCTTTGCGCCGGTCGCCAACCTCGGCCTCATCATTGTGGATGAGGAGCACGAGCAGAGCTATTTTTCCGAGCATCAGCCGGCCTATGACGCAAGGGAAGTGGCGCAGATGCGCGCCAAACAGGAACAGGCCGTGGTGCTGCTGGCCAGCGCGACGCCCTCCGTCCTCTCTTTTGCCAGAGCGGAAAGGGGCGACTACATGCTGCTGGAAATGCCGGAGCGCGTCAACGGCAGGGAGCTTCCCAAGGTGACGGTGGTGGACATGCGCGAGGAACTGCGCCTTGGCAACAAGGATATGTTTTCCTTTGAATTGCAGGAGGCGCTGAAACGCTGCATGGCAGAGGGCGGGCAGGCGATGCTGTTTGTCAACCGCAGGGGCTATGCGCCCAGCGTGGTCTGCCGCAAGTGCGGCCACACCCTCACCTGCGGCCAGTGCGACGTGGCCTATACCTACCATCAGGCCGACCGGAAATTGCACTGCCACTACTGCGGCGCGCAGGAAGCGATGCCGGATCAGTGCCCGGCGTGCGGATCCATATACCTGAAGGCCTGCGGCGTCGGCACCCAGCGGGTGGAGGAAGAAGTGAAAAAGCTGCTGCCCGATATCGAGGTGGTGCGCATGGATGTGGACACCACGTCGGGCAAGGAGGGGCACAGAAAGCTGCTCAACCGCTTCCGCTCGGGCGCGGCCAGGGTGATGGTGGGCACGCAGATGATCGCCAAGGGGCTGGATTTTCCGCAGGTGACGCTCGTGGGCGCGGTGCTGGCCGATTTATCGCTGAACCTGCCCGACTACCGCGCGCGGGAGCGCACCTTTCAACTGCTGACCCAGGTGGCGGGGCGCGCGGGGCGCGCCGAAAAGCAGGGCGAAGTCATCATCCAGACCTACAGGCCCGAGCATTACGCCGTGGCCGCCGCCGCGCGGCAGGATTACCGCAGCTTTTTTCAGCAGGAGTTTGCCTATCGCCGCCGCGACCTGTACCCGCCCTTTACCATGATGGTGCGCCTTTTGTGCCAGAACAGGCAGGAGGATATGGCGCGGGCGACCAGCGGCCAACTGTTTGCCCGCATCAGAACGCAATTGGAGCAGCACCCCACCTGGAAAAAGCGCGTGCTGTTTTACCGGGAGGATGAAGCGCCCATCAAGCGCATCATGGGGCTGTACCGCTCGCAGGTGCTGCTGAAAATGCTCAATCACAAGGACACCGTGCCTATTCTGGCGTTTTTAACGGAGCTTTCCAAAGAAAACTGGCCCAGCGAAGTGCACCTGGAAATCGATCCCGCATCCCTTGCATAGGAGGAAGAATGTTTAAACAGCTGATGACCATCGGGGAACCCGTTTTACGGGGCGAAAGCAACCCCGTAACCAAATTCAACAACGTCCGCCTGCCGCTCATTTTGCGCGACATGGCGGAAACCATGTACCGTGAAAACGGCGTCGGCCTTGCCGCGCCGCAGATCGGCATCAAGCGCCGCCTGGTGGTGATCGACGTGGGCGACGGGCTGATGGAGTTTGTCAACCCCGAGATCACGCACCTTTCGGAAGAAACGGTGGGCATGGTGGAAGGGTGCCTGAGCGTGCCCGGCAAAAGGGGCTATGTGGTGCGCCCCGAAAAAGTGACCGTCAAGGCGCAGGACAGAAAGGGCGACTTCTTTACCGTCGAGGCGGACGGCCTGCTGGCGCGCTGCCTGCAGCACGAGATCGACCATCTGGACGGCGTGCTTTATGTGGATAAGATGGAGTACGAAGTGCCCCTGGAAGACGAGGACGGGGAAGAAGCATGAAAATCGTATTCATGGGTACGCCCGCCTATGCCGCGCAAAGCCTGCGGGCGCTCATCGATAACGGGTACGACGTGGCGGGCGTGTTCACCCAGCCCGACAAACCCAAAGGGCGCGGCGGCAAAATGTCGGTGTGCGAGGCCAAGCAGCTGGCCATGCGGTACGGCATCCCCGTGTTTCAGCCGCGCCGCATCCGCGCAGACGGGGTAGAGGACTTGAAAACCCTTGCGCCCGACCTGTGCGTGACGGCGGCCTTTGGGCAGATACTGTCGGAGGAAGTGCTGGCCATCCCGCGCCTTGGCACCGTCAACGTCCATGCGTCGCTGCTGCCCAAATACCGCGGCTCGGCCCCCATCAACTGGTGCATCATAAACGGCGAAACAAAAACCGGCGTTACCACCATGATGACCGACAAGGGCATCGATACCGGCGATATCCTTTTGCAGACGGAAACGGATATATTGCCAAATGAGACGGCGGGGGAACTGACGGACAGGCTGTCCAAAATGGGCGCGGAGCTGCTGATTGAAACGCTGCGCCGCTTGGACAAGGGCGATTGCCCGAGGATAAAGCAGGACGAGGATCAAATGAGCTATTACCCCATGCTCACAAAAGAAATGGGGCGGATTTCCTGGGCGGAACCGGCCCACGCCATCAGCTGCAAGGTTCGGGGGCTTAATCCCTGGCCGGGCGCGTACACCCTGTCGCCGCACGGCGTATTGAAGGTGCTGTCCGCGCATACGGGGGAGGGCCAGCCGGGCGCCGAAGCGGGACAGGTACTGGTTTCGGACGGCAAACAGGGCCTTCAGGTACAGACGGGGCAGGGCGCCCTGTGGATCGACACATTGCAGGCGGCGGGCGGCAAAGCCATGGCGGCCAAGGACTATCTGCGCGGGCATCCTTTGGATGCAGGCACGCGCCTTATGGAAATGTGAGGAAGTATGGAAGACAATCAGAAAAGCAGCGGCGGCGCACAGGAAGGCCGCAAGCCCTTTCAGGGCGGCAGGAAACCCTTCGGGCAGGGGCGCAAGCCTTTCTCCAGCGACCGTAAACCCTTTTCCAGCGACCGCAGGCCCTTTTCCGGCGGGCGCAAGCCGCAGGGCATGAAACCGGGGGAGAAAGACGGCGCGGGGCAGGCGGGCGAAGACCGCAGGCCGCAGCAGGGAAGGCCCTTTGGCCGTCCGGCGAACGGTGAGCGCAAGCCCTTTGGCCGTCCGGCGAACGGTGAGCGTAAACCCTTTGACGGTGAGCGCAAGCCCTTTGGCCGTCCGGCGAACGGCGAGCGCAAGCCCTCTGACGGCGAGCGCAAGCCCTTTGGCCGTCCGGCGAACGGCGACCGCCGTTCCTTCCGGCCCGATCAGAAGCCGCCCATGCGCCCCATGGAGCCGCAGGATCCTCTGTCCGGCGGCGCGCGCATGGCCGCGTGGGATGTATTGAACCGCGTCCTGCTGGAGGAAGGCTATACCGCGCTTTCTCTGAGCGACGAAATGGGCAAGCTGCGCTTAAGCGACCGCGACAAGCGCCTTTGCACCAACATTGTATACACCACGCTGGAAAACCTGCTCTACCTTGATTTTGCGCTGGACACCTGCCTTGCGGACGCCGAGGGCGTCGATCAGGCCATCCGCAACCTGCTGCGCCTGAGCGCGGCCCAGCTGTTCTTTATGGACAGGGTGCCCGAAAGCGCCGCCGTCAACGAAGCGGTCAAGCTGGCGCGGCAGAAGGGCTATGAGGGCCTGACCGGGCTGGTCAACGGCGTGCTGCGCTCTTTGATCCGCCAAATGAGCGACATCCCGTGGCCTGACCGCGAGGATGATGTGGCGCGCTTCCTTTCGGTGCGCTACTCCATGCCCGCGTGGCTGACCGAAAAGCTGGTGGGCATTTTCGGCGAAGAAGAAACGGAGAGTATCCTCAAGGGCTCCATGAAACACCGGCTGATGACGCTGCGCCCCAATTTCCTTTTGACCAACGAAGAAGAACTGGAAAAGAAGCTGCACAAAAAGAAGGATTGGCGCGTCGAGCGCGGCCGCCTGCCGCACACCTTCTATGTGTCGGGCACGGGCGATATTTCCATGGATGAAGATTTCATCAAGGGACTGTATTCGGTGCAGGGCGAAGCGTCCATGCTGGCGGCGGAAGCGGTGGACGTACGCTGCGGCATGAATGTGCTGGACTGCTGCGCCGCGCCCGGCGGCAAAACCGCCTATATGGCCGAAAAAATGCAGAACACCGGCCGCGTGCAGGCGTGGGACGTGCATGAGCACCGGGTGGAGCTGATCCAGAAAATGACGGAGCGGCTGCGCATCTACAACGTGCGCCCCATGGCGAGGGACGCCACGGTGGTGCGCGAGCAGATGGAAAAAACCATGGACGCTGTGCTGCTGGACGCGCCCTGCTCAGGCACGGGCGTGCTGCACGACAAGCCTGACGCCAAATACCGTTTGAACGAAGAGCGCCTGCAAAGCTTGAAAGACGTGCAGCGCAAGCTGATGGAAGCCTGCGCCAGCTATGTGAAGCCCGGCGGCGTGTTCGTGTACTCCACCTGCTCCATCCTGCCGGAAGAAAACGCGATGCAGGTGGAAAGTTTCCTGAGCGACCATCCCGATTTTGAACTGTCGGTTTTGCCCGCAGGCATTCCCGAAGCGTTCCGCGAAAAGACGGGCAAGTACGGCTTGCAGCTGCTGCCCGGCGCGGAGGGCATGGACGGGTTCTTTATCTCCCGCATGGTGAGGAAAAAAGATGCCTGATCTGTTGATCAACCTGTACCCGGAAGAGCTTGCCGAGCGCCTGAAAGCCATGGGGGAACCCGCTTTCAGGGCGCGGCAGGTTTTCGGCTGGCTGCACAAGGGCGCGGATTACGCCGATATGCGCAATATCCCGTCCGCCCTGCGCGAAAAACTGGCGGTAGCCGACGCGGGGCAGCCCGTGCGCATTTTAGAAAGCTTTGTGTCTAGGCTGGA
The DNA here is from genome assembly GCA_964522425.1 of uncultured Oscillospiraceae bacterium. Classification (GTDB taxonomy): domain Bacteria; phylum Bacillota; class Clostridia; order Christensenellales; family Aristaeellaceae; genus DTU024. Next base: position 25,158 of record CAZFUT010000008.1, read on the forward strand.
CGGCACCGAAAAGTACCTGTTTGAACTGAAGGACGGGCACTGCATCGAGGGCGTGCTGATGCGTTATAAGCACGGCGCGACGCTGTGCATCTCCACCCAGGTGGGGTGCAGGATGGGCTGCGCCTTCTGCGCCAGCACGCTGGACGGCTGTATCCGTAACTTGGAAGCGGGGGAAATGCTGGGGCAGGTGCTGAGCGTCAACAGGCGTCTGACGGATGAAAAAATCCACAACATCGTGCTGATGGGCAGCGGCGAACCGCTGGACAACTACGACAACGTGGTGCGTTTTCTGCGCCTTGTCAGCCACGAAATGGGGCTGAACATCGGGCTGCGCCACATCTCCCTTTCCACCTGCGGGCTGGTGCCGCAGATGGAAAAGCTGGCGGACGAGGGCCTGCCCGTTACCCTCTCGGTGTCGTTGCACGCGCCCAGCGACGCGATCCGGCTGCAGATCATGCCCATTGCGCGCACTTATTCGATGGATAAACTGATGGGGGCCTGCCGCCGCTGGGTGGAAAGGACGGGGCGGCGCATCGTGTTTGAGTACGCTCTGATCGACGGCGTCAACGCGGGGCCGGAGCATGCGCGGCAGCTGTCGCAGTTTTTGCGCGGGCTTCAGTGCCACGTGAACCTGATCCCCTTAAACGATGTGAAAGAGCGCAATCTAAAGGGCGTACCCCGCAAAACGGCGGAGGACTTCTTAGAGGAGCTGGAAAACTGCCGTATTTCCGCCACCATCCGGCGGGAGATGGGCGACGATATACAGGGGGCCTGCGGTCAATTGCGCCGCCAGTACCTGAAACTCAATACGGGGGAGGCAGAAGGCGAATGAAGGCCGTTGTAAGGACGGATTGCGGCAACGTGATGCCGGTCAATCAGGATACTGCCCTTGTGCTGGAGGGCGCCTTTCCCGTCTACGCCGTGGCCGACGGCATGGGCGGCCATAAGGGCGGCAACGTGGCCAGCTCCATGGCCATCGACGCCGTGCGGCAGGCGCTGGAAAAGCAGGAGCCCAACGAGGACACGCTGCGCAAGTGCTTTATCCGCGCCAACCGCGAGATATTCGCGCGCCAGGGGCGGGATGAGAACCTGAGCGGCATGGGCACCACCCTGACTGTTCTGTGGGACGCGGGCACGTTTTTTTATCTGGGCCATGTGGGCGACAGCCGCTGCTATCTGCTGCGCGAGGGCACGCTGTACCAGATGTCCAGCGACCACTCCCTTGTGGCCGAGCTGGTGCGCGACGGGGTGCTAAAGCCCGAGGAAGCCGACGCCTACCCCTACCGCAACGTGATCACGCGGGCGGTGGGAACGGGCAGGCGGCTGAACCCCGACATCACCATGCCCGAAAAACAGAAGGGCGACCGGTGGCTGATCTGCTCGGACGGATTGACCGAGTATGTGAAGCCCGAGGCGCTGCTTTCCCTGATGCGGGAAGAAAGCTTGGACGCAGCCGCCGGCCGCATGATGCAGATGGCATTGAACCTTGGCGGGCGGGACAACATTACCCTGATCCTGTTGGAGGTGGACGCATGATCGACAACAAGCTTGCGGACCGCTACCAACTGCTCGAAAAGATCGGCGAAGGCGGCATGGCGCTGGTGTTCAAGGCCCGCGACCTGCGCACCGGGCATGATGTGGCCGTCAAGTTTCTAAAGCCCGAATACCATGGCAACCCCGACTTTGTGGCCTTTTTCCAGCGCGAGGCGACGGCGGCCAGCAAAATGAGCCACCACAACATCGTAAACCTTCTGGACGTGGGCGACGATGAAAAAGGGCTGTACATCGTGATTGAATATGTAAACGGCAAGACGCTCAAAGACATCATCAAGGAGCGCGGCCGGATGACAGAGGAAGTGGCGGCGCAGATCGTCATCCGCATCCTTTCGGCTCTGCAGCACGCGCACAGCGCGCACATCGTCCACCGCGACATCAAACCCCAGAACATTCTGGTGGATCAGAACGGATACATCAAGGTGTCCGATTTCGGCATTGCGCGCATGATGGACGCGCCCGGCGAAATGTGGGAGGAGCGGCGCGATACCGTGATGGGCTCGGTGCATTATTTTTCGCCCGAGCAGGCGCGCGGCGAAACGGCCACCACGGCGTCCGACCTGTATTCCGTGGGCGTGGTGTTCTATGAGATGCTGACGGGCAAGGTGCCCTTTGAAGGCGATAAGGCCGAAGACATCGCCACCAAGCACATCAAGGACGCGCCCAGGCCCGTGCGGGAAATGAACCCCGACGTATCGCCCGCCATTGAAAAAGTGGTGATGAAGGCGCTGGAAAAAACGCCGCAGAGCCGCTACCGCACCGCGACCGATATGGCGCAGGCCATCAAGAGCGCCCTTTTATATCAGGAAAAAGAGATCACCCGCGATACGCCCGTCATTGTGCCGCAGCGGATAGGCCGCGACGTAAGGCAGCGCAAGCGCCGCAAGCTGTACCGCACGCTGGCCACCGTGGGCACGGCGCTGATGGTGCTGGCGGCGCTGGTGTTTGGTTCCCTTATGATTTACAACCGGGTGGTAACGACCACCAAAGCGCCCTACTGCATCGGCGAAACCGAGGAAGAGGCGCGCAGGCTGCTGACCAAGGCGTGGCTTAAAACCGAGGTGGTGCGGCAGGAGAGCCAGATGGAAGCGGGCACGGTGGTTTTGCAGTCGCACGATTACGGTTTCCGCATGAAAAAGGGAGATACCGTGCTATTGACCGTCAGCACCGGCCCTAAGGAAAAAACGGTGCCGTCCGTGGAGGGGTTGCCCGAAGAAGAAGCCAGACGGCTGGTTGAAAAGGTGGGCCTGCAGATGAGCCGCAGGGACATCCGAATGGACGTTTCCGCGCCGGGCACGGTGCTTATGCAGGAACCGGTGCAGGGCACGGTGCTGGAAGCGGGCGGCATTGTGCAGGTGGATATATCGGGCGGGCGCGTAACCATGCCCAACCTTGTGGGCAAAACCCGTGAAGAAGTGTTTACCGAGCTGCTCAAATTAGACATCCGGCAGGACAAGATCAAGATCACCGAAATCCCCGTCAGCGATTCCACGCAGTTTGAGCGCATAGCCGACCAGCTGCCCGAGGAGGGAAGGGTTGTGATGCCGCTGGATAAAAGCCTTGAAATCGTGCTGGCCGTCTATGTAAAGGAGGCCGCGCGGCCGTGATGGAGGGACAGATCATCGAAGGCCGCGGCGGCCTGTACACCGTGCAGGGGCAGGAGGGCGCAAGCTATGTGCTGCGCGCCAAAAAGACCTTTCGCCGCATGGGCATAAGCCCTCTGGTGGGCGACAGGGTGCGTTTTACCCCCGGCAAAGAGGATGAGCACGGCTGGGTAGAAGAAATTTTGCCGCGCGTGAGCGCCTTTTTGCGCCCGCCGGTTGCCAATGTGGAAACGCTGTGTATCGTGCTGGCGCCGCTGCCGGAGCCGGACTGGCTGCTGGCCGATAAGCTGCTGCTGGCCGCGCACATGCAGGGCATACGGCCCGTCATGGTCATCAACAAGTGCGATGTGGACGAGAACGCGCTGGTGCGCGCTAAAACCATGTATGCCGGGGCCGATGTGCAGGTGTTTGGCGTATCGGCCAAAGAAAATACCGGCATCGAGGCCCTCAGGCAGGCGCTGTCCGGCGGCCTGTGCTGCTTTTCGGGGCAGTCGGGCGTGGGCAAAAGCACGCTGCTCTCCCTTCTGATGGGCCGGGCGCTTGAAACGGGGAGCCTGAGCGAAAAGATCGCGCGGGGGAAACAGACCACGCGCCACATTTCATTGTTAGAAACAAACGGCCTGCGCGTGCTGGATACGCCGGGGTTCAGCCTGCTGGAAGCGCCGGAAAATATGGAGCCGTCCGACCTTGCGCAGTATTATCCCGAGTTTGCCCCCTATTTCGGTCAGTGCCGCTTTGCGCCCTGCTTTCATGTGAAAGAGCCGGGCTGCGCGGTCAAGGCCGCAGAGCGGCGGGGGGAACTGGATGCGGACAGGCTGGCCCGCTACCGTGCGCTGTTTATGGAAATACAGACCAACTGGAGGGAAAGGTATGATTGAGATTGCGCCGTCCATTCTGGCGGCTGACCCGCTGCATATGGGCGTGCAGGTGCAGGCCGTGCTGGATGCGGGCTGCGACGCCCTGCACGTAGACATCATGGACGCCCACTTTGTGCCCAATTTAAGCTACGGGCCGGACATTGTGCGCGCGCTGCGCGGCGCTTTCCCCAAGGCGCTGCTGGACGTACATCTGATGATGACCAACCCGGAACAATATGTGCAGGTGTTCGCTCAGGCCGGGGCGGATGAAATCACCGTGCATGCGGAGATCGCATACGATAAAGCGGCCATCATCGAGGAGATACGGGCGCTGGGCGTCAAGCCCGGCCTTTCCGTCAAGCCCGGTACGGGCGCTGAAACGCTGTTCCCGTATCTTTCCAAGCTGCATCAGATCCTCGTGATGTCGGTGGAGCCGGGGTACGGCGGCCAGAGCCTGATGGAGGAAACGCTGGATAAGCTGGCGCTTTTAAGGGAACGGGGCTTTTCGGGCGTGCTGTCGGTGGATGGCGGCGTGGGGCCCGCCAACGCGCATCTGGCCGTACAAAAGGGCGCGTCGCGCCTTGTCATGGGGACGGCGGTTTTCAGAAGCGAAGACCCCCGCGCGGTCATTGAGCGGTGCCGACGCCTTACGCCATGAAAAAGCAGACGGGCTTTCGCCATGCCCACGATCTTGGGCAGAATTTTATCAGCGACGAGGCGCTGTTGGATCAGCTGGTGGCCATTGCGGGCGTCACCAAAGAAGACGGCGTGTTTGAAGTGGGCAGCGGCATGGGCGATTTGTCCTGCCGCCTTGCCATGGCCGCAAGGAAACTCGTCACCGTGGAAGTGGACGAGCGGCTGCTGCCCTTCATCCGCTTAAAGCTTGACAAAATGGAAAACGCCAAGGTGGTGCACGCCGACGCGCAGCGGCTCGATCTGGAAACGCTGCTAAAACCCCTTCAGCCTCTTCGCATCGTGGCCAACCTTCCTTACTATTTGACCACCCCGCTGATGGAAAAATTTCTGCTGCTCCATGTGCCCCTCCGTTCCATCAGCGTCATGGTGCAGAAGGAAGCGGCGCAGCGCCTTGTCGCCCGCCCGCGCGAAACGGGCTGGGGGCCGCTGGCCATACTGGCGCAGATCAAAACAGCGCCGGAAGAAAGGCTGTTTGTGCCGCGCGCCTGCTTTACGCCGCCCCCCAAGGTGGACAGCGCCTTTGTGCATCTGCCCGCAAGGGAAACGCTGCCGGTTGAAGCGCAGCACATGAAGAGCTTTCTGCGCGTGGTGCGCGCGGGCTTTTCCAACCGCCGCAAGACGCTGATCAACAACCTGATGCCATTTTTCGGCCTTTCGCGCCCCGAAGCGGAAGATATATTGAATACCCTGCACTTTGCGCCCACCCTGCGGGCGGAAGAAATGGATATCGGCGATTTTGAAGCGCTGCGCGCAGCGCTGGACAGGCGGAAGGAGGAACAGCCATGACGGAAAAACAGATCGAACTGCGCCTTGAACAGATACAGAAAAGGCTGGAAAAACTCAAGGACGAAATGGCCGACCTGCAAAAAGAAAAGCAGAAGCTGACAAAGGAAAAGCGCGCCCTTGCCGAAAAGGCGGAAAAGGCGGCGGGAAAAACGACGGCCACCAGGACCGCGGCGAAAAAAACGCCTGTGAAAAAGACCGCAGCGCAAACGGCGGCCCGGAAACCCGCCGCGCGCAAAACGCCCGCCAGGCGCGCCGCGAAAACGCAGGATAACCCCGGCTCCGCCCTGCTGGAAGGCATTCTGGACGAGGTGAAAAAGTCCGGCCTTCTGGATTCGCTGATGGGGAAAAAGAAGTAATATTACATAAACATCCTTACATACTCTTTTTCCACATCATGGGTAGAATCAAGTTCAGCCACTGTTTTGCCATCCTTAATCAAGACCGCCTTGGTGGCTGTGCTTTTGACGAAATCCAGCACATGGCTGGACAACAGCGTGATTTTTTCGTCTTTCGCACGCTTTGCAAGAATTTCTTTAAGCATAATCAAAGATTCTGTGTCCAATCCGTTGGTGGGTTCATCAAGTATCAGCAGCTGCGGTTCACCAAGAAGCGCGGCAAGCAATGAAAACCTTTTCCGTTGACCTTGAGACAGCACTTTCATCCTTTTCGCGGCAAAACTTGAAACATTGAACGCCGTTATGTGTTCATCAACAGAGGCTAAAGAGGACAAGCCCTTTAGACCTGCGATGAATCGAAGGAACTCAATGCCTGTGAGCGCATCAATCAAGTAGGGCGTTTCCGGCATAAATCCGATATCCGCTTTGCACAACGCTATGGATGTCCCATTCAGTGTACATTGCCCATTATCTGCTTTATGAACATCGCACAATACATGGAGCAGTGTGGTCTTGCCTGAACCGTTCGGCCCGACCAAAGCAAGTACGTCTCCGGGCAGCGCGGTGAAATCTGCCTGTTTCAGCCCCGCCTTTGCGTCATACATCTTTGTCAGATTTTTAACCATTAGCATACTCGTTCAGCCCTCGCAATATGATGTGATCGCTTTTCTATATCCCGTTAAGAGGAAGAACAGGGGAAGTATCGGGAGCGGGATGGAGATCAGGACGCATACTGACAACCGGGTTTGCATGCTGTGTTTGCTTGCTAAGCTCGACAGGATGACCGAACACTGCATACCGCACCACAAAAAAACGACTGCGAATACTGCCAAAGCAGAAAGCAGGAAGCCCAGAGGGCGGAAATTCGAAAATGGCGCTTGCATCCATAACGCAGCGAATGAAGGCGTTGCAAGTATCAGGGATACGCTGAAGATGCGCGCCCAGAAGTATTTTTTCAAATCAACCGGAAGCGTTTTCAATAGTGACCTCATCACTGTTTCGTCATGAAAAAACTGTTCGGTCAGCGTTGAAGTGACGAGTGCGGCGATTAAGATAAAGATGGCACTAAAAGACAAATCCACTTGATGATACGCAAGATATGCGCCCATCGCCAACTGCAATAAAATAAAGATCATTACCATGGGCGACCTCAATGCGGTGAGGGCATCCTTAACAATCAGGTTAGATAGGAGCCGCCTGTAAACGGGGCCATGCTTTACCGTTCTTCCTAAGCGGCGGGAAAGAAGGACCAATTCATAAGGCCGCTTCAAAAAGTAAAAGCAAACCAACCATGCTGAAGCCAAGAGCAATATTCCTGCATGAGGGGAGGAAATCAAAAGAACAATCGAATTTGATCCCTCTGTTATAAGCGAAAGCGCCTCATCCTTTGGCAGTTTGATTATTGAAACAGAAGCGCAGAACAAACTAAGGACAAAAACGATGGATAATCCATACTTTAGTGGCAGGGGCTTTCGGATGGCTTGCTTTATTAGACTGACAAGATGATAGATGAAGGTAGATATAGCAACGATAAGCAAATTGATATACGGAATCAACAACAAGCTTTGGGATGTGCCGTGCGTAGAGAGGGCAACAATTAGAGATATAGCATTAGAAAAAGGCAATTGCCGGATGATGATGGCCCAGAACCGTACAGAACGCGGTATAGGCAGACTGCGGAAATATTTGTATTCTGCTGATGCAACGTAATGGCTTTCGATAGAATAACACAACGCTACGGTTAAGATGGTTAATACAGCAAGACGGATGCCCATCGATGTACTTAACGGAAACGGCTGCTTGGGTGGCTGCTGCATAACACAAATAAGGAGAACAGCAATTGTTGCGGCAACGCTGCTCCATAAAACCATTGAGCGGTATTTGGTACGAAGCACCGCATTGGAAAGATAATGGATCAGCCTGTTTTTTGTTACAGACACCCTGTCTATGTCCATCCAAAGCCTCCCGTTTTTTTTTAGCCGCATGTTGCACCGCTTCTCATTTCGATATTTATAAGACAGTATATCAAGAATCAACGGCAATGGTCAATTCCAATAAAAGATGTCCAAGAGGGCATCATGCCCTGCCCCTCAAAACAGTTTTTCTCCGGTAAGGGCATGAAAGCCTACGGCAGCGGTATAAGGTGCTTTTCCGTCCTTATATTCGTATGCAATGGTAAAAACCCAAGCGGGATGGTATATTCCTTAATGATTGCCGCATCGCCTGTGATGGGGACATACTCCATGGCCATACGGCTGATGCGGATTTGTGATACGTTCGGCATAGGCAAGGCAGCGTAATGCTGCTTCACATATTCCAGTATTTCGCTTTTGGATAGAACCGTTTGAGGCTGCCCTTTCGGCGTGAACCGGGAAGGATCCAACAGCGGCCCCTGAACACGAACCAAACCATGCGCCTTGCTGACCGTAAGCCCAAGCCACATGGGCAGCACAAGCATATCGTTGGAAGCGGCGGAGAAAACCCGCTGAACAACCGTAATCCTTGATGGTAGACCGGGTAGAATATGTTGATGAACCGGTACCCTTCCGCTTCTTCAAGCGTAATGGGGGAACCGGCTTTTGCAAACCCGTCGCATATCTCTTTTATCGGTCAATCGCTGTGACCTGACCGGCTGGCCGATCATAAAGCCGCATAAGGGAAAGGCGGGGGAAATCATAGATTTCCCCCGTCCAAGAAAGCTGTTCGTTGGCGGGACGCGCGGATTTTGCGTATCCGATCTGTTTTTCAGCCTTCGCTGCTCTTTTCGGTAAACAGCGCCCGACGGTTGGCGGGCAGGTAGACCATCAGCCGCCTTGCAATCGCGCCGGTGACGCTGCCCGTTACCACGCCCGCGATCATTAGAACCGCCATATAGTATATCAGCCCCGTTGTCTGCAGCTGCAGCATGGCGACGCCGATCTGGCCCACGTTGTGCATGACGCCGCCCGCCGCGCCCGCGCCGATGGGGCTGACGCCCTTGACGACATAGACCAGCAGGAACATGGCCAGCATGGACGTGATGCCGCCCGCCAGACTGTACACCATGGCATAGGGGTTGCCGAACAGCAGGCCCGACAGGCCCACCTTGGCCAGCATCAGCACCACCGAAAAGGGGACGCCCAGCCAGTACAGCGACAGCAGCAGCACGCTGTTGGCAAGCCCCAGTTTGACGCCGGGGACGCCCATGGAGGGCATCATGGATTCAACATAGCCCAGCACCATCATGACGGCTAAAAACATGGCTCCAAGGGTCAGGCGGGAGGTTTTTTTCATTGCTGCTCCTCGGGCATTTCTTCCGCCGGGATCAGCTCCAGCAAGACCTGATTGGGCAGGCAGACCACCATGTTGAACAGCGCGCGGTTGCTGCGGTTTTCCAAAGAAACGACGCCCTGATGGACGCACTCCTGATTTTTGCAGGTGGAGAACAGCATGTGCGCCGAATTGACGTTCAGCTGCACGACGTTTATTTTGCCGTCGCCCTGATCGATGGTGAGGGTGTCCTCCTTGTTGAGCGGCACCGTTTTATATAGCTGACTGCCCACCTGCACGCGCAGGTAGGAGGCTGCGCTTTCCTTGGCGTTGGAAGAAAAAATAAAGCGGGACGCGACCAGCAGCAGCGCCGCGACCAGCAGGAAGAGAACGATGAGCAGGATATCTTTGCGCTTCATAGAATGCCTTTCTTGCGGGAATTTCGTCCGCTATTTTACCATACCCTCCCTGACTCCGCAAGGCGGGCAAAATGCGCGGCAGGGCAAACGCATGAATTAAAAATTTGTGAATATTCTACGAATGAAGGTGAAAATCGATACCTGATTTCCGCGGAAGATGCTTGTTTACAATGAGAGAATGATAGATAAACATTTTATTGAATGTGAAATATCGATTCTCATACCTATCGCCACATAATCAAGGAAATTCCCGCGTACCAGATAAAGCCCCCAAAAAGCTAAATAACTCCTTTGTTCACAATTTCGTCATTCATGCGTAAGCCGTGAATGCGCAGGGGGACGAAATTCAGGGATTTTCCTCATGTTTGATATGCTTGCATGTTGGATCCCCATAACTTTACTATTGTAGTGTTTCCTGCGACCCACAAAAAACACGTTATGTATTCGATGTTTGTTTTTTGAACTTTCACATGGTATAATGAGTGCGAGGAAATCAAAGAACTTGCGTAAAAAACCTTGCACCTGCGAGCGGACTCAAAATGTATAAACGGCATACTGGATAGGTATCGATGCTCGAATCCCCCGAAATGTTCGGCTCATTGCCGCTGAATCCGAAGAACGATTGGATCAAGCTGAGCAAGTTCGTTCCCTGGAGTGAATTCGATTTGAAATATGCCAATTACTTCACGAGCAAGAAGGCCAAAGAGCAATCGATTCCAGAATGGCGCTGGACGCTATCCTGATCAAACCGGCTTAGATAGCAATTCAACTTATTATAGAGCATAACCATCGTGTCGAAACCAATGAGCTATATCGTCAAGAGTTATGGCATCCAAGGCTTGTGAGATTGCTTGATCCATTCGCTCTTTTGCCCTGACCTTAAGTTTTCGCAGGATCGCTTTTACTTTCGACCGAAACAATTCAATTGGATTCAAGTCTGGGCTATAAGGTAGCAGGTACATGACATGTGCACCTGCCGCTTCAATAGCTTCAGCAATTCCTTTGACCTGATGTGATGTCAAATTATCCATGATAACAATATCACCAAGATGAAGGGAGGGGGGCAGCATCCGCTCGACATAGGCCCTGAACAAATCCCCGTTTAAGGCACCTTCAAAGACCAACGGCACCATGGTCCCGTCCAAGCGTACAGATGTGAGAATGGATGTCCTTTCAAAGCGCGTAACCGGTATCCCTTCTCTGACGCGCTGATGATGGAGGAAAGGTCCATAAATCCGGGTCATTTCTGTATTGATACCGCTCTCGTCCAGAAAAACCAATCGTGTGGCATCTAGATTTGCCTGCGTTTCCCTCCATTGTTGACGTTGGACACACACATCTTCTCTTTCCTGCTCAGATCCGTAAGCCGTTTTTTTTGCGGATAAGCCCCAGTTTGTTATTGATGGTTTTGCACAGTGCCGCCTCGCTGACAGGCAGCGAGTAATCCTCTCGCAATTCACGCAGCGTCACATCATGTTGTTGCTCGATCCGCTCCCGTATCAATTGCAAGGTTGCCGGGCTTAGCATGGGCTTTCTTCCGTTGTTCAGTGGGCGTGCATCATAACGGCCGGTTTCCCGATACTGGCGCAGAAGACGAACAATTGTACTGATGCTGACCTCTTTCTCTTGCGATATTCGCTCTATTGTATCTCCACGCTCCCTGGCCCTGATAATCCTGATTCTTAAATCATTTGATAATGGTGCTGGCATGTTCTCACCCCCTTGCTCTAGTATATCATGTGATTAATGTTTTGCTAATATACTATAAAACCTTGTTCGATAAGGATATCACCAAAGCGATTGCTATGAATCCTTACCTGTAGTACTTTTTTGGGCTACATGAATACCGGTACGATGGTCCCTTTGATCCCAGCATGATGACCAGATTCCCTCAACGGATCATGCCTGAAATGCTTGCGTGGGTGAATGAACGGATCATTGGCCGGAAAGCAGAGGAAGACCAGCAGGAGTAGGATGGCCGCAATCATCATGATGATGACAGCAACTGACGAGAATATGCAATAGTGTGAACAGACTTTAATTATTGTGAAAGGAGAAACAGATTTGAATTATTCGCTTCTTCAGTACTTCAAAACGGTTGCAGAAACGCAGAATTTTACAAAAGCTGCCCAAGCATTGAGTATCAGTCAACCAGCCTTAAGCCAAGCGATGAAAGCTTTGCAAGCAGAAATAGGTTGTTCCTTGTTTGACTACAAAGGACGTGGGATAGAACTAAACGAATATGGAAGAATTTTTCTGGAATATGTAACGGATGCTTTAAATGCGTTGGATGAAGGAAAGAATAAGATACAACGTTTGACTTCGCGTGAGTCAGGTACTGTCCGATTAAGCTGTTTATACTCACTGGGGGTAAATATGATTCCTTATATCGTGAAAGAATTCAGAAAAAGTTTTCCACAGGTAACCTTACAGTTGTCACAGCATCCAACAATGATTCAATTAGGTTTACTAGAAGAAGGAAAAGTTGATCTCTGCTTTTGCACTGATTTTCATTTTCAGGATGTGGTAAAAGATCCCAGTATACAAAAGACAGTTATCCTTATTGAAGATCTCTATTTGCTTGTAAATAGGACTCATAGATTAGCTCATAAAGAAGAGGTTGAGTTAAGAGACTTGGATAGAGAGGATTTTATCGCTTTTAGTAATCTTACCTTGTTTCAGAATAATCTAGATAAAGTATTCTACAAGATGAATATTCATCCGCATACAGTGTACGAAGCCAATGAAGATGGTACCGTGGCGGCTTTTGTTGCTGCGGGACTTGGTGTTGCCGTAATTCCCCCAATTCTTGGCGTTGATTTTTCAAAATGTGTTGCACGGAAAATCTCATATCCGATTTTACAAAGAACTTTGTGTATGGCGTGGAATAAAAGGATAGAGCAGCATCCATCGGCAAGAAATTTTAGAGACTTTGTAATCAAATGGCTGCCATCAGACAAGAAATATAATTCCCCATCGTATCCATAAGAGGATTAATTAATGGGAATAAATAATAGGTTTAAGTTATCAATTAGATTAATGATACTTATTGGATATATCTTGGCTTTGCCTCTAACTTAATTCAAAGGTGCTTTTCTCAAAATGGCGATAACAACAAGTGATGATTTCTTGTATGCGATGATATTAATAGGTCAGGTGAGAATTGCGTTTGAAAGCCTGAATCCGTGTGGCTATAGAGAGAACTGAATAGCACAATTCACAACAGTGGATTGCTTTCTCATGTGTGTCTTTTTCTTTATGGCTGTACTTTGCTCAGTCGGCATAGGAGTATTATGTCTTCTTCGTAAGGTTTTACCAATATCGAAAAAATCCACTCTAATAGAACAACTATTCTAAAAGTAAAAAAAATATAATATTTAATTCTGATAAAATGCATGTTCTGCCTTTCGGCATTAATGCTGCAGTTGCGTACTAATTTCTTATTTATTAGTAGGAAACCTATTCCATCTTTGTGTTCAAATCAGATCCCATCCAATAAAAATAGTATACGATGACAATAATAAATATACACTAAGTAAACAGAATAGGTATAATAATTAATTAGTATTGGACATTTTGGGACCCTATCATATAATTATTGTAAACTAATGTTGCGTTTAAATATGATAACAGGGGGGATAAAAATGAAAATGTTTATTGGCGGCAGAAAAGTAGATGCGTCTGATGGCAAGAGTTTTAATGTGATAAATCCAGCGACCCATGAGGTTATTGATAGCATACCATCCGCTTCAAAAGAAGACGTTGAGACGGCGATTTGCAATGCTAGCAAAGGATTTAAGGAGTGGTCAAGCGTTCCACTCTGGAAGCGAATTGATATTCTTGATAAGGCTGTGTGTGCTATTGAAGATCACCGTCAAGAAATTGGGAATTATATTGTTGAAGAGCTTGGTGTGCCGGTAAATCAAGTCCAAGGAGAGCTTGCAGTTGCTATGGCAAGAGCAAGGGCGGCTTTGGAAGGAGCACGTTACGTTGGAGGAGAAAGCTTTGCTCCCTCAAATTGTCCTTCGACAGAAGGCGATCTTGTACTAACGGTACGAGAACCATTGGGAATAGCACTAGCCATTATTCCATTTAACTTTCCCATTGGAACCTTTTGTACAAAAACTTGGCCGGCTTTGTTAATGGGTAACGCGCTTATCGCGAAATTGCCATCGGATGATCCACTTGCTATCACTCGAGTGGTTGAGCTCATGCTTGAAAGTGGCGTACCGGGAAATGCATTACAGACGCTTACTGGTAGTGGGGCTGTTTTGGGAGAATGGCTAATTAATGATGAGCGTATTGATGCAATATCTATGACGGGAAGCACGCTGGTAGGGGCGGAGATTGGTGCGGCGGCTGGCCGTAATATTGCAAGTTGCACATTAGAACTGGGTGGAAATGATCCGTTGATTATTTTGCGTGATGCCGATATGGAAAGAGCAGTAAGAGAGTCTATTAACAACCGTAACAAACGTTCTGGACAGATTTGTCATTCCTCAAAACGATTCATAGTTCATAATTCCATTAAGGAAGAGTATCTACGTAAACTTGTTGCCGCATTAAAGGAACTAAAAATCGGGGATCCAGCAGATCCAGCAACAACATTTGGACCTGTGGTATCAGAACGTGCTGCCAAAGAGATTGAACAGCAGATTTTGCACAGTGTTGATCAAGGAGCAAAAGTGTTATTAGGAGGAAATAGATTCAATAAAACATATATCGAACAAACAGTGCTCGACTGTCCGCATACTGCCGATGCCGCTCGCGACATGGAGATATTCGGACCTGTGTGGACAGTTATAGGATATGATGATTTAGATGAGGCGATTGAATTCGCAAATGATACAATTTATGGCCTTAGTTCTGGTGTTATAGGAAAAGATATGAATAGCCTTCTCAAAGTTGCCAAAAATATCCAAGCGGGTACGTGTGTTATTAACGGTGGTGGTTCCTACGCTCCTCCTTACTCCCCGTTTGGTGGCTACAAGAGGAGCGGTCTTGGACGCCAATCCGCAATAGAGTGTTTAAAGGAGTTCAGCCAGACGAAAACGATCGTATTTCGGCAGAGTTATTAATGTTAGTGCGTAGCACTGTTGATCTATGTTGAGCCAAGATTAAGGAGTAATAAGATGTATAAGGTGTTTAATTTTCTTTCGGCAACAGATATTCAGTTTGGTGTAGGTGCAGTAAAAAATGTCGGACAGGTGTGTGAAAATCTGGGTATTCACAAAGCGCTTGTTGTCAGTGATCCTTTCATGGTCAAAAGTGGAAATGTAAAGCAAGTGACTAGTGTATTGGATGAGTCTGCGATAGAATACGCCATCTATAGCGATTTTGAGCCGAGTCCCAGTGTTTCGCAAGTGTTACAGGCATCTCAATTCATGCAGACGCATGATTATGACGGGATTATTGGTTTTGGGGGAGGAAGTTCTTTAGATACGGCCAAGGCCATTGCAATTTTGCATTCAAATCCTCTACCAGTAGAGCAGTATTTTGGAATTGATAAAGTGCCAAACCCCGTATGCCCTATGATTCTTATTCCGACGACTTCAGGTGCTGGATCGGAAGTGTCGAATGCGTGTATACTGCGTAATGAAGAAACAGGTGTCAAAGGTGGAATATGCTCAAGATTTATCATGGCAAAGGTTGCCATTTGTGACCCGGCATTGACAATTTCTTGTCCGCCATCTTTGACAGCATCCGTTGGGATGGATGCCTATACTCATTGCATAGAAGGATATGTTTCTAATAATGCGAATACGATAACTCGTCTATTTCATCGTGAAGCTATTCGTTTAATATCTAGTAACTTACGTAAGGCTGTAGCAAACGGGAACGATATCGAAGCACGATATAATATGATGTTAGGCTCTATGTTCGCTGCGTGGGCAATGGCAGTGGCATCCCTTGGCGCTTGCCATGCTATGGCCTACGCTATGGAGGGAAAGTACCATACGGCACATGGCGCAGCCAATGCTGCTCTTTTGCCTGCTGTGATGAAGTATAATGCGTTAGGAAATTTGGGTCTATTCCGAGAAATGGCAGCAATGATGGGCGAAAACGTTGATGGGCTTAGCGACCGAGATGCGGCGTTTAAAGCTGTTGAATCTGTAAAACAACTGGTTGAAGACATAGGGATAAAGAGCCTTCGTGAGCTTGGCATGACAGATGAGGATGTGGATGCGTTTGCACAATCTACGATAGAGCGCCAGATGAGATTGTTGAGTTTTAATCCCAGAGCTATTACCAAGGAAACCTGCGAGGCAATTTATCGTGATGCACTTGAATGAAAGGAGGAACGAGGGTTTTATTTGTTTCAATTTTGCCTAATAATCGAAACTCACTAAGGAGGTTAGACTATGAAACGTTTGTGGAGTTTTGTACTGGTTGTTGCTTGTGCCTTATCTGTTTTTTCTGTTAGTCTAGCGAAAGATGAAAAGATTGAGATGATCGGAGGCATTAACCTGCCAACAACGCACCCATATTATCTTGGCTTGGTGAAGTTTGGAGAGTTGATGAACGAATACTCTGGCGGAACGTTATCATTAAAAGTATTCCCCTCTGCTCAACTTGGCAATGAACGGGATGTTGTGGAAGCACTCCAGTTTGGTACAGTAGATGTAACTTTGGTTTCTGCGGCTCCTTTATCCAACTTCACCGATGATTTCCAACTATTCGATTTTCCCTATATCTTTAATAGTCGTGAACACGCATATGCTGTTCTTGATAGCGAGGTTGGGAAAAAAATGTTAGATAATCTTACCCAATTTGGCTTAAAAGGTTTGGCTTTGATGGAAAATGGCTTTTATTGGGTTGGATCAACCCGAGCCGTCAGAACTGTTGATGATATGAAAAGGCTCAAGATACGTTCCTTAGAAAACAATATGCAGGTATTTGGCTACAGTGAACTGGGGGCCAATGGTATTGCTATGGCATTCTCAGAGGTTCCTACATCACTTTCAAATGGAACGTTAGATGCGGTTGGTTTGACTACGGCCGTCATTGGGGTCACCGGTCTTAATAATAATGTTCCATATCTGACAAAAACTTGGCATTATTATGCGACTGCTCCCCTTTTAATGAGTGGTTTGACTTGGGAGAAGATGAGCCATAGCCAGCAGGAAGCAGTTGTGCGTGCGGCTCACGAGGCAACTTTGTATCAACGCCAGGAATCTGCAAAATCTGACATGGAATGGGAAAAGGTAATGGTTGAGGGAGGAACGGAGCTCATTGAACTGGACAAAGCAGCACTAGGCGCGTTCTTCAATAAGATGGTTCCCGAAACGTATAAAAAATACGTTGGCGAAGGTAAGCTAATTGACGCGGCGCTATATGCGAGAGTTAAAGAGATTGGGGAGGAGTTTGGTGGCGATCCAGGCGATTGGAAACCATAATCTTGTCTAATACTTACACTTGTGGGCGGCCTATCTGCAAGATACGCCGCCTACATAATATATTGAGGTGTGAATATGATAAAAAAAATCGATTGCATATTTCAGAAAGTGGGAGAACTTATAAGCGCGATTTGTCTGTTTGCAATGATGACAATTGTAACAGTTGCTGTTGTCTGTAGGTGGTTAGGTATCCAATTTACAGCAGCGGATGAGTTAGCGCGTTATGTTATGATTTGGAGTGTCTATATTGGTATAATTATATGCACTAGGCAACGAGCACATGTTAGTGTAACAATTTTACCTGATGTGTTAAGAGGGACTATGAGGAAAGCCTTGCTGATAATGATTCATATTATTGTGATTGTTCTTTTATGCTGGCTTTTTAAACTATCTATTGATCTTGTAGCACATGTTGTGAAAAGTGGTCAAAAGGCTCCCATTACAAAGATTCCTTATTGGTTTATGTATTCTTCTATGTCAATAGGTTTTGGATTTTCTATTATAAGAGAATTGGAGTTATTCTATTATGAGCACCTCGTACCCAATATTCATCATACGAAAGAAGAAAGAGCAGAGAAAGGAGGAAAATGAAATATGGATGCTTTAACGATTTCTGTATTCGCTTTGTTTTTTGCATTGGTATTTATAGGTGTGCCAATTGCCTATTCTCTTATATTGGGTTCAGTACTTCCAATGTTGGTATTTGTACAGGGCTTCAATATGGTTGCAATTGTACAGAAGTTGTTTGTTGGTGTTGACCTTTTCTCTTTCATGGCAATACCTTTGTTTATTTTTTGTGGCAGCATTCTTGAAAAAAGTGGTGTTTCCAGAAGGCTATGTACTTTCACCACGGCGCTCGTTGGATGGATGCAGGGTGGGGTTGCAATTGTCACATTCATAACTTGTATGTTTTTTGGCGCTATTTCTGGTTCGGCCACTGCAACAGTGCTTGCAATAGGCAGTGTAATGGTTCCTATCATGCTTGATCAAGGGTATGAGGAGAAGTTTGCCCTTGCCACTATAGCGATTGGCGGAATTTTGGGCTCCATCATTCCGCCCAGCATCCCTATGGTTGTATATGGCATGAATGCGGGTGCAGATATTGGCGCGATTTTTATGGGTGGTATTACGCCTGGGGTGCTACTTACTGCTTTGTTTTCTATATATGCTTATTTCTACGGAAGAAAACACATCAAATCTCGTACGAAGTTTATTCCGAAAATGGTTCTAAAGGAGTTTGCAAGCGCGGTATGGGGACTCCTGATGCCTTTGATTATCTTGGGTGGTATTTATAGTGGAATATTTACTCCAACAGAGGCAGCAGCTATTGCTTCAGTTTATGGTATTTTTGTGGGTGTAGTCATATATAGGGAGCTCACCATGGCCAAGCTCTATGCTTGTCTCAGAGAAAGTGTTGTTTCCTCGTCGATGATTATGTTTATTATCGCAGCTGCGAGTGCATACGGATATGTAATGACTCGGCAACAGGTGCCTACTAAATTAGCAGAGCTTATCATGGGTGTCACTAATGGCTATGTTTCTTTTATGTTGATGGTGATAGGATTGTTAATTATTATGGGGTGCTTCATGGAAACGTGTGCGTCTATACTAGTGGTAACGCCTATGTTACTCCCTATTACAAAAGCGCTAAACATAGATCTAGTACAATTTGGCGTTATTGTGGTTGTAACATTAGCTATCGGCTTTGTTACACCTCCAATGGGCCTTAATCTCTTTGTAGCCGCAAGGCTAACGAATGCATCGGTTAATACTGTTATAAACAAACATCTGTTTGCGTTGATTCTAATAGCAATCGTTGTTGTGTTTGTTATTATGTTGGTGCCTGATATTATTTTGTGGCTTCCAAACCTTATGAAATAGCAAGTATGCAGAAAATATTGATAAGCATTAAAGTGAATGTTGTAAACTCATATATGGACACATCTTTTCTGGAAGCGTAAGCATGGAATCGAAATTAAAGAAATATATGGGACTGTTCATTATTGCAGTAATTGGGTTGGCGTCTGACTTCTTTTTTACACAGAAACTTTGCGTCGAATATCAAGTCGACTCAATTACCATACGAAGTGGATTATTATACGAAAGAATAGAATTGAAGGGGGTATCTAGGGCTGAGTGGATAGAACAGAGCGTTATTGGAGCGCGTGTTAGTGGATATCAGACTTTTCAGTATGAAGTTGGAGAGTTTCTAGGAGCTGTGCAAGGAGAGAGAATTAAAGTATTTCAAGACAGAGGTTATATGGGGCGGTTTCTAAAGATAGTCTCAAATGATAGAATAATAGTTGTAGGTTCAAATAACATTGATATGATTAGGCTGTATAGTTTTTTTATGCAATAGATACTTTCCAAATTATTTCATAATGAAAACTTATACGCCAAATAGAGTAAATGATAAACAATCATATATAACTGCTA
Source organism: uncultured Oscillospiraceae bacterium (assembly GCA_964522425.1). Classification (GTDB taxonomy): domain Bacteria; phylum Bacillota; class Clostridia; order Christensenellales; family Aristaeellaceae; genus DTU024. The sequence goes on from CAZFUT010000008.1 coordinate 44,551, forward strand.
TATTAAATATTGAATGGAATGAGGCGTATCGAGCATCATAGATCAGGAATCTAGATCAAAGAATTGAGTCCAAGAATTGATTATCTGGATACACATCTTGTATATACATGAGTATCTAGGGGAATATTTGCTTTCATAACAGAAAGCGATGTTTGTAACGCTCAAAATAAGTGGAACCGCAGAAATGTGGTGATTTTTGGTAAGAGTTGTAGGAGATGGCGACGAATAGGAAACTTTTCAAAGATATAAAACTCCATTGAGAATTAATTGGATAACTAATGTTTGTATGAGGTTTTGCTTGAATTAAATGATTAAATAGGAAGTTTTGCTATTTGATTAACCATGAACTTTACATTTGATTAACCATGAACTTTACATTTGTAAGAGTATCATAGATAGGTAACAGGAGGAGGGAAGCAAAAGGAGAACCAAGT
>CAZFUT010000009.1:0-43133 GCA_964522425.1 uncultured Oscillospiraceae bacterium
TCACCGCCAAGGCGCGCGCGGCGGGCATCTGCCTGGTGCTGGCGACGCAGCGCCCCTCCGTCAACGTGATCACCGGCGTTATCAAAGCCAACATTCCCAGCCGCATCGCTTTCCAGGTTTCTTCTCAGGTGGACAGCCGCACAATCCTTGACGCCGTGGGCGCGGAAAAGCTGCTGGGCTACGGCGATATGCTGTATATGCCGCGCACCAACCCCGCCCCCATCCGCGTGCAGGGCTGTTTTATCAGCGACAAGGATGTGGAAAGCGTTACCGGGTATGTGAAATCCCGCAACCAGCCCAACTATAACGCCGATATCATGGAGTACCTTGAAAAGACCGAACGCGAGGCCGAGCGCGAGGAGTTTGGCGGCGATATGGAGGACACGGAGGTGTTCGACGATCTGCTGCCCGACGCCATCGAAATGGCGGTGGAAGCGGGGCAGATGTCCATCAGCATGCTGCAGCGCGTGCTCCGCGTGGGCTACGGCCGCGCGGGCCGCCTGATCGATGAAATGGACCGGCGCGGCATCATCAGCGGCAACGAGGGCACCAAGCCGCGCAAAACGCTGATCAGCCGGGAGGAGTACAACCGCATGGTGGAAACGGGCGATCCGAAAATCGCCAACTCAGGCGGTTGACAGGGCGGTTTTTCGGTGCTACACTGGCTGGGTAAGTGAATACCAAGCGTCTTCAGGGCGGGGTGCAAGTCCCCACCGGCGGTAAAGCCCGCGAGCCGAAAGGCTGACATGGTGCAGTTCCATGGCCGACAGTACAGTCTGGATGAGAGAAGATGGACTAAAGCGTTTCGCGTTGGTCGTCCCTGATGATTGCATTGGGGACGATTTTTAGGAGGAAGACCGCCATGAAACGCAAACTGAGTACCGCCGCCCTGACCTATACCGCCCTGATGGCCGCGCTGGCCATCATGCTGAGCTACTTCCCGGAGATTCCCTTTCCCATGCCCGTCGCGCCGTGGCTGAAGCTGGACTTCGCCTTTGTGCCGATGCTGCTGATCGGTTTCTCCATGGGGCCGGTGTACTCGATCATGACGCTGATTATCACCAATGTGGTGCGCTTGCTGGGCACCGAGACCTTCGGGGTGGGCCAGATCGCCAACATTCTGATGGGCCTCAGCTTCCTCGTGCTGCCGTCCTACCTGTACCAGAAACGCCGCTGCTTAAGGACCGCCTTGGCCGGCACCATCGTCGGCATTGTGCTGATGACGGTGATGGGCGTTGTCACCAACCGCTATTTGCTGGTGCCCGCGCTGCTGGGGGAAAAGGCCGCCACCTTCCCGATGACGGAGTATCTGATCAAGGCCATCGTGCCCTTTAACCTGATCAAGGGCGCCATCAACGGCGCCATCACCTTTGCGCTCTACAAACGCTTATCCATCATCCTGAAAGGCGCAGAAAAGGAAGCCAATGTACAAAGCCCCAACAAGTGAAGATATGCAGGCCTTGGGGCGCGCCCTTGCGGGGACGCTCAAAGACGGCGACGTTGTGCTGCTGACGGGCGAAATGGGCGCGGGCAAGAGCGAGCTTTCAAGGGGCATCGCGCGGGGGCTGGGCATCAAAGGCCCCGTCCCCAGCCCGTCCTTTACCATACTGAACCTGTATGAAGAGGGGACAATGCCCCTGTACCACTTCGACTGGTACCGCATCGGGGACGAGGAAGAGCTGTACGCGTCGGGGCTGGATGAGATGATCGGCCTTCGCGGGCTTACATTGATCGAATGGCACGAAAAAGCGCCCGATCTGAGGCCGGAAACGGGGCTGGAAATCGTGATCGAGAAACAGCGGGATATGAGCCGCACGGTGGATATACGGCCCTTCGGCGGCTTCCATGCCGTCGATCTTGCCGCTTTTGCAGAATACGAGGTTAAACCATGCTGATACTGTGCATCGATACGTCGGGCCCTGCCTGCGGCGTTGCGCTTCTGGAGGACGCGGCGCTGCTGTATGAAGCGACGGCCAACAACAAGCTGACGCATTCCGTCAACCTGATGCCCATGGTGGAGGAAGCGCTGGAAAAGGGCGGGCGGACGCTGAAAGACGTGGGGCTGCTTGCCTGCGTGACGGGTCCGGGCTCGTTTACCGGCGTGCGCATCGGCGTGGCGGCGGTGAAGGGCATGGCGCGCGCGCTGAACCTGCCCTGCATCGGCGTGGACGCGCTGGCGGCGCTGGCCGCCGGGGTATCGTTTGAAAACGGCATCGTTTGCCCCATCCGCGACGCGCGGGTCAGGCAGGTGTACGGCGCGGCGTTTTTACAGGGGGCGCGGCTGATGGACGACGAAGCGATGAAGCTGGACGCCTACCTTGAAAAAATACAGACGCTGGGCGATCGGTTTCTGTTTGTGGGGGACGGCGTGCCCGCTTACCGCGCGCTGATTGCGGAAAAACTGGGGGACAGGGCGCTGTTTGCGCCGCCCCATTTGAACGACTTAAAAGCGGGCGCGGCGGCATGGATCGCGCTGAAAAATGCGGATGCGGCGGTGGATGCCGGGGCGCTTGCGCCCTTCTATCTGCGCGCCCCGCAGGCCGAGCGCGAGCGGCTGGAGAAGGAAAAGCATGGCTGACATCATCATCCGCCGCATGACGCTTGCCGATGCCGGGCGGGTGCACGCCATCGAAAAAGCCACCTTTGCGCATCCCTGGTCGCTTGCCTCTTTCGAGCGGGAAATGACCGACAACCCCGTCGCGCGGTATCTGGTGGCGGAGGAAGAGGGGCGCCTGCTGGGCTTTGCGGGCGTCCACATCATACTGGACGAAGGGCACATCACCAACGTAGCCGTGGTGGAAGAAAGGCGCGGGCAGGGCATCGGCAAGCGCCTGTTTTCCGGCCTCATGCAGTACGCCGCCAACCTTGGCGTCATCTATATGACGCTGGAAGTGCGCGTGAGCAATCAAAAAGCCATACGGCTCTATGAGCGGTACGGCTTTTTGAAGGTGCATGTGCGCAAGGCATACTATGAGGACAACGGGGAGGACGCGCTGCTGATGGTGTGCGACCGTATGCCCGCCGCGCAGGAAGACTTTGCGGAAGCGGAAACGGTGTCCGAATCAGGCGGTCTTTCCTGAACCCGTGTGTCCGGGGGCGTTTCTTACAGCATCCCCTCCAAAACGTCCAGCACCGCCAGCACCTGTTCCTTCGGCACGCGCTCGGAGGGAAGGCCTTTTTGGGCGCAGTCGGCAAAGTGCGTCAGTTCCCTGAGGAACATGCCGGTGGGCGGCAGGTTGATGCCGGTCGGGATTTTAACAGGCTCAGTGATATCATAGGGGGTCACGGTGCCGTCCCGATGGTAGCAGATCAGCCCCTTATCGTCGCAGATCAGCATCCCTTTTTCAAAATACACGCGCCATCTGGCGGTAAAGGGGATGGGCGCGTTAAACCAGGCGGCTTCGGCATTCACATGCAAGCCTTCAAAGCCGTAGGTGAAGCGGTACTGCGCGGGCAGCGCATCTTCTTTTCCCATCGATACCGTATAGCTTGCTGTTTCAGGCTTTCCCAAAGCGCTCACGATCACGTCCAGATCATGCACATGCAGATCAAAGGGGATCAGGCCGCTTTTTTCTTTGTCCATCAGCCAGCTGCCCTGCGACCATGCGGGCCGGGCGGACAGGCGTTCAAAACAGGCGTCCAGCGGCGCGCCAAGGGCGTTTGTGCGTATGGTATCGCGCAATATTTCAATTTCGCGGGTGAATTGCAGCACCTGCGCCACATAGAGCTGCACGCCGTTTTGCTCGGCGGCGGCAAACATTTCTTCCGCGTCTTTTTTATGCAGGGCGACGGGCTTTTCCACCAGGGTGTGCCTTCTGTTTACCAAGCTTTCCAGCACAAGTCGCCTGTGCAGGAACGTCGGCACGCAGATATCGACCAGCCCCGCGTCCGCATGCCTGCACGCTTCGGTGATGCTTTCATATACGGGCAGCCCCCACTGGGCGGCCTTTTCTTTTTCCCTTTCGGTGGCGGCCACCGCCGAAACGACCTTTACGCCCGGTATATGCTGGTAGCTGTGATAATGCACCGTGCCCATGCCGCCAAGGCCGACCAGAATGATGTTCATACGCTTCTCCTTTACGGCATAAAGCCCTGCGCGCGCAGGTACCGCGCGCTGTCCGATACGGCCTGATTGATTTCCGCAAGGTCTTTGGGGCCGCGCTGGGTAAACTCGATTTCGATGCTGAAGGGGCTTTCGTTGTTTGCTTTTTTCAGCACATCAAACAGGCGGGGGAAGTCGATATCGCCCTGGCCGAGGGCGGGGAAATTCCACTCGGTCTGAGCGCCGCGCTTATCCTTCAGATGCAGATAGCCGACGTTCTCCACGCAGGCGGCCAGGTCGCGGCAGGGGTCTACGCCGCCGTAAAACACCACGTTGGCCGTATCATAATTGATTTTGACCCGCTCGCTCCCCACGCGGCGCACGATATCGGACAGCACCGCGCCCGTGCCGTGCGCATGGCCGTGCGTTTCCAGCGCCAGCGTCAGACCGTATTTTTCCAGCATGGGCAGCAGGGCCTTGATATGCCCGGCGACGGTCTGGTTGTCCGCTTCGGCCCGATCCTTCAGATGCGCTTCGCCGATGGAGCTGACGATGTAGGCGCAGCCAAAGAAGGCGGCCAGACGGATATTGTCTTCAAAATCGCCGATGCGCTGGGTGTCCATCAGGTTGCAGTGGCCGCTTAAGGAAAAGGGCCGGAGGTCTGCTTTTTCCAGCATGTCCTGCACCCTGAGCAGGCGCTTAAGCGGCATATCGGGGAAAACGTGCTCCGTCCAGCCCTTGGTGGCGGTCAGCTCGATATAGTGAAAGCCTGCGGCCTGAATGCCGCTGATGGCTTCCTCGATGGAATAGCCGTGATAGCAGTTGGAATTGACGGCGATGATGCGCTGCATGGTACGCTCCTTTCTTATGCCTGATTCACCTGTATGCTTTTGCCTGTTTCGCTTGCTTCAAGGCAGGCAAACACCGCGCGCATGGCGGTCAGCACGCTGCGCGCCGAGATGGTTTCTTCCGCCGTGCCGTTCAGCGTGTCAATAAACAGGTCGATCACGCCCGACTTGGTCTGCTTGTCGTTCGTCTGGATGCCCTCTACCTGATAGCTTTCTTCCTCCCCGTTTTTGCCCTGCCAGATCAGGGGGCGGAAGGCGTCGTCATAGATGCGCAACTGGCCCTCGGTGCCGCTTATCACGGTGGCGTTATCCTCCGGCCCGTAATTGGTCCACGAGGCGGCCATGGTGCCGACCGCGCCGCCGGAGAGTTTGAAGATGCACAGCGCGTTATCGTCCACGCCGATCAGAGAACCGTCCTTGAAACGCTTGTCCAGCGTGCAGACATGCGCCCTGACTTCCACGATCGTCTGATCCAGCAGGAACTGGATCAGGTCGGTCTTATGGATGCCCAGATCGGCCATCGCGCCCATGACGGCCTTTTCCTTGTCGAAAAACCACGTTCCCTGCCCGGCGTCGATGCTCCACGTTTCGGGGCCGCCGTGCCGGAAGGCGGTGCGGAAGGTGAGGGGCGTGCCGATCTTTCCCTCGCGGATCAGCGCCCGCGCCTTTTGGTGCGCGTCGGCAAGGCGCTGGTTTTGCCCGATCATCAATGTTTTGCCCGCCTTTTCCGCTTCTGACACCATCTGTTCGCACTGGTTCAAAGAGATGGCCATGGGCTTTTCGCACAGCACATGCTTGCCCGCGCGCAGCGCGGCAATGGCGTTGTCGGCGTGGGCGACGTTGGCCGAGCATACGCTGACGGCGTCGATGCCGGGGTCCTGCAGCATGGCTTCATAGCTTTCGCAGGCCCTGGCGTGGTACTGCGCGGCCAATTCCCTGGCCCTGTCGCTGTTTAAATCGTACAGGCCCGCGATGCGCACATCCGCGCGCGCCTGATACTCCGGCAAATGGCGCACCTGCGTGATCTTGCCGCAGCCGATGATACCGATATTCCACATAGATGCTTCTTCTCCCGTTTATTGGTTTGACGAATCTTTTTTTTGCAGCAATACGGCCGCGATCACGATGACGCCCTTAAACGCTTCGCGCAGAAACGGCGGGACGCCAAGAAGGTTCAGCAGGTTGTTCATAACCGCCAGGATCAGCATGCCCAGCACCGTGCCGATGACCGAACCGCGGCCGCCCGACATGCTGGTGCCGCCGATGATGACGGCGGCAATGGCGTCCATTTCATAGCCGCTGCCGGCGTTGGCATAGTCCATGCTGCCGATGCGGGCGATCTGGATGACGGCGGTGACCGCGACCAGACCGCCCATCAGCGCGTAGACGCGGCGCTTGACCTTTTTGACGTTGATGCCCGACAGGCGGCTGGTGCGCTCGTTGGAGCCCACCGCAAACACCTGACGGCCAAAGGTGGTATGGCGGCTGACCACATACAGCGCCGCCGCGATGACCATCCAGTAAAGGATGGGCAGGATGATTTCGCCGCCGACGCGGGTGTTGGCGATGGCCAGAAAGCTTTTGGGCACGGAGGGGGAAACCTTCTGCATAAACTGCTGCGTTACGCTGCGGCATATCTTCATCATGCCGAGGGTGGCGATAAACGGCGGCATACCGCTGTGCGCAACCAGCACGCCGGAGCATTCGCCCAGCAGCACGCCCATTAAAATGCCCGCCGCGATGGCGATGATGTACGCGGGCACGCCCGTGATGCCGAGGGTGAGCAGCGCGCCGTTCATCCCCCCGTCGATCAAAAGCATCACGACGGCGCCGATGGCCACCATGGTGGATCCGACCGCAAGGTCGATGCCGCCGGAAATGATGACGAAGGTCATGCCGAGGGCAACGATGCCCACGCCCGCGTTGTTGCGCAGGATGTTGATCCAGTTTTTCAGGAACGCGCTCAGCCAGTCGCCGAAGGCGGGGTAATTGAAGCCCAGCGCCAGCGTCTGCAGCACCACCATCAAAAGCAGCGCGCAGGTGGTGGAAAACAGCGGTTTGTTCTGCCAGCTGCTGCGCAGCCACTTGCCGAAGGAAGGGTGTGATACTTGCATTTTCTTTTCCATGCCGGTCATCCTTTTCTATGATAGTTTCAAAGCAAAGACAATATTGCTCAGCCGCCCGTCGCCAGGCGCATGATGTCGTGTTCGTTCATTTGGCTCCGATTAAGCTCTCCCATCATGCGGCCGTGATACATCACCAGCGTGCGGTCGCAGAGGCGGATGATCTCCTGCGCCTCCGAAGACAGCACGATCACCGCCACGCCGTGCCCGGCCAATTTGCGGATCATGCCGTAAATGTCTTCTTTCGCGCCCACATCGACGCCCTGCGTGGGGTTATCGAGTATCAGCACGCGCGGGTCTTCCATCAGCCATTTGGCCAGCACCACTTTCTGCTGGTTGCCGCCCGACAGGCTGGTGATCCCGTCGGCCGGCCTGCCCATTTTGATGTGCATGGAGCGGCGCTTTTCGTCGAATGCCCCGGAGAGCTGCCTGTGCTTGATAAAACCGCGGCGGGACAGGCGCTTCCAGGACACCACCGTGCCGTTGGCCAGAATGCTCATATCCTTGATGATGCCGTTCTCCTTCCGGTTGCGCGGCACATAGGCAAGCCCGGAGCGTATCGCCTGCTCGGGGGAGAGGATATGCAGGGGCTTCCCTTCCATATACACGCTGCCCGTGACGGCCGCCCCCGCGCCGAAGACCGAGCTGAACAGCTCGCTGCGCCCGTCGCCCAGCAGCCCCGTAACGCCTAGCACCTCGCCCGCGTAGGCCGTTAAACTGATATCCTGAAAATACGGCTTAGCGGTCACATTTTGAAGGCGCAGCATTTCTTTTCCGCGCTCAAGGGGCGCGATCTGTTCGCTGCCGCCCACGTCGTGCCCCACCATGCTGCGGGCAATATCGGCGGGCGTTACATCCTTTGTAAAGCCGTCGGCCACCATGACGCCGTCGCGCAGGACGGTATACCGGTCGCACAGCTCCATCACTTCGCGCAGCTTGTGCGAAATAAAAATAATGCCCACGCCCTGCGCTTTCAGCGTGCGCAAAATGGCAAAAACGCGCTCTATTTCCGGCTCCGTCAAAGACGTCGTCGGCTCATCCATGATGATGATCCGGGCGTTCATCATCAGCGCCCGGGAAATTTCCACAATTTGTTTATAGGAAGCATCCAGACGGCGCACCGGCGTTTGGGGGTCAAGGTCGAAGGCCATCCGCTCAAACACGCGCCTTGTCTGTTCGACCATCCGGCGATGGTCGACAAAGCCGCTTTTCTTTTTCAGTTCCCTGCCGATGAACATGTTTTCATAGACCGGCAGGTCGTTGATCAGGTTCAGCTCCTGGTGGATAAAGGCGATGCCCGCATCCAGCGACTGCGCGGGCGTGCGGAATGCCTGCTTCTGGCCGTCCAGCAATATTTCACCCTGGTCGGGCCGCAAAACGCCGCCCAGAATATTCATCAGCGTGGACTTCCCGGCCCCGTTTTCGCCCAGCAGCGCGCAGATTTCGCCTTCCGCCAGCGAAAAATCCACATTTTTCAGCACGTCGTTGGCGCCGAAGGATTTGTAGATGCCCTTCATCTCTAATTTCATGTGCAGCCCATCCGTTCTACGTCCTGTGAGGGATCGATCCCCATCTGTTTCCCGCCTGTTGATTGTTAAACTCGGAGTAAACCCAAATAAAATACGGAAACGGCTTCGGAGGCCGGGCGAACGCCGCAACCCCCGAAGCCGCAGAATACACTTACATCAATACACGGTGTTGTTGGGATCGATAAACTCGTTGCAGTTGGTGCGGTCAACGATGGTGGTGGGGATCACCTTCACGGCCTCGGGCTTTTCACCCTTCAAGGCGGCCACGGCCACGTCCACGGCATCCTTCACCATCAGCGGGCTGTACAGCGCGGAGCAGATCCAGATCTTTTCGTTTTCCGGCATCATCTTGAAGTATTCCTGGCATCCGCCGCCGCCGGTGATGGCCTTGATGTCTTCGCGCTTCTGGTCGGCAATGGCCTGCAGAACGCCGATGGAGGTTTCGTCATCCAGGCTGTACACAGCGTCGATCTGGGGCTGCGCGGCGAGGATGTCGGTGAAGTCTTTCAGGCCGTCTTCGCGGGTGAACGCGGTGGCATACTCGATCACCTTCATGTCGGGCGCGATTTCCTTGATGGTGTCGTTGAAGCCCTTCATGCGCAGCTCGCTGACGGAGCCGCTGGAAGGCACGGGCAGCGCGACGACGGTGCCGGTCTTGCCGATTTTGTCTACGATGTACTTGGCGCTCTCAACGCCCATGCTTTCATTGTCGCCCGTTACCAGATAGATGCCGTTGGCGTCGATCTTGATATCGAAGTTGACCACGACAATGCCCTCATCCAGTGCGTTCTGGATCGGCACTTCCATGCCCTGCCACTGCGGGAAGGCCACCACGGCGTTGACGCCCCAGGTTTTGAGGTCGTCCAGCTGGGCGGTCATTTCTTCGGCGTTGTTCGAGGTGTATAGCTTGTACTCCACCTGGTCGGCCAGCTCTTTGCAGCGCGCTTCGGCGTTGTAGGCCACGCCGGCCACCCAGCCGTGCGTGACGGCGGGCGCTAAGATGCCGATCTTGTACTTGGCGGGCTGCGCGGACGCGCTCAGCGCCAAACCAAGGCACAGCGAAAGAATCAGAACCACAGCAACGATCTTCTTCATACAGATGTCCTCCGTTCTTGTGTTTCCCCGTAAGCGGGAAGTTTGAAATGTTCAGGACAACCGATTCGTTCGTTGTTGCGCCCGTATCCAGTTGTCCTCGTCGCGTTTACGATAGCATAATTGACCATGGGTGTCAATGATCTGATATAAGTTTTCATAATTTTACATTTCCAAACGAGCGCCGATAAATGATTTTATGCGCCGTGTTTCCAACCGCGTCCGCGGCCGCCAAGATGTAAATTTACATGGACATTCATGATATTTACACAAACAGCGCTCCATGCTATAATGCATGCAGTCAGTATTCAGATGCCATCTCCGCCTTGCGGAAAGGAGGCCCTTGTGAAACGCAAAGGCACAGACCCAACCATGATGCAGGTGGCCGAAAAGGCCGGTGTTTCCATCGCGACCGTATCGCGCATGCTGCACACGCCCGGCAGGGTGCGCGAAAGCACGCGGCGCAGCATCTTAAACGCCGTTAAAGAATTGGGTTACCCCCTGCCGCAAAAGCCGCGCCAAAGCGATGTGATCGCCGTGGTGCTGCCGGACATCGAGAACCCTTTTTACGACAAGATCATCAAGGGCATCCAGTCGTCGGCGCGCAGCCATGCCATGTCCATCGTGCTGATCTGCGAAACGAATGTCGACCGGCATCTGCAAAAGCTGCTGGATATGCTGAGCAGCACCCGGGTGTGCGGCCAGCTCATCCTTGCGCCGGTGCTGTCGGAGGAGGCGCTCAAAAAGCTGGACGGCGCGGCGCCCGTGGTGCAGTGCGCCGAATATCAGGAAGGAAGCCCTTTCCCTTTTGTCAGCGTGGATGACGCGGCCGCCGCCAAAAGCGCCGTTGAAACGCTGATCGCCAAGGGCCGCAGAAAGATCGCCATCATCAACGGGCCGGAAAAGTTTAAGTACGCCCGCCAGCGCCACAGCGGGTATGTGGAGGCGCTGCGCCTTGCCGGGCTTTCGCAGGAGCCTGCGCTGTGCGCCCATGTGACGGAGATGAATTTTGACAGTTCCTTCGCCGTCGCCCGGCAAATGCTGCTGGCGGCCGACCGCCCCGACGCGATTTTAGCGGCCAGCGATTTGTCCGCCGCCGCCGTCGTCAAGGCCGCCGCCGTGGAAAACCTGCGCATCCCTGAGGATCTCAGCCTCATTTCCTTTGACAACACCTACATCTCACAGCTGTGTCACCCCAGTGTGACGGCGGTCAACATGCCGCAGTTTCAGCTGGGCTATATGGCCTGCGAGGTGCTGTCGGAGCGCATCCAGAACCCGCACGCCAAAGAGCCGCGCCAGTACATGCTGAAAACTGAGCTGGTGCTGCGCGACTCGGTATAATGATAGGAGGTACATCCAATGAAACTCGGTTTTGTCAGCGCCATACTGGACGGCTTCACCTTTGAAGAAATGATCGACACCGCCGCGAAGACGGGCTTTGCCTGTGTGGAAGTGGCCTGCTGGCCGCAGGGCGGCGCCGAGCGGCGCTATGCCGGCGTCAGCCACATCGATGTGAACAATCGGGACAGCGCCTACGCGCAGCACATCCTGAACTATGCCGGTGAAAGGGGCGTTGCCCTGTCTTCTCTGGCCTATTATCCCAACGTGATGGACGGCGACCCTGAAAAGCGCGCCGCCTGCATCGAGCATCTTAAAAAGGTCATCAAATTTTCGGCGAAGCTCGGCATCAACATGGTAACAACTTTTATCGGCCGCGATCAGCGTCTGACGGTGGAAGAAAACCTCAAGCTGGTTTCCGAGATCTGGCCGCCCATCCTGCGCCTTGCCGAAGAAAACGGCGTGCGCATCGCCATCGAAAACTGCCCCATGCTGTTTGACGGCGATCAGTGGCCGGGCGGGCAGAACCTGATGACCACGCCCATCCTGTGGAAGAAGGTTTTCGACCTGCTGCCCTCCGAAAATCTCGGCCTTAATTTTGACCCCTCGCACTTCGTCTGGCAGATGATGGACTATGTGCGCCCGCTGTATGCCTTTCAAGACAAGATTTTCCACGTGCATTTTAAGGATATCAAGCTTTTCCGCGAAAAGCTGGCCGAGGTGGGCACCATGTCCTACCCGCTTTCCTATATGTCGCCCAAACTGCCCGGCCTCGGCGACGTCGATTTCGGCGCGTTCGTTTCCGCCCTCACCGACATCGGCTTTGACGGCTGCGCCTGCATCGAGGTTGAGGATAAGGCCTTCGAAGGCTCGCGCGAAAAGGTGCTGGATTCGCTGACCCTTTCCAAGTGCTACATGGAGCAGTTTGTGATCTGAGCGGGCCAACGCATAACGAAAATCCGAACCCATCCTCTATCGGAAGACGTGGTTCGGATTTTTTGTCCGGTCAGACTGTCTGAAAACACAACGCATCGGTATGCTTTTGTACGGATTGTGATAAAACCTCAACCGTTATATACAAAAACCGCCTGTTTTCCCTGGTGAATCAAGGGATGTCGGACGGTTTGTGGTCAGACTGTCTGAAAACACAAAGTATCGGCGCATTTTTTGTACGAATTGTGATAAAATCTTAACTGCTATATACAAAAACCGCCCGTTTTCCCTGATGTATCAAGCGTTTTCGGACGGTTTGTGGTCGAGGTGCCGGGATTCGAACCCGGGGCCTTTTGGTCCCGAACCAAACGCGCTACCAAGCTGCGCTACACCTCGTGGAGCCAATAAAGGGACTCGAACCCTTGACCTGCGGTTTACGAAACCGCTGCTCTACCAACTGAGCTATATTGGCATGGCTGATAAAATCAGCGTGATACAATATATCATAGCAGGAAAGGAAAGTCAAATAAAATCCACGAAGAAATTAACGGGAAACGCGGAAAACCATGGACAGACAAAAGCGATCGTATGAAGAAAACAGGGATCCATGAAGCATCATTCCAAGAATAGGTTGACCCGTTTATGGGCAACAAGAACACGAAGGCATAAAAGCGGGCCGCGTGAGCGGCGGCCTGAGAAGCGGATGCGGTTGCCGGATTGTTCAGATCGTCTTTGGACGCGGCCAGCACGTTGTCCTTAAAGCCCCCGCGCATACCACCGCTCAGCCGGTGGTTTTGATTCATTATACATAGATGCCGGGCGCATATTTTTCGGTGCAATTGAATGAATTCTCTTTAAAAAATTGATAAAGAATGTATTTCTTCTTTGCCGGGTTTCGCGGCCAAAAGAAGACTGTTGGAAGAAAATTGATTAATTATGCGTATTGACAGCATAAAAATTCATGTATATACTGGGGCTGTCATCCATACACCGAAGGAGGAAACACATCATGAAGAAATTGGTCATCATCATGTCTATCGCTTTGATGGTCGGAACTGCGTCTTCGTCGCTGGCCTGCACGGGCATCATTGCCGGCAAAAACGCAACGGACAACGGAAGCCTGATCGTGGCCCGCAATGAAGACATCATGGCCGCCTATAACAAGACCTTTTTCGTGAATCCGGCGACCGCGGGAGAAGGCGTCACGACCGTTAAGGATGAAATCAATGGATTCTCCTGGCAGGTTCCCGCGGCCGGCATGTCCTGGACAATGGTCAATGATGTGCCGGAGCATGGGGACGGCCTCTACCCGGAGATGTGCCTCAACAGCGCCGGTGTGCTCATCAGCGCATCCTTTGCCCAGAGCATCAGCGACGAGATCCTTGCCGTCGATCCCTTCACGCCCGACGGCCTGAGGCAGGCCTATCTGCCCAACACGGTGGCGCCCTTTGCGAAAACGGCCCGGGAAGCCATCCTGATGCTGGCCGAAGTGATCGCCGAAAAGGGCAATGCCGAATCCCACATCATTCAGATAGCCGATGCGAATGAAGCATGGGTCATGGAGCTGCTCAGCGGCCATCAGTGGGCGGCGGCCAAGGTGCCGGACGATCAGTTCATCATCATCGCCAACGCGCATATTCTTGGCTGCGTCGATGAAAACGACCCCGATCATTACCTGTGTTCCGAGGGCCTGTTCTCTGTGCCGAAGGCCGCCGGCCTGCTGAAAACGTACAACGGCCTGCCCCACGTGGCGTTGACGTACGGCAAGGGCATGAACGACAGCTCGCGGCCGCGCTACTGGGCCGGTCAGAACAGATTCGCTCGTTCGCAGGGCATTTCCTACGATACCGAAGTGTTCCGGGATTTTCTGACGCCGGACGCTCCCATCTCCCTTTATGACGTGATGAAGCTGCTGGGCGACCGTTACGAGGGCACCGAGCATGACGCCAATATCACCGGCAAACGGGCGATCGGCGCCGATTCCACCGTGGAGAGCCATATCTTTGAATATAAGACGAATGGCATCGTCACCGGCTGGCTGTGCATGGGCAGCGTCGAAGACAACGTCTTTCTGCCGTTCTATCCGGCCTTATCGGAGACCCCTGCCGCCTTCCGGGTCGGGGGAAGCGGATATACCGGGGAATCCGCGTATTGGACGTTCAAAGGCATGACGACCTTGGCCCATATCAGCCGTGAGCACTGCGCCCCCGCGGTCAAAGCGTTCTGGGCTGCGTATCAGCAGCAGCTGATCGCGCAGATGGCTGAAAACGACGGGGACTATCTGGCGATGGATGCCGGAGCGCGGGAAGCTTACGCCAACGGCCTGTTTGCCCGGATTGCCGCCGATGCGATGGAAAAAGCCGGGAAAATCAGCGACGAGCTGATGTACTACCTTGCGCTGCATTCCTCCATGACCGGGACGCCCGACAAGCCTTTTGCCCTCAGCTTTCAGCCCGGCAGGGAATAAGCGGCGCATAAGCTGAGCCGGATATCTTTTCTATTATTTTGTATCAGTTTTATGCGCCTATTAACAAAGCAAAGCCCCCTGAACGGATGGCTTTGTGTTTTTAAAATGAATTTGAATGGAACTGAACGAAAACAGATGATAGACGGCTTCGTTACAGGCGGGTGAATTCTGCATTCTCCGACCAATGATACTATTTATAAAAGAGCATTCAACCTTATTCTCTACCCTGTTTTCTGAAAATATCTGTTGATAGTCCGTGTTCTGTTTTTTTAAGACCTGCCAGCGCTATGTGAGCCGTATCGCCCATGTAAAGCATTCTCGGTACGGAAAAACTCTTGGAGCGGCATTCCATGCTGATGCATGTAACACTTGTGCATGCTTGCCACATGCCTGCCCAAGCGGCCTGATATGGAATGTTCAGCAAGTAGGCAAGCCAGGCCGTTCCAAGGCCCTGATGACAAAAGACCGCGATGTTATCCTCATGGGGACGTTCGATTCTGTATAGTGAACCTTCATGCACATAGCCGTGCTGCGCCAAAAGTACGTCCGAACCATCCTGCATTTCTTTGATCAGCGCATGCAGACGGGGATCGTCAAAGTACTTTTGCTTTTGCCAGCCGCTGTAGCGCGGTATGGGTGAAATGGAATACATTGCTTCGCCCGGCACGGTGAAGGGGGTAACGCGTCCAAAGCCTTCTATTTCGTAATAGATACCTGTCAGTTCGCGTGCCCATGTAAGGGTATTCACAGGCAGCCCAAGCCTTACTGCGCTGGGACGGCAGGTTTCTTGTGCGCGTCCAAGCGGGGAACAGTATATGTGCGTAAGCTGCAGGCAACCGATGTATGCAGCCAATGCTTCGGCTTCCTGACGGCCTCGAGCGGTCAGGCTATCGTTTTGATAATCGGGATCCCCGTGACGGATGATGAATATACGCACATCATTACCTTATTTACTCAATATTTCTACCAGCACATGAGCGCTGGCATCTTTAGGAGGGCTGATGCCGAGCGGTCAGCGCAGGCGCAATAACAGCATGCGAGCGTCCGGACGGCGGGGAAGAAAGACCTTCTCTGCCGTTTCTTTTTACATATAGAAAATGTGGTCTGCGTATTTATGAAGCATGTTTAGGTTGTACGCATCCCCGCCATCGCTGTTGGCGGACATGAGCACAGGCGCTTCCTGTCCGGCCGCCGTAATGAGTTCGACCGCCCGGCACATGACGGCATTTAATATGGCTGCACCGATGACCGTGGATGTGGGGCCGATTCTGGTGGGAACACCAGGCAGGGAAATTGCGGCATCCCCGTGGCAGCCGCAGTTGTCAATGACAAGATCGGCGATCTCATACAGTTTTTTGCCGCTTTCGTGGCGGGATTCAGCCGATACGGAAGTTTCCATGTTGGTCAGCACAATAACATATGCGCCCTTTTCATGCGCGCGAAAGGTGGCGTCTACTGAGACGGGATTGCGTCCCGAAACGGAGTGAATGAGGATCACATCATCGCGTTTGATGGGGCTCATATCCATCAGGAGGCGGCCATAGCCATGCAGGCGCTCCATCTGGCTTGTCATGGTGGCAGGGTCGATTTCTAATTGCAGCCCCGGCCCGCGTATGGGATTGATGTTCACCATCCCGCCGGTTCTGTAATACATTTCCAGTGCAAGCAGCCCTGCATGATTGCAGCCGAAGATGAACAGATTACGTCCGGCCAGCGTAGCGTTTGCCATCATCTGCGCTGCTTTTTCCATCTGCGGCAACTGCGTTTCACGCACTTTATGCAAAAGGCGTCCTATTTCGTCCAAATACAGTGTGTTCATTTTTCTTGCCTTTCAAGCGTGTACATGGATCCGGGCAAGACGGCTGCCGTTCATTGACACAATGACAGTATGCTCATCAACCAGAACAGAAGCAGCACGCCCGTACTCATCAAAAGCCTTCACGGAGGCAGCCGCATGAGGAAGCATGAAAGATACTTTTCCGCCGTGCAGCTTGTGATCCCCAACAAGCAGCAGCGTTTCTTCGCTGGAAACGCGGAAACAGGAAGCGTGAAGCGATGCGTCCATGGCAGTGATGTATTCGTCATCCAGATAAGTACCATCGCTTACCTGCTGTGCAATGGCCTTGCGGAAAGCCGTTGCCATCATGAGATAGTCAAAATGTTCTTTCAGTTCGGGTTTGTTAAGATAGCGTGCAGTGATGCCGATCCAGAGAATGTTGCCCATCAGCAGGCAGCGTTCGATATCGGAATAGAAAAAGCGTTCACGTTCTTCATCGTTTGCCGCCCAGGAACGGTCATTGCACATATTGACCTGAACAAATTCAGGAAACGTATAACGGAACATGTTATAGAATTCATCATAATCAGCCCCGTTCCAGGTGAGATTTCCCCAGATAAACGCGCTGTAAATGTCACCGCAGTTCTCTGTCATCAGGTAAGAATCCGGGTCGCGGCGGCGCATACGGTCGCGCAGTTCAGACAGGATTTTTAGATACCCCCGATTGAATTCCCCAATATCCTGATGCGTGTGCCCTTCATGATAACAGGCAAAGGGTTCCGCGGAAGCAAGCTGATCCAGATATATTCCCTTTAGATGATAGCTTTCCATTGCAAAGTCGCAGATATCGACGAGCATGTGCTGCCATTGCGCATCGGAGGGGCAGTTCAAGGTGAACGAATGCGGGCCGTAGGTTTCGGTCAAAGCTTCGCCGTTGTGATTTTCGATCTGCATGGCGCTTAGAAAACGCTTATGAAAATCGGAGAACATATCAGACAGCCGTGCGTTTACATACAACGTTGCAAAACCGCCGCGAGCGTTCAGATAATCAATGCCGCGTCGAAAGTCCAATGCCGTGCCCAGCTCCATATCCGGATAATATTCGGGATAGAAACTGTCAAAGCCCGTTCGGTTCCAGGAAGCAATGAACATGTGATTGATGCCGCGCTGATTGCCCTCTTCCCACATACGGGGAATATCCTCAAAACGATTCTGAATGGCTTCGCAGCGCTTGAAGTTATAGCATTGATTTAACGCGGCCTGATTTTTCAAATAGGCAGGATTTTCGTGATGCGCCAGGTAGGGATCAATCCACGCACGATAGCGTTGCGCGCCCGCATGCCAGTCTCGATGGCTGAGGCAGACGGTAAATGCGCCGCTTTCCCATTCCTCTCCGAACCTGATCATTTTGTGGATGCGGAAACCAAGCGACAGGTAATGATCGGTTTGACCTGTCCGTGCCATCAGCCCGGTAACGGGAAAACGGCAATCGTGTGAGGCAAAATACAGCCCTGCTTTTTGGCTTTGCAGGTACATATAACTCATGGAACACAGGCCGCAATAGTTGCATTCGCGCCGCCACTCGTCATTGACAAGCGTTGTTCCTGCGCGCCAGAATTTTTGATACCGTTCGCTGCGCAGCGCATTGGATGGATTTATGATCTTTTCGCCGCTGTGGTGCGGATAGAAAAGCGCTGTGTCTTCGTCATTGCCGATGGTCAAGCCGCAAAGCTCGAACAGGGTTTCCACTACACGCAGTTGCTTATCCTGATTCCGTACGTGCACAACAAATTCTGCGGCCCCGTTTTTTTCTTCAAAGGAAAGGTGCGCCTGAATGTCGCGTAGGCCATCAGCTGCCTGCATTTTGTTAAATATGACGGATTGCCCTTCCTTGCGCCCATTCACAGGCAAAAGCATCACACGTTCATTATGTTCATCCAGCGCGAAAAACGAAAAGACAGGATGCGTCTGCGGATGGGAAAGAATATTCTGCCCTTCAAGGGAAAAGGCCGTCACATACGCATCGCTTAAGCATAGCTCAAGAGAAAACGCTCCGAATGATAGCTTCATGCTGTGATGCTCCTTTGCTAATAACCCAGCTCAAGGTAATTCTTTTTGGCTTGTTCATTATGCTTCCCTGCGCCGGGTGCATGGTTGGACATATAAACGCCGGGCTGCTTGCCGCGCGACAGCATTTCCTCGATCACGGACGCCTGCAGCGCCCACATCAGATAAGAGGCTCCGATGCCGGATGATGGACAGATTTCGACGCCAAGTTCGGGGCAGGGGACGAGCGTGTCGCCGGGGTTGCAACAGTTATCCAGCACGACATCACAGACCTCATAGAGGTGTTTGCCGCTTTCGTGGCGCGGGGTAAGTGTCCTGGAGTAAGCGACAGAGGTAAAACCGATTACTTTCACGCCCATCTCATGCGCTGTGATGGCGACATCGACGGGAAAAATTTCATAACCGGATACGGAACCGACAATCAGAACATCACCATCGGTCAGGTTGGCGCGGTTCAGAACAAACTTGGAAAACCCCGGTATCTGCGTATAGTAGATCGTAGGTTTTCCTTCAATAAAGCGCGGCCGTGAGGGATTGTTTACTTCGCAGGTGACAAGAATGGGCTTAAGGGCCATCATGCCTCCTGTGCGGCCAACGGCTTCGTGCATCAGCATGTGGCCGGTGTCCAGAACCTGCCACATACCGCCGCTTTCCAACGTATCGGCTACCATCTTAGCCGCGGCGATAATCGGTTCTCGCTGCGTTTTTTCAATAACGTTCAGCGTTTCTTTCATCGCCTCAAAGTATTGATCCATCAGCATGGCGGTTCAATCTCCTTTTGTTTATAGGTCGCATGATAGTTTGCCGCAAGTGTTGCATCAGGCATTGCCCCCGTCAAAGAGCACCAGGTATATAGTACGCCGCCAATCATGGGGGGGTACAGCGGTTCATGCAAATGAATGTTTTCCTGTATAAGGTATTGGGACAGCGGGCGCTTTATGATGTCACCCAAGCCTGAAACACCTCCCGTTAGCGCGGCCTTGCAGGAACCAAGATGGGCGCGTTGTTGCAGCGTTACGGCCATGGCACATAAGGCGTGTGCAGCATCGTCAATAATTCGGATGGCGTCAGACTCGCCGCGCTTGGCGTGCTCACCGACGACTGGGCAAAGATGTGCCATAAATTTTCTGTCACAGCCGTGATGATAAATTGTGTGCACCAAAGCGGAAGCTTCTTCAATACCGTAGTGCGCAAGTACAGCTTGCCCAAGCGGCGTTGTTGGTACGCCACGGTCGTGGTTGCGCAGCGTCGTTTGAATGGCCCGACGTGCAATGTCATACCCGGAGCCTTCGTCCCCTAAAAGAGGCCCCCAGCCGCCGACGGTGGTTTCTTTTCGGTTCTCGTCATAGCTGACAGCAAACGAACCGGTTCCGGCCAGCAAGGCAATACCGTTTGGCGCACCAAGAGCGCCGAAATACGCGTTGGGTGAATCGCCGAGAAGTTGAACTTCAAACGGCAGGGAAAGCGGCAAACATTGAGAAAAACCGGGAATAAACAACCGGCACAAGGAAATCCTGTTTACATCAATACAAGACGTCGCTTTCTGAATCGCTTCTACGACGGCGTCGGCGGCTTGCTTTTTGCCTGCGGTCAGGGCGTTGGAGCCATCTGCGTGGCCGATTGCCAGCACATGCCCTTTCATATCCGCCAGACAGGCTATGGTTTTGGAGCCGCCGCCATCGACGGAAAGAAATAAATCCTGTTCCATAATCAATGTAACCATTCCAAATATTATCTGGACATTTCTACCTGGAAGGTATATCGGTCACTTCGATAAGATGAGAATACACATTCAAGCGGTTGCCCGTTTTCCAAATAGGTAACGCGTTCGATTTGCAGCGTTGGGACAGTGGGCTTGATTTTGAGCAGTTCACATACAGAACGGGAGGAAAAACCGGCTGTTATATTCTGCTGCGCTCGTGCAATGCGTAAACCATATTCGTCCAGCGTCTGATAAAGAGAACCGCTGAGATCTCGCTGCGGAAGGTCTGGACAAAGGTAGAATGGAATGAACACATTTTCCACAGCCATTGGTTCTCCGTCGGCCAGACGAAGCCGATTGATGGAGATTACCTGTACGCCGACGTCTATGCCCAGTTGTGCGGCGACTTTCAAATCACATGGCTGAACATTGACAGATAAAACCTGGCTGGAGCCAATCATCCCTTTTGCACGCATTTCTTCGGAAAAACCCTGCAAATGATTCAGCTGCATGCCTACCTTCTGGGCTTTGACATAGGAGCCTTTTCCCTGCACACGCTCGATATAGCCATCCTGTACCAACTTGCCCATGGCCTGCCGCACAGTGATGCGGCTGACCTGGAATAGGGCGGAAATCTGCTCTTCCGTCGGCATTTTTTCTCCAGGATTCAGTGCTTTGTCGTCAATTATTTGCCGGTAGTATTCGGCGATTTGGTGGTATCGTGCTCCATTTTTGGTCATTTACATTCTATTCTCCTTTGAAGGAATGATCGGGCGGCAGCCGTCGAAAAAGTAAAATACAGTGCATGGGAAAATCGATCATATTCTCTATCACATGCAACAGTATACCATGTCTTTTGCCTTAAGAAGAGAGCAGATGACGAAACCGGTACGGACGCTGCGTTAGAAGGGCTGGAGAGGCGTTAGCCCCTCCAGCCGGAGATCAGGATGATCAGGTGCCGCCCTGGAGGTAGTAAGTCAGCTGTTCGTTGATGCTCTTGATGACGCTTTGGAGCGTTTCAACATCCATGCCGCGGACATCCCAAACCCGCTCATTCATCAGTTTGCTGAAGTTGCCGTCCCAGTTGGGCCCATAGGTATCGACCGGATAAGGCTGGGACTTTTCATAACCGAGCGCATCCAGGAAATACTTGCGCCATGGCTTTGCGGCGAGCCATTCGGTGGTGTCGGCAGCGGGCGTTGCGGGCAGCCCCATTTCTGCGTTGCAGGCGATCGTCTGGCCTTCGATGGAAGAAAAATACTCAATCACTTTCCATGCCCAGGCGGGTTGTGTGGAAACGGTGGGGATTGCCCAGCAGTTGCAGAAAATATGGGATTGCTTTTCTCCGGAAGCGCCGGTGGGTAAGGGCAATACGACAAATTCATCCGTCATTTCGCTGATGCCGTTGGCCTTGGACAGGCCGCCGAACAGCATGGCTGCATGGCCGGTGGCAAAAGCGCTGGTGGAATCACCGTATTCGTTGGTCTGAGCGACTGACATACAAGCGCTGTCTTCGATCAGTTGGTACAGTGTGGTGAAGCCTTTCAGCTGCGTGGGCTGATCAAGCAAAGAGGTATGCGTGGCACGGTCCATGTAATCCGCGCCAAACAGGTACATCCAGGGATACATGGTGTCGGCGTGGCCATCAATCGCATAGCCCCAGACACCTTCTTCGGGCTTGGCAAACTGACGGCACAGCGCCAGGAAATCATCCATCGTCCAGTTTTCGGCCGGCAGTTCGACGTTATACTTCTTGAACAGCGCGGTATTCAGAATGGCACAGTTGGCGGTGACGTCACGGGCGGTGGCATACAGATGGTTGTTGAAATACAACCCATCGCGTACGGAAGGATACAGGCTGGCCAGATATTCTTCGGATGCGAAGCTATCCAGTGGCATCAGCGCGTCGTTCGCGGCAAACTGCGGGATTTTATCGAACGCGATCATCATCACATCTATGGCTTCGCTGCTGCCGCCAGCCAGTTTGATTCCGGCGAGTTTGGTGAGCATGGTTTTGTAATAGCTGCTGACTTTGACGAAGTTCAGCTTGACGTTATAATCAGCATACTTCTTTTCAAAACCGTCCTTCAAGTTGACCATACCTACCTTGGCCGGATCCCACCAGGAATAGACATTGATGGTCACATCCTTTGGAAGTTCTTCTTTCTGCGCAAAAGCTGCGGGGGTGACGGCTATGAGCAGAGCCATCATCGAACACAGAAGAACAGAGATCAGTTTCTTCATGAGTGATACCTCCAATGATTATTTATTATATTGACGCCCTTTTCGCGGACGTTAATATCAGGTGCCACCAAAACCTGCGCTGATTTGAGAATTGACAAAGTATTTCTGGCAGGCAAGGTAGATGATCAGAATGGGCAGGATAGAAAGGACGGAGCCTGCAAGCAGAATAGCCTGATTCGTTTCGGATTCGGATAAAATTTTAAGCGCTAAGGTCCAGGTCCAGAGACGGTCTGTCTGTAAAACCAGCTGCGGCCAGAGGAACGCATTCCAAGTGCTGCGGAAAGTAAGAATAATCACGGTGGCGATGGCTGGCTTGCTGTTGGGCATAATAATGCGGAAGAACACGCCGGGCCAGGAGCAACCGTCTATAATGGCTGCGTTTTCAAGATCGCGCGGAATGGAGAGAAAAAACTGGCGGAACAGGAAGATGCTGGTTGCGCTGCCGGAAAGCGCGCTGCGCAGAATCAGCGCCAAGTGGGAGTTGAGCAGCTGCAGTTTGACCATGATGGCAAAATTGGGGATTAAGGTGACGTACCCGGGAATCATCATGGTAGAGATCAGCAGAATAAAGATGATGTTACGGCCTCTGAAATTCAGACGGGCCAAAGCATAGGCGGCCATGGAAGAAGTGAGCATGCTCAGCAGCGGTATAATAATGGCCAGATACAAGCCGTTAAAGATCATGCGCCAAACATCATAGATAGCGAACAGCTTTTCGTAATTAGCCGTGGTGAAGGGGCTGGGGACCAGGTTGATGGGTGATTCTCTGAATATTTGCTGGTTGGTTTTAAAAGAGGAAAAGATCGTCCAGATAAGCGGATAGAGAATCACTAAACACAGAAAAATCATAAAGACGTTGTAGATCGCAAATCCAGTCATCCTGCGCTGACGCATGCTTAGGCGAGGCGCTGCGGGGCGTGTCATTTTCATTTCCTCCTTTCCTTACATGGTTTCATCCTTTTTCAGGACGAAGCGCAGAATCGTAAAAACGAGTATAATCAGGAACAAAATCCATGCAAGTGCCGAGGCGTAACCCATCCGATAGCTGGTAAAAGCCAGCGTATACACATAATACATGAGAGAACTGGTGTTCAGGCTTCCCTTTGTTAAGATCATGACTGCTTCAAAGATATTAAACGCTTCCAGCACCAGTAAAATGACGATTGCGAATGTTGTAGGGGAAAGCATGGGAATGGTGATATAAAACAGCTGCTGCCGCTTGCTTGCGCCATCAATGTGCGCGGCTTCGTACAAAGTTAGGGGAATTGTTTGCAAACCTGTCAGGAACATCACCATGTAATACCCGCTCATTTGCCAGATGCGCATGATGCAGATGGCACCCTTTGCCCAACGTGTATCCAGCAGCCATTTCGGTGGGTTTATGATGCCGATCATCCGCAAAAGACCGTTGATGACGCCGGATTGGCTGTTGAGCAGCCATTTCCATACCAGAGCGACGGCTACGGTGGAAATAACGCAAGGCAGAAACAAGGAAGCCCGGTAGAAGGCGGTCAGTCTTCTGACCTGTTGGTTTAGCAGGATTGCAAAAAACAGGGAAATGACCAGCACAAACGGAACCAAGACAAGCACATAATAGAATGTGTTCCAGAAATAATCCCAGAAAAAGATATCACGTTTGAACAGGTTGCTGTAATTTTGAAGCCCGACAAAATGCGGGGCGGAAAGAATGTTCCAGTCCGTGAAGGAAATGTAGAGGGAATAAACCATGGAGAAGGCTGTAAAGACAAGAAAGCCGATCATGACCGGCGTGACAAACAGCCACCCTGTCAGAGCTTCTTTCTGGTGCAGCGATAGCCCGCGCGGCTTTGCTTTGTGTGTTACCTGTTGCATACTACGATTTCCTCATATATCGGGCGTACAGTCAAGGATACTGCTGATTATCTATAAGATGGTATATTGTTATGACAACATGATGATAGCATGATATGTTTTGTGTGTCAATAGAAAAATTGAAATTTTTAGAACGCAAAAAACATGGGGGCATACCGCGCGCTTTGTCCGTCTCCATATAAAAGGAGTTGCCGCAATTCGCAATTTTGCAACAGCTCCTGTTGGCGAAAATACCATCAAAGATTAAACCATACAGCCCAAAGTGAAACCGATCGGGGGGGGAACGCCCCGCGCCATCATCATGGTTCCTTTTTCCGCGGGATGATCAAGGCCAGCAGAAGCATGGCGGTGCCTGCCTTGAACAGGAGCGCAAGGTTTCTGTATTTTTGAATGCTTTCGGTCAGGAAGACGGTCAAAGAGGAACGCTCCTCCATCGCCTTGATCCATATATCTTTATAGCCGGACAAATCAGACGGATCCTTGGGCATCCACTGTGTAAACACATGCATCGGCGCTGCCGCCGAATGCAGAACAACATAAACCGCGGCCAGCCAGGCGCCATAGGTCAGCACCCATTGAAGCAGCAGCAGAATGGAGGGAAGGATCATTTTGGTTCCATAGACATGTGCGCTTTTTTCTTTCCATGCCCGTATGCTGTGCCGGCTCATGCTGTTCAGCGCGAAAAGCGCCTTTGATAACAAAATGACGGATAGAAAGACCGCGAGATATCTTAACGGCAGCGTGATGCGCATACGCTCCTGCTGAAGATCGTATACGGTGCCCTTTGGCATCACGGCGCCGGCTGTGGTCTGAAAGACGCTGCGGCGAGCGCCGCCGGCGGCAAGCACTTGGATATCCGCTTCGATCCCCGCCCGGAGAGCCTGTAAAAGCGGCATGTACAGCGTTGGTTTTTTGGTTTGGAGCATTTGATCGGGATGCCGCACAACGCCCACCACCTGAAAGGAAGCGCCGGAAAGCCGCAGCGTGTTGCCGACGACTTCCGTTGTGCCCCACAGGGCGTAAGCGAGGAGATCATCCACGATGGCCACCCTTTTTTCGCTGTCTGAATCCCGCTCCGTAAAACGAGAACCTGATACCTGGGTGCGGTGATAGAGATCGAACCATCCCGGCGCTGTTCCCTGAACCGAGCAGGCGGCTGTCCGGCCGGACGGCAGCGCCGCTTCATTGGCGCTTTGTATGATGGCGGCCGAAACAATGGCGCCGGGCAATGCCGACCGCATGGCTTGCAGCGCATCCAGCAGGGGAATGCGGGTGACAGAGCCATCCTCATCCGGCTGCGGGGCTGCGTAAGGCGCCACACACTCCATCAGGTCTTTCTCGCCCTGAAAGCCTAAAAACCCTGAAAAAATACAGATCGCGGATAAAACCAGCAACACATAAGTGAAGAAGGATGGTTTCTTCATTGTACATAACCCGTAACAAGCGCGCCGTTACTGAGCGGCCTGTCCTCATAGTATGCGAGCCGGGCGCGGCTTAGATCCTCCCCCACCGCGGCTACGCCGTCCGCCTCGTCCAGGATGGAAATATTCAATTGCCTGACCCGCATCTGCACAGGGCCGACGGCAGGCTGGTTTTCTTCGATGATATAGACAAATCTGTGGTCGCCGGTTCCATGGATGGCGCTCATGGGGACAAGGAAATGACGCTCGGGCGATACGACATCCATGCGGGCGGTCATCTGAAGCTGATCGATCACCCGCAGGGGGAAAAGCGCCAACAGATCCTCGGGCATCTCAAGGATCGCATATTTTTCGCCTTTGTCATTGATGCTTGTTTCCCGCACCGTGCTTTGGAAGGTGCCGGCTTCCGCTTCCACCAGCGCGCTTGTTCCCTTGGCGATCTGGCTTTTTACATTGCTTAAGCCGGCCTGCAGCAAGGCTTCTCCCTCCTGCTCTGTCAGCACACAAAGCGGGGATTGGCCATGGTATTCATCCCATACGGATACATCGACGGAAACCACATACCCGGCGTGTGGCGCTGCTACGAAACGGATGCGCTCTTTTTTGCTGTGAAACGTCTGCATGTCTGTTTGCACTTCAAGCATCTGGCGTTCAATAGCCTGATAATCGCTTATATAGTATTGAGCTTTGCTGCCGATGCGCAGCCTGCTGGCCGCCATAAAGGCAGCTTCCGCTTCGTTTTTTTGCTCGTTTGCCTTGCGCCATTCATCTACGGCTGCCTTGAGCGGCTTGTCTGCGCCTTCGGGATAGCCGCCGGCGGTCAGCTCAAAGGAATAAGAGGTAAGCTGCCTGACGCGCTGCCCCAATTCCGCCTCCTTTAAGGCGGCGGCCTGAAAGGCCTGAAAAGCGGCTAAATAGCTTTTTTCTTTTTCTGACAGCGCGACATCCGCGTTTCTTCTTTGAAAGTCCAGCCGGGAGAGCAGGGCGTTCCTGTATCGCGCATCCAGCTCTTTTTCCATGCTCGCTTCGTTTGCCAGCTGCAATTCAAAGAGCACGTCCCCCTCCTGTACCTTATCGCCGGGACGAACAAAGACATTCTTTATAACCACCGCGTCGTCCACTTCAAAATAAAAGGGCGTTTGGTGCGTAAAGACAAGCGTGCAGGGGCGCTGTAATTTCTCTGTCAGCTGCCCTTTTTGCGGGGTCAGGAACTGTACCTTAGGGGTCAATATCGTTTGAATCGTGCCTGAAAAATACAGGCACAGCGACACAACGGCGGCTAAGCTCAACATTCCCTTCATGGCAAACTTTCTCATTCTCTCTGCCCGCTTTCTTATTTGGAGTCGGTCAACTGGATGCCCGCTATGATATCCTGCTGAAAGAACAGGTATACGAATAAAGCGGGCAGGATATAAAGGGCGGCCCCGGCAAACTCGGCCCCGGTCGGCGTTTCTATGAACCGGTTGAACACGGTGCTTAAAGGAAACAGCTCCTCCCGATGGCTTAAAAAGGTGAGCGGCTGTTCCGCCATATTCCAGGTATCGGCAAAGGACAGGGCGATGGCCGCGCCTATGACGGGACGGCTGAGCGGCAAAGCGATGTGCCAGAAGCTGCGGATAGAGCCTGAGCCATCCAGCTGCCCCGCCTCGTACAAGTCCGCTGGAATGCTCACCATGTATTGGCGCAGCAGAAAAACATAAAAGGGCGTAAACCACAGCGGAATGATGACCGCCCACACGGTATCCAGCAAAGCCATGCTGCGCAGCATGAGCACGTTGGGCACCATCGTGACCTGAAAGGGCAGCAGCATGAGCAAAATCAGCATGTAAAAGATGAGATCGCGCCCTTTGAAGCGAAAGGCGCTCAGGGAATACGCCATCGCCGGCAGGACCGCGCCCTGGCCCAACAGTACGCACACCGTATAAAAGACCGAGTATAAAAAGCGCCGCAGGATCTCACTCCTGCCCAGCAGCAGGCGATAATACTGCCCGACGGAGGCCATTGAAGGGCTCAGCAGGATCGGCATCCACCGCTCCTCCGATAATGAGCCGCGCAAGGAAAAAAGCGACAGCATTTCGGCGTCGGGGAAAAAAGAATACAGAAACGTAAACGCGACCGGTGAAAGCAGCAGCAGCGCCAAACCCCAAAGCAGCAGGCGGGTGAAAAAATGGCTGCGCTTTTTGTACAGGAAGGACATCGGCCCTGTTTTCATGCGGCTTCTCCCTCCAAATCATGAAGAGCCTTCTTTTGCGCGAAGAATAAAAGGCCGAACAGCAGGAACAGAACGGCGGCAAAGGAATAGGCCGCCGTCGTTACGTTCTGAAAGCTCAGCTTTGCGTACATGTTGTTCATGTAATTTTGCAGGGTGTATACATTCAGGTCGGGATAAGGCCCTGAGATAAAGTAAACCTCTTTGAAGATTTTAAACGCGTTGACCCACTCGAGGATCAGCACTAAAAATGCGGTGGGCAGAATACGCGGAATGGTGATATAGCAGCTCTGCCTGAAAAAACCGGCGCCCTCCAGTGTGGCGTACTCGTAAAAAGCGTCGGGAACCGCCTGCATCGCGCTCAGGTAAATGACGACCGCAAAACCTAAGTTTTTCCAAACGAACAAAAGCACCACGGACAACCGCATCGCGCCGCCCGAAAAAAAGTCGATTCGGCTGATTCCGGCGGCGGACAGCAAGCGGTTGACGGGGCCGCCAAAGTCAAAGGCAAGCAGCCAAATGAGTATCATGGCGGAGGAAGGCATCACGTAGGGCAGGAGAATGCTGTTGCGCAGAAAGCCGGTACCCTTTTTGAGCTTTTTCAGCAGCGCCGCGATCAGGAAGCTCAGCACCCACACGGTGGGGGCGCAAAAAAGCGAAAGCACCAGAGAGTTGGCCAAGCCCAGCCGAAACATCCGGTTGCTCCATACCGCGGCGTAGTTTGAAAGCCCAAGAAACCTTGCCTGGCCGCTGCCGTCGGTCAGGGAGTAGTATATCCCCCCGAAAAAGGGAAGGACATAAAAGATCAGCATCCCCAATAATCCCGGAAGCAAAAAGACCAGGTAGCTCTTTGTATTCCGAAACATCCGCTCGCCTCCTGCATGCGCTTGCTTTTACTGCCCCTCGTAATACATTGCGGCCACTCGGCGGTCTACTTCCTTCAACGCCCGGTCAATGCTCATCGTGCCTTCAAAATATTTGGCGACGATGGCCGCAGCGTCGGTTTTTTGCAGAACGGATGTCACCAGCCAGCCGTTTTTTATCTGCATATACGGCGCTACCCTTCGGTACTCATCGATCTCTTCCGGCAAATACTGATAGCGCCCCTTTTCGGTTTGCGCCTGCGCAGCCTGTTCCCTGACCAGCTGGTCCTGCAGCCCATATAATTCTTCCCGAAGCGTCGCTTCCGCCGGCGAGCCTTTATATTTTTCGATTTTCGCCTCGTTTTCTTCGATTCGGGCTTCCAGCAGGGCGATCCTTTCGGCGTGCGCGGCCGCATCCTTGCGATAGCTCTCCTGCTCCACCGGTTCATTGAAGGCGGGGTACAGCATGTACCTGCTTACAAGGGGCATGTTTTCGCTGTAAAACTCTATAAACCGGACGGCCGCTTCCCGGTGCCGGCTGTAGGGGTTTACGATGAAATAATCCAGGCTGGCGCCTAAAACAGGCTGGTCGCCTGAGGATACAACGGGCGGCAGCATAAACGCTTCGCCCAAGCGCTCGGGGTTCAACCTGCGCAGAAAGCAGGAGGTTGCTTTTGGATCGAATATGCTGGGGACAAAGGCCGTTTCAGCGTCCTGCGCGATCGTCCATTCCATGCTTTGATAGCGGGAAAGCGTCGCTATTTTTTCGATCGCCCGCTGTATTTCCGGCGTGTTGAACGAGACCGGCGCTTCCTGCTCTGCGTGGCGAGCGATATACTGCGCCATCAGCAAGGCAACCGCGTTCTCCTGCTGGCTTCGTATGGTTTGGCTTCCGTCGAAGGTGCAGCTGGGATGGTCGGCATAAAAACGTTCATACCAGTCAAGCATCTGATCGATATATTCGTCGTATGTTGCGGGAAGCTCTCCCAGCCCGGTCTCCCTGAGCAGATCCTGGCGAATCGACCAGAAGGAAGGATGCAATTCGACGGGGTAAGCGAAAAGAGAGCCGTCGAGCATTACATGATCCTTTACCTGCGGGTACATGCTTAAAACGCGCTCTGTCAATGCGGGCGATGCGATCGGGGCGGCGTATCCACGGCGGAAAATGGCGTGGCTATCGCCTAAATAGCTGGGGATGATGAAAATATCAATGTCGGGGTCTTGGGAAAGGTTTGCGAATGTCAGGCGCTCAAAGGGGTCTTCGTCCCCTGAGCCGATGGTTCGAAGGGCGGTATCCGGGTTCGCCAGCATAAAACGAGTGAATGCTTCGGTGTCCATAACGCCGCTTGCCTGTGACCACAAGGTCAGGGTCGTTTTCGGCGCCGCAGCCGTCGAAGCCTTGGAACGGACGTTATATGTATGGATCCCCTTTGACGTAAGGATGGTGTAATTCTCTTTCCACATCCCGGCATATTGTACATCCACCGCCCGCGCTTCCGGCAAAGCGCCTATCGTCTGGTGGCGGCCGTCATGGCTCCAGCGCATCACCCGGCTGCCGGATAGAAAATAAAGCCGATCCTGGGTTTGGTCGTACGCGACCGCGCCGTCATCGGCGCCCGACAATGCGCCGAGGCTGGAAACGGCATTGCCCGTACCTGGCTCCAGCACCAGCAGGTTGCCGGTGTTCAGGTCCAAGACCAGCAGCTTTCCGGCCTTGTATCGGTACAAGCCGCCTATATACGCGTTGCCTGCATGAAGCGGCTCCCTTTGCCCCGTCGCCAAAGAGAAACGGTACAACCCGACCGCGTAGGTTTCCGGGGCGGTGTGGAGCAGGTAAAGCTGATCCTGAAGGACAACAGGGTGGCTCAGAATGATGTATCGCGAGCCGTCTTCGTTCTCTCTGCCAAGGGAGGACATATCGAGCCTGGTCTTTTCTACCGGCCGGTTGTTCTTGATTTCATATACAATTCCATTAAATGAACCTATCAGGTAAAGGCTGGCATCATCGGCTGCAAGAAAAAACGAGTCGGGGAACGCGCCGTCAGGCTGAGGGAGGACGGAAAGATCCAGCACAACGGTGGGGCTTTCTCCGTCGGCGGCGTAGGAGAGCAGCTTTCCGTCAGCCAGAGCATACAGGGTATCCTGCAGGATCGCTGCGCTGCCGGCGGCCGCGCCTGCTTGTATTCCGGACGCCGCGAAAACCTGCCCCGCAACAGGCGTTAAAGACAGGCTGATGGCGAGCAATAAGGCCATTGCGGATCGAAGATCTCTTTTCATCGTTCTACCTCGTTCAAAACAATCGGTTTTCTTCACGAATATGGCGGCGGCATGTTCCATAATAAGCGAATCGATTATACCATGTCGGTTTGTTCCGTGCAAAACTTATTTACAAACGGGAACGCTGCGGCGCCGCGTTCCCGTTTGTCCTTGCCGGGGCGTTGTGGTATGATGGTTGCACTACAATGATCGTTGGGGGCGCAACCATGAAAATGCCGATGCTGGTGCTGGGGCTCAGCCTGCTGCTTTTGCTGGCCGGTATCGCGGAAAGCCGGCTGCACCGCAAAAGGATACAAAAAATCCCGCTGCGCATTTTGGTCAACGGCACGCGGGGCAAGACCAGCACCACGCGCCTCATCACCGCCGCCTTGCAGAGGGGCGGCCTTGCGGTGCGCGGCAAGTGCACGGGCACCGACCCGCGCGAGATATTGCCGGACGGCACGGAGATGGAAACGCCGCGCCCGCACGGCGCGCGCATCACCGAGTTTAAGGGCTTTATGCGGCGCGCCGTCAAGGACAAAGCGGAAGCGGTGGTGTGCGAGTGCATGGCCGTGCGCCCCGAAATGCAGCAGGCGCTGGCACGGCATTTTGTCAGGCCCACCATCACGGTGATCACCAATACGCTGGTCGACCATGTGGAGGAGATCGGCGCGACGGAAGCGGAAACGGCGGCGTCGCTGAGCTTTTCGTTGCATAAAAATACGGCGCTGGTCACCGACGCGCCGCTGTTTGCCAAGCACCCCAGCCGCGTGCCGGGCGATACCGATGCGCTGCCCGAAGGGTATATGAGCAGGTTCTCCTTCCCCGTGTTTGAAGCCAACATCCGCCTGGCCCTCAAAGTGGCCTCTCTTGCGGGGGTGCCGCGGGAGAAAGCGCTGGCAGCCATGCCGGGCGCCCGCCCCGATACCGGCATGGCCGGGCCGTTTCGCATGGGGGAAACGGTGGTCTACAACGCCTTTGCGGCCAACGACGCCGCATCCACCGAAGCCTTGTGCGCAAACATGCTGGCGGAGGGCGGGGATGCCCCGCTTACGGTGGTGTTCAACAACCGCGCCGACAGGATGTACCGTCTGCACGCCTTTTTGCCCGTGCTGCGGGGGCTGATCGGGAAAAAACCGCGCCTGCTCGTGATCGGGGAAGAAAGAAAGGCCGCCGTGCGCTTGTTTGAAAAGAAGCTGCAATATCCCTGCGCGCCCATGGAGGCAGGGGAGCTGACGCGGCCACAGTTTTATCGGGACAGGCAGCGCGTGTTCTGCATCGGCAACATCAAGGGCGCGGGGCGGGATATGATACGATATCTGATGGAAGAAGAGGGCAAAGCATGATACAGACAGCGGTATTTCTGAGCATTATCCTTTCGTTTTTGTCCATTGAGCTCTTTGGGCTTTACGCGGGCGGCCTCATCACCGGCGGGTATCTGGCCCTGTCGCTGCACCATCCGCTGCGCCTTGTATCCACCTACGCGGCGGCGCTTGCCGTATACGGCCTTGTGAAGCTGCTGGCGCGGTACCTGATGGTGTTCGGCACCCGCCGCTACATGGCTTCCATCCTGCTGGGGCTGCTGATTCACTGGGCCTTTTTGCAGCTGCTGCCCTACCTGCCGCCGATTCCGCAGGATGTGCGCCTGATCGGCTTCATCATCCCGGGGCTGCTGGCCAACGACATGTATAAGCAGGGCGTGGTCAAGACTACGCTGATTTCCTTGGTTTCAGCCGGGCTGATCCGGCTGATCCTGATGCTGGGCAGGGTCATATGATCAAGCGCGCCATGCAGTCTTCGGGGATGAAAGCGAAGGAAATGACTGGATCGGTGAAAGCCCTATATCATGCGGAGGAAGAAGGAAAAACCATGGACTTTGACACGCCGCGTTTGCCCGCTGTCATTACAGGCACCGTGATCGAGGGGAAAAAGATCGGCCGGCGATTGGGCTTCCCTACCGCCAACCTCCGCATGCCCGAAAACGGGGCGCGCCTCCCCTACGGCGTTTACGCCGCCGCCGTGACCCTGCGGGATGGCCGCAGGATACCGGGCATCCTCAACCATGGCCGTCACCCGACGCTGCCCGAGGGCAGCCCTACGGTGGAGGTGCATTTGTTTGATTTTGATGAAAATCTGTACGGCCAGACCGTACAGGTGGAGTATCTATTTTTTCTGCGCCCCGAAGCCCGTTTTCACACGAAGGAAGCCATGCAGGCGCAGGTGCTTCGGGACATCGCGGAAACCCGAAAGTATTTTGGGCTGACGTTACAAAAAGCGCCATAGCGCGCTGCGCGCCGGCGCCTTATACCGATGAAAAGCAGGGTCATCCCTGCCGCGACAGCATCTCCATCAGGCGGAGGGTATCCTGTCCGCCGCTGGTGCGGAACTGCGTTGTGCCGGGTGCCTTGCTGTCTGTAAACAGGTCTTTTGCTTCCATGGCGGCCAGCAGCGTTTGGAGCGTGCGCGAGCTGCCGTCGATGAAGGCGGTATCGTCGGGGAAAAAGCGCGCGATGGCCTTTTTCAGGAAGGGGTAGTGCGTGCAGCCAAGGGCCACCACGTCGATCTCCCTGTCGAGGAAGGGCGCAAGCAGGCCGCGCAAATGGTCGCGCAGGCCGGGGGTGTCAAGTTCGCCTCTTTCCACAAATTCCATCAGGCCCGGGCAGCCAAGCGGGATCACGTTTTCGCCGTGCTCCGCAAGCAGCTGCTGCATGGCGCGGCTCTTGATGGTGTTGGGCGTCGCCATCACCAGTATTTCGCCCCGGCGGCGCAGCTGCTGGGCGGGCTCCACCGCGGGCAGGATGCCGACGACGGGGATGGGCAGCGTGTTTTTCAGCATGTCGCCCGCGATGCCGGTGGCCGTGTTGCAGGCGATCACCAGCGCCTTGATGCCTTCGTCCATCAGCCTGTTTGCGGCGCTCAGCGCCAGCCGCCGCACCGTTTCCTCAGGCTTGGTGCCGTAGGGGGCGTTGGCGGAATCGCCGTAAAGGATAAAATCTTCAAAGGGTAACGCCTTGCGGATGGCGTTCAGCACGCTGACGCCGCCGACGCCGCTGTCCAAAAATCCGATCGCTCCGTTATCAGGCATAACAACATATTCCTCCTTTGGTTATCCGTATTATACACCACGGGGGAACGGCTGACAACCGTATATAAAAAAGGACCCTTGCGGATCCTTTCTGCGCCCTGAAACTCAGGGATTGGTGGTGGCGGCTGCGGGAGCCTCGGTGGCAACAGCGGCTTCGGTGACCGCGGGAGTCTCGGTGGGCTTCGCTTCTTCCTTTTTCTGACAGCCGGTCGCGACCAACAGCATGGCCAGCACCATCAGTACGACAGCAAACTTCTTCATCATGGATGTCTCCTTCTTTCTTCCCGATTAGTCGGCTTGCACCGACAGATGGAATTATACGTCGTATTGCCCGAAATGTCAAATACGGGAAATTGTCCGCGGAAAAAAATCGTTTATATTTATGGAAATAGAAATCCTTATGTGGTATACTATATACATACTTTTTCCGAAAGGGGGTTGACTTATGAGCAGGCAGGAACGCACATCGGAAATAACCCTTTTTCTCCCTATCGTTAAAATGCTGGCTGCGTCGCTGGGGCAGGACGCCGTGGTGCTGCTCTACCGCTTTTTGGACGGAAACCCCGAGATCGTCTGCGCTTTCCGCGACAGCGAACCATGCACAACGGAGCCGATGGAAGCGTATTTTTTGCAGGAGCCGTTTCGGGGGGACTATCTGTCCAACGTGGCTGTGCGCAGCGCCGACGGCTGCACCTACCGCTCCTCGGTGGCGGCCATCCGCGATGGCGGCGGGCAAAGGGTGGGGGCGATCGCCCTGCGCTTTGACACCAGCCGTATGAGCGACGCCGTAGAGTATTTGCAGTCCTTTCTCCGCTTTGAAATGATGGACAGCCGCCCCACGCACCCCCAAAGCGTGGAGGAAATGGTGGACGGCATCATCGGGGATATCTTGAAGGAGGCACCGCAGCCCGACGGGAGCAAGCGCAGCGACAAGATGGAACTGGTCAGCAGGCTGGAAAAGAAGGGCATCTTCCTCACCCGCGGCGCGGTGGAAAAGGTAAGCGAGCGCATGGGCATCGCGCCGGTGACGGTGTACAGCTATCTGGACGAGATCAGAAAACGCCGCAAGGCCAAAGAGAAAGAACAGAGCGAAAAGAAAAAAGGCTGATGGCAAAGCGGCGTGTCCGCACCGTGGTTTGCCGTCCTCTGCCCGGAAAAGCGAAGTTGAATTTGCAGAGATTTCATATGACCGTCAATTTTGATTTTTTGGTTTCCGGATGCAACACACGCTGCCAGCATTGCTATGTAAACGGTGGACCGGGCAGCATGATGACGCTGGAGGACGCTTTGCTGTTCATTGAAAAGCTGGACACGTTGGCGGAGCTGCTGCCGTTCGAAGCCAGCTTTACGCTGGACAATGAGCCGATGAATCACCCGGATGTTGCGTCCATTATTCGTAAGGCTGCCGCCGTGAACCATATTGAGCATTATCATCATGGTATATGACGAGCGGTATTGCGCTGATGCATCGGAAAGACCGTCAGGCCGTGATGCAGGCATATCTTGACTGCGGATACAGCGATTTCGGCATGACCATCCACGGCAATGCATGCCACCACGACGAGATCGTTCGGAGAGATGGCGCTTTTCAAACCGCAATTGAAGCGGCGGAATACATGAACTCCTGCGGCGCGGAAGTTGGAATGTCTCTGATGTTCAACCGCTTTTTTGCCGAAGATGCGAGCGAGATGGACGCGAAAATACAGCAGTTGCGTCCCGCTTATACCTATTTTGCAATCCCCCGACTTTACACCGCATATCCACATGGCGGATTATGAACCATACCGCGGTTCGCTGGACACTCTGCACCGGATTCGTCCATGGCTTGCGCGGTGGCAACAGCAGGAAGACGAATGGACAAAGGGAATATGCACGATCGGCATGCCCAGAAAGCAACGCAAACGTGGGCTCGATATTGCCGCATTCTTCAAATGCCCACAGGATGATCTCTATATGACCGTACACCAGAACGGAAACCTGTTTGCCGGCAACACGGGCGTGGAAACAGAGTGTCTGGGCAACCTGCGGACGCTGGACGTTCAAGAGACTGCAAAACGCATTCCTGAACTGCCCGGGAATCGGGATTACAGCGCATTCTACGAGGAAGACCGGCTGCCCGGCCGGGAAGAGTCGATTCATGCTTTGGATCAGTTGCCGCAGGATTTGCTGTACAGCGACAGGGCGAGTGTTGTATACAGAGCGTTGACGATGCTTGGGGTACCGACCAAAATACGCGATGATATTTGACCAATGCCATTAAGGGACTTAGGAGTATTATACTGTCAAACAAATTTCGGTTTGCCGGGGCGCGGTTACCCGAGCCGGTGCGGAGAACCTTAACGCCATACCCGCTTTCTCTTTTGTCTATCTTTTTTAACCGGCTATTCGGAACAAAGCCTGTCCTGCCCTGCCGGTTCGCGCGACCGGCAGGGCGTTTCGTGCCCGGTTCATATACGGCGTCCAACGGGGCGTCAGCCATTCTGCCGACATCAGGCAGGCCCTCGCCCTCTGCCCGCCGAGGGAGGGGCCGCCTGTATTTCCGCTGTATTCCGCGATATGGCCCTTTACTTTATTGCGCTAAAGTGATAAACTGATAAAGAATTTACGGAACGAGGGAGATGGACATGGATTTTACGGAAGAGCGGAAGCTGTTTGAGGCGCTGGCGGCGGTGGATAAGCCGGAGGATATGAAGAAGGTGCTGGAAGACCTGTGCACCATCAACGAGATCCGGTCGATGGCGCAGCGGCTGACGGTGGCGGAGCAGCTGTGGCGCAAGCGCAACTATCAGGAGGTGGCGGAGGATACGGGGGCCAGCTCGGCCACCATCAGCCGCGTGAACCGCTGCCTGCGCTACGGCGCGGGCGGGTACAGGCTGGTGCTGGAAAAGGAGGATGGCGATGGCGCTTGATGAAAGGCTGCTGACCAAAGAGGAAAAAGCCATTCTGTCGCTTCGTGCCCTTTTTGAAGGGGCGGGCTACCGGCGCTACCGCATGAGCCGCTTTGAGCCGTACGATTTTTACGCCCGTTATCGTGATTTTCTGGATGACAGCATCCTCACCTTTACCGATGTGTCGGGTAAGCTGATGGCGCTTAAGCCGGACGTCACCCTGTCCATGCTGATGGGCGCGGAGGACGGCAGCCGCCTGTACTACAACGAAAGCGTGTACCGCAGCGTGGACGGCGCGTTCCGTGAAATGACGCAGGCGGGGGCGGAGCATATCGGCAGGATCAGCGTGCGCAAGGCCGCCGCCATGGCCGTGCTGGCCGGGCGGGCGCTCAAAACGGTGTTCACGGACAGCGTGCTGATGCTGTCGCATCTGGGGCTGCTGCGCGGCGCCATGCGGGCGGTGAAAATGCCCGAACAAATGGAAGAACAGGCGCTGAACTGCATCCGCAGGAAAAACGCGGACGGCATGCAAAGGCTCTGCCAAACGGCGGGCACCAGCGCGCAGGGCGCGGATATGCTGCGCGATATGGCGGCGCTGTGCGCGCCGATCGACAGGGCGGCAGGGCTGCTCGGCCCCCTTGTTCAAAACGCGCAGATGGAAAAGGCGGTGCAGGCGCTGGAAACGGTGGCTGCCCTTGCGCTGCAAAGCCCCGACTGCGCCCCCATCATGGTGGACCTGTCGGTGATGAACCCCATGCGCTACTACGACGGCCTCACCTTTACCGGCTTTGCCGAGGGGCTGCCCCGCGCGGTGCTGTCGGGCGGGCAGTATGGGGGGCTCATGCGCCGCATGGGCAGGCGCGGCAGCGGCGCGGGATTCGCTGTCTATCTGAACGAATTGGAGGAACTGCCATGAACAGCAAAGCCGTCAAGCCGTTGCGCATCGCCCTGCCCAAGGGGCGGCTGGGCGAACAGGTGATGGCCCTTTTTGACAAGGCGGGCTGCGGCTGCCCCGATATGCTGTCGCCCGGCAGGCGCCTGCTGTTTGAAAGCGCGGACAAACGCATCGTATTTTACTGGGTCAAGCCCTCCGACGCCGCCGTCTATGTGGAGCGCGGGGCGGCCGATGTGGGCGTGGTGGGCAGCGACGTGCTGGTTGAAACAAGGCCCGATGTGTACGAACTGAACGATCTGCGTTTGGGCATCTGCCGCATGGCGGTGGCCGCGCCCAGAGGCTTTCAGATGGAAGGGGAAAAGCGGCTCAGGGTGGCCAGCAAGTACCCCGAAACGGCGCGCGGCTATTTCAACGGTCTGGGGCGCGAAATCGACCTGATCAGGCTGAACGGGTCGGTGGAGCTGGCCCCGCTGCTCGGCCTTGCCGATGTGATTGTGGACATTGTGGAAACGGGCCGGACGCTGAAAGAAAACGGGCTGGATATTGTGCGGGAAATCATGCCCGTTTCCGCGCGCCTGATCGCAAACCGGGCCGCCTACCCCTTCCGGCGCGACGCCATTGAAAAGCTGACCGCCGCCATCCGAAACGCCATGGAGGAAAACCGATGATCGCCATCAAAACGTACGATGCATATAACAGGACCACCGTCTTTGCGCGCAGCACACCGCTGAGTGACGTCAGCGCCGCCGTGCGCGCCATCATTGAAGGCGTGCAAAAAGAGGGCGACGCTGCCCTTAAACGCTATGCCCTGCAGTTTGACGGCGCGGCCCCCGAACAGATCGAGGTGAGCGGGGAAGAGTGGGCGCAGGCGCTCAGGGACGCCGACCCACGGCTTATTGCCATCATGGAGGAAGCGGCGGGCAATATCCGCGCCTTTCATGAAAAGCAGGTGCGTTCGGGCTTTGAAATGGTGCGGGCGGACGGCGCGGTGGTGGGCCAGCGGGTGCTGCCCGTAAGCCGCGCGGGCGTCTATGTGCCGGGCGGCACGGCGGCGTATTTTTCCACTGTGCTGATGAACGGCATCCCCGCCAAGGCCGCGGGCGTGCGGGAAGTGATGATGGTGACGCCCGCGAAGGACGGACGCATATCGCCCGATATTCTGGCGGCGGCCAAGATCGCCGGCATCGACCGGGTGTTTAAGGTGGGCGGCGCGCAGGCCATCGCGGCGCTGGCCTACGGCACCGAAACCATCCCCAGGGCGGACCGCATCGTGGGGCCGGGCAACGCCTATGTGGCGGAAGCCAAAAAGCAGATTTTTGGCGTCGCGGGCATCGACATGATCGCAGGCCCCAGCGAGATATTGATAGTGGCCGATAAGGACAACGCGCCCGACGTGCTGGCGGCCGACCTGCTTTCGCAGGCGGAGCATGACCGGGACGCTGCCGCCGTGCTGGTAACGGATGACCGGGCGCTGGCGGAAAATGTGCAGAAGGAAATCGAAAAGCAGCTGGAGCGCCTGCCAAGAAGGGACATCGCGCGCGCTTCCATCGACCGAAACGGCCTCATCATCATGGCCAAGGATATCAGGGAAGCGATCGGCATCGCCAACGAGTGGGCGCCGGAGCATCTGGAGCTGTGCGTGCGGCAGCCCTTTGACTGGCTGCCCATGGTGGAAAACGCGGGCTCGATCTTTTTGGGCAAAAGTACCCCCGAAGCGGTGGGCGATTACTGGGCGGGCACCAACCATACGCTGCCGACCGGCGGCACGGCAAGGTTTTCCAGCCCCCTTTCGGTGGAAGACTTCATGAAGGTGAGCCAGTACATCTACTACCCCGAGCAGGCCGCGCGGGAAGCCGCGCCCAAGATCGCCTATTTTGCGGAAAGGGAGGGCCTTACGGCGCACGCCGCCAGCGCCCTGAAACGCCTATGAGCCGTTTTATGCATCCGAGGTTTGCGGCCCTCGCCCCCTATGTGCCGGGCGAACAGCCGCGCGGGAAAACATTCATCAAGCTTAACACCAACGAATCGCCCTTCCCGCCGCCGGACAAGGTGGCGGAAGCGGCCTGTCGGGCGGCGGCGGGCGCGCACCTGTACTGCGACCCGGACTGCTCCGCGCTGCGCGATACGGCCGCCCGCACCTTCAATGTGGACAGCGACATGGTGCTGTGCTGCAACGGGTCGGACGAGGCGCTGTCCTTCGCCTTCATGGCCTTTGGGGAGGATGGGGCCGCTTTCCCCGATATTTCCTATGGTTTTTATCCCGTCTTTGCCGCGGTGCATGGGGTGGACGCTAAGATTGTGCCGCTTAAAGATGATTTTACCATCAACGCCCGGGATTACGGGGGCATAGGCCGCATGGCGGTGATTGCCAACCCCAACGCGCCCACCGGGCTGCTGCTTTCCGGAGAGGATATCGAAAGCATCGTCATCAGCAACCCCCACCATGTGGTGGTGGTGGACGAAGCCTATGTGGACTTTGGGGCAAAGAGCGTGATGGAACTTACAAAAGTTTACCCCAACCTGCTGGTGACGCGCACCTTTTCCAAATCCCACTCCCTGGCCGGGGCGCGCATCGGCTTTGCCGTCGGCCCAAGGGCGCTTATCGCCGATATGAACGCGCTGCGCAACGCCACCAACCCCTATAATCTGAGCGCCATGGCGCAGCAGGCGGCGATGGCGGCGTTTGAAGAACAGCCGACCTTTATGCGAAGGTGCCGCCTTGTGGCGGACAACCGCGACCGGACAGCCGAAGCGCTGCGGGGCATGGGCTTTTTCGTAACCGGCTCCATGGCCAATTTCCTCTTTGCAAGGCACGGGCGCATAGCGGGAGAAACCGTCTACCGCGCGCTGCGGGAAAAGGGCATACTGGTGCGCTGGTTCAACCAGGAGAGGATACAAGACTTTGTGCGCATATCGGTGGGGGACGGCGTTCAAATGGACGCGCTCATCAAAGCCATGAAAGACATTGCGGAGGAACAGGCATGAGGGAAGCAGGCGTGCGCCGCACAACCCGGGAAACGGATGTGGACATAAGGCTCAATCTGGACGGCACGGGCGAAAGCAGCGTCGAAACGGGCATCGGGTTTCTCGACCACATGCTGACGCTGTTTGCCCTGCACGGCGGGTTTGACCTCACCGTGCGCTGCAAGGGCGATACCTGGGTGGATGGGCACCACAGCGCCGAGGATACCGGCATCGTGCTGGGGCAGGCGTTTTTGAAGGCCCTGGGCGACAAAAAGGGCATCGAGCGCTATGCCTCCCTGCACCTTGCGATGGACGAAGCGCTGGTGCTGGCCGCCGCCGACATTTCGGGGCGCGGCCGGCTGTATGCCGGGCTTCCTTTTCCCGCCGAAAAGATCGGCGACTTTGATACCCAGTTGATCGAAGTGTTCTGGGATGCGTTCTGCGTGCACGCGGGCGTGACGCTGCATTTGCGCCTGATTGCCGGCGCAAACGCCCACCACATCGCGGAGGCGGCCTTTAAGGGCGCGGCCCGCGTGCTGGGCGGCGCCGTGCGCGTGACGGGGGACAGGCTGCCCTCCACCAAGGGGGCGCTATGATTCTCTATCCGGCCATCGATTTAATCGGCGGGCAGGCGGTGCGGCTGCTGCGCGGCGACTATGCCCGCATGACCGTCTACGATAAGGATCCGGTGCGGACGGCGCTGAGGTTTGAAAAAGCGGGCGCGTCCCACCTGCATCTGGTCGATCTGGAGGGCGCGCGCGACGGCACCCCCCGCCAGCACAGTGTCATACGCGCCATCAGGGACAGCACGCGGCTGCAAATCGAAGTGGGCGGCGGCATCCGCGACATAAGGGCGGTGGAGGCGCTGCTGTCCATCGGCGTCGAGCATGTGATACTGGGCACGGCGGCGCTCAAAGACCCCGTGTTTCTGGAAAACGCCTGCAAACTGTACGGCGGGCATATCGTGGTGGGCGTGGATGTCAAGGATGGCTTTGTCGCCGTGCAGGGCTGGCTGGAAGTGAGCGCCGTGCGCCTTCATGATTTTTTGCGGCAGCTCAACGACATCGGCGTCAGCCGTGTCATCTGCACCGACATCAGCCGGGACGGCGCGCTGTCGGGGGCCAACGCGCAGCTGTATGCCGATATGCTGGCGCTGTCGCCCCTTCCCATCACCGCGTCGGGCGGCGTCAGCAGCGTGGACGAGATACGGCGGCTGCATACCATGGGCCTTCACAGCGCCATCATCGGCCGCGCGCTCTATGAAGGTACGATTGATCTTAAACAAGCTATTGAAAGCGTGGAGGAAAAACCATGAACCCTAAAAAAATCGTGGCGTGTCTGGACATCAAAGACGGCAAGGTCGTCAAGGGCGTTCAATTTACCGACATTCAACAGGTGGGCGACCCCATCGAGCGCGCCATACGGTACGCGCAAAGCGGCGCGGACGAACTGTGCTTCTACGACATTTCCGCTTCGGTGGAGGGGCGCATCCTGTTTACCGATCTTTTGTCAAGGATGGTGAAGGCGGTTCATCTCCCCGTATCGGCGGCGGGCGGCGTGCGTACGGCGGACGATTTTGCCCGCGTGCTCGATACCGGCGTTGTCAAGGTGAGCATGAACGCGGGCGCGCTGAAGAACCCGAAGCTCGTCGAAGAATGCGCGCGGCGCTTCGGCTCCGAGCGCGTGGTGGTGGCGGTGGACGTTGATCTGGTAAACGGCGCGTACCACTGCTTTAATCAGGCGGGCAGCAACGACACCGGCGTAGAAGCGCTGGGGTGGCTCAGACAGGCGGAAAAAATGGGCGCCGGCGAGATCGTGGTCAACGCCATCCACACCGACGGTATGCGCGGGGGCTATAACATCCCGCTGCTGCAGCAGGTGTGCGACGCGCTGACCATCCCCGTGGTGGCGTCGGGCGGCGCGGGCAGTATCGAAGACATCGTGGCGCTGTTTAAGCAGGTGCCCAAGTGCGCGGCGGCGCTGGGCGCGTCCATATTCCACTTTGGCCTTGTAGACGGGTGGACGCTGAAAAAACGGCTGCTTCAGGAGGGCATCCCGGTCGATATGGGAGGAAGAGAATAATGGACATAGAAACCTTGCGCTTTAACGAACAGGGGCTGGTCCCCGCCATCGTGCGCGACACCGATACCGGCAAGGTGCTGATGCTGGCCTACATGAACAGGGAAAGCCTGCAAAAGACCATGGAAACGGGGCTTGCCTGCTTTTACAGCCGTTCCAGAAAGTGCCTGTGGACAAAGGGCGAAACCAGCGGCAACGTACAGCGCGTGGTGTCCATCAAGGCGGACTGCGACCGGGATACCCTGCTGCTGACGGTGCGCAAGGCCGGCCCTGCCTGCCACCTTGGCACCGAAACCTGCTTTGCCGCCCCGTTTTTTGTGGGCGAAGAGCCGGAGGGCTTTACGCTGGACAGCCTGATGGCCCTCCTCAAAGACAGAAAAAAGAACCCGCCCGCGGGCTCCTATACCTCCTACCTGTTTGAAAAGGGCCGGGACAAGATACTCAAAAAAATCGGGGAAGA
>CAZFUT010000010.1:0-41414 GCA_964522425.1 uncultured Oscillospiraceae bacterium
CCCGAGCCGAGGCCGATCAGCACCGAAAACAGCAGGGAAAAACCCAGCAGCCACGGCGGGATCACCGACAGGCGGCTGCCCACGTTGTTTAATCTCTGCATGGCTTCCTCGATGGAGGAAGGCGGCATGCCCGACTGCAAAAGATTCATGGCGACGGAGATGGCGGAGCTGATGATGATGCCCACGATGCCGCCGATAAAGCCGATGCAGCCCGCTTCCATCAGGAAGATGGTGCGGATATCCTTCACAAAGCAGCCCAGCGCCTTCATGACGCCGATCTCCCTGGTGCGCTCGGAAAT
The DNA here is from genome assembly GCA_964522425.1 of uncultured Oscillospiraceae bacterium. GTDB lineage: Bacteria > Bacillota > Clostridia > Christensenellales > Aristaeellaceae > DTU024. The sequence continues at coordinate 300 of CAZFUT010000010.1, forward strand.
GGACATGATCATGGTGTTGGTGATGCCGAGGGCCGCAACGATGAGCGAAATTGCGCCGAGGCCGCCCAGCATCATCTGTTTCTGGCGCGCCTCTTTTTCCATGGGCTCTCTGATGCTCTCCATGGAATAGGTGATAAAGCCCATCCGCTTGATTTCATCTTCCACCCGCGCGACGTCGCCGATGGAGCGCGTTTTCACCACCACCGCCTGGTAGCCCGTATTGTCGGGCTTAAGGCCCGCCAGCTTGCGCGCGTCGGCCAGTATTTTTTTCATATCGGCGATGCTCATCACCAGCCCGTCGCCCGTTTCCATGCCGCGCCCGTAGTCTTCCCTGAGGCGGCCGACAGCCTTGAGCGGGACGGTCAGCGTTTTTTCCGTATCGCCCACCTGCGCCGTGATCACCATTTCCATAGGCGTCTCCAGCGGGTCGAAATAGGCGGGCTTGGGCTCCTTCATGCTACCGTCGGGATTGAACTGATAGCGATCCACCATGTTATAGCCCTCGGGCCGCCTGGTATCGCGGAAGTTATAGGCAAGGTATTCGCCGGCCAGCACCGTGCCCTTTGTTTGGGGAAGGGGTTTGCCCTCCTTCACCGTATAGCCCAGCGCCGCCACGGCCTCGGGCTCCATGCCCGACACCGGCGCCCAGTCGCACACATAACGCTCGTCACGGCCTGCCACCAGACGAAATTGCAGGTTATCCCCCGACAGCTTGGGCGTGACCAGCGTCACGCCGTCCAGCCGCTTCATTTCGCCGATGGCTTTGTCATCCAGCCGCGCGTTGTTTTTGCTTTTGCCCGCAGGGTTCACGTTGATGATGGTCAGATCGCCGATCTGGGAAAGCATCTTATCCTGCGCCTCCTTCATGCCGATGCCGATGGATATCATGATGATGATGGCGCAGCTGCCGATGACGACGCCCAGCACCGTCAGGAACGTGCGGGCCTTGCGCCGCATCAGGTTTTGCAGGCACATGGTAATCAGATCGATGGTTTTCAACGGTATTACCCCAGATCGTCAAAATTGAAGGCGTCGTTCTGTTTGGCCAGCTTCTTCTTTTTAGCCCGGCTGCGCAGCCCCATCCCCGCAATGGCCGCCGCCAGCGCGGCGGGCGCGGCATACACGTACCAGTTGTGGCCCTGCCCTTTTTCTTCGCCCATGTTCTCGTCGGGCACTTCCTCCGGCTGTTCGGGGAGCATGAGCGCTTCCACCTTCAGGCTCACCGGGAAGGTCTTCTGGATCACCGTCTGCGTGGCGTCCTCGTACGTCAGCCTGATGCTGAACTTGCACACGCCCTCCTGCTGCGGCACGATGATGAAATCAATGCTGCCCGAGCGTCCGGCCTCGATGTTGCCGATGTTCTGCACGCGGTTGAGGGCTTCCACCTCGCCCTCCACCTCGGCGGACAGGTTGTACACCTCGCCCTTGCCCTTGTTGAAGTAGGCGATGGACAGCGTGGTTTCTTCGCCTGCCATGGCGCTTTCCGGCCCCGTCGGCGCGGAGATGGACATGCGGTCGGGCTGGTAGACGGGGATGGACAGCTTTTCGGTCACGGTGTTGTTGGCGCGCTTTTCGGGCGTTACATACTCGTACTTGAAGGCGGCCGTCATGGCGACGGAACCGGATTTGATATTGGGTAGCACCTGCATTTTGACGGTGCGCGTTTCCTGCGCCTTGGGCGCCATTTGGGGCACATAGACGGTGTTGGAGGCCGAGGTGATGCTGAGCCCTTCCTCCGTTTCCATGGTCAGGAGGATGTTTTCCACCGTCTGGTCTTCGGACGTGTTCTGGAACGTCAACGTCAGCGGGAACTCCGCGCCCGCCGCGATCTGCCCCGCGCCGTAATCGTACCTTGTGATGATGACGTTGGGCACCGGGGGCTCGGGTTTGGGCCTGCCGCCCCCGCCGCCACCGCCCGCGCGCGGGATGTGCACCTCGGCGGGCACCATGATCTTTTCGCTGGCGCTGCCCTGCTCCGTGCCCTTGTCGGCCACATAGTCGTATCTGGCGTCCACCTGCACGCTCTGCGTGGGCGACTGGATCTCCTTGTTGGCCAGCATGTTCAGGGTGACCGACTCTGTTTTGCCCGGCTCGATCACCGGGATCAGGCGGGAGGAAGCCGCGTCGGTCAGGTTGATGGCTTCGGAGGGGCTGAAGGCGGCCTGCACGTTCTGCGCGGCCACATTGCCCGCGTTATGGAACAACAGCGTCAGCGAAAACGCTTCGCCCGCTTTGACGCTGGCCGCAAAGTCGGTGCGGCCGATCTGCAATACGGGGGCCTGCACCGTTTTTTCCGATACCTTGGCGGGGATGAACACGCGCTCCTCCGCGCTTCCCCGCTCCACCTTATTCATGGATAGGTACTCGTAGCGCGTTTTGATTTCCACATACTGCTGGGCGGAGGTGATTTCCGCCTGCGCTTTCAAATGCAGGCGTAGGGTATAGGCGCCCTCCGGCTCGATCGTTTCAAGCCCGAAGGAGGTGGCCTTTTCCATCAGCATCAGCCCGTCGGACACAGAGAAGGTGGCCACCGGCAGTTCGGCCGCCGCCCTGCCCCTGTTGGAGAACACGAAATCCACCGTGAACTCCTGCCCGGGCTGCACCTCCTCCATATCTTCGCGCGTCACCAGCAGGACGGGCTGCGCATCCGTTTCTTCTTCCATTGGCTGCGGGGACGGCGTTGCATCGGGCTGCGAAGTTGCCGTTTCGCCGGGGCCGGGCTGAGGGGAGGACGGTTTGTCGGTCGGGTCGGAGGCGGGTGTCGCCGGGGTCTCGCCCTCGGGCGCATCGGAGGCGGCGGGGACGCTTTCGGGCGTTCCGGCGCTTTCCGCCGGCTTTTCCGTGTTTTCGGCGCCGCTTTCCGTGGCTTCAGCGGGCGGCGGCGTATGTTCATCCGTCGCTGCCGGCGCGTCCGTCCGCTGTTCCTCCGCCGCGCCCTCGTCGTGATGTTCATCGGGATTCGGCGTCTGTTCCACCGCGTTTTCGGTCGGTGCTTCGGTGCCCGCCGGTTTTTCGCCGGGCGTTACTTCGGGCGAAGCGGCGGGCGCTACATCCCTTTCCAGCACGCATTCGCGGATCACTTCATGCGAAAGCGCCGGGGCGGCCGAGATTTTTTCATACCGCAGGGTAAAAGCAAACTCCTTGCTCTGTTTTCCCAAAAACTGCCAGTGGAAAAAGCCGACTTCAAAGCGCAGGCTTTCGCCCGCGCCGGACAGAACGCGCACGCTGGGCCGGCCGTCATAGCGGCGATCCAGCTGCGTGTCGATAACCGGTACAAACTCTTCATCCTGCGCTTTGGCTGCGCTCACATTGCCCGCCTGCTCGGTCAAAACGCCGTCATCGATAAATGTGAACACATAGTCGTACGCATTGCCGGAAACAGAAGCGGGCAGCACTTCTTTGATTCTCCGGCCCTCGGCGTCCAGCACCCGGTAGCCTTCGAGCCTGATTCGGCTGTTCGGGCGCGGCGTTGCCGAAGGCGTCGCGGCGGCCGTTGCCTGCGGCTGCCCGGTGGGGGCCTCGTCGGGCGCCTGCTCCGCCGGCTGCTCGGTGGGGGCCTTGTCGGGCGTCTGCTCCGCAGGCTGTTCGGGCATTTTTTCGGCAGGCTCCTGCGTGAGCGCTTCCGTCGGCTCCTCCGCAGGTTCCGACGTTGGTTTTTCGGTGGGCTCCGGCGTCGTTTCCTCCGCAGGCGCTGCCGTCGCTTCGGGTGCGGGCGGCTCCGCTTCTAAAGGCGCGGCCTGCTCTGTTTCGACAGGCGTGGCCTGCGCCGCGGGCGCCCCCGCGCCCTCCTCGTTTTCGGAAGCCCCGGCCCCAAAGGCATAGGGCAGCATCATGATCAGAAGAAATAAGGCAATCCAGCGTTTCATCATTGTTTATGTTCTCCTACCGTATTGCTGATGATCCGGCCGTCCTGCAGGGCGACGATGCGGTCAGCGTAATCTCTGATTTCAGGGTCGTGGGTCACCAGCACGATCGTCTGGTCATAGGCTCTGGCAAAGCGCCGCATCATGTCCATCACGTCCAGCGTGGTCTTGGTGTCAAGGTTGCCCGTGGGCTCATCGGCAAAGATCACCTGCGGCCTGTTGATAAAGGCCCGCGCGATGCCCACGCGCTGCTGCTGGCCGCCCGACATCTGGCCCGGGTAGTGGTTCAGACGGTGTTCCAGCCCCACCCGTTTCAGCATGGCCTCGGCAGCCTTGGTGCGGGTCTTCTTATCCACCCCGCGGAAGGACAGCGGCAGCGCCACATTTTCCACCGCCGTCAGAAAGGGCAGCAGGTTGTAGGATTGGAAGATGAACCCGATATGCCGCTGCCGGAAGGCGGCAAGCTGGTTTTCGTTCATGCGCGAAACGGGCGCTTTGCCGATGAACACGTCGCCTCTGGAAGGCTTCTCCATCCCGGCCAGCTGGTTCAGCAGCGTCGATTTGCCCGAGCCGGAGGTGCCGAAAATGCAGCAGATCTCGCCGCGCATGATCTCAAGGTCAATGCCGCGCAGCGCGCGCACCTGTTCGTCACCCACACGGTAGACCTTGTGCAGGTCTTTCACCCGGATCATGGGTATGCTGTTCTCGCGTTCGTCCATCCTGTCACCTCCCCATGACTTTTCAGTATACATGCCTTCCCCGCAGAAGCAAAGAGGCGCAAACCGATTTTGGCGATGTTTTACAACTCGTTCGCTTCTTTCATTCAAACGCCCGTCAGATCAAAATCGGGCGTATATTCTTTTTCCGCCGAGCGTTTGTCCTGCATATAGCCGTCAAGGCCCAGCGCTTCCGCATGGGCCAGCACGCGGCGGTATTCTTCGTCCGTCACCCGCCTGTCCATGCCCTTTATCCGGCAGGACGGCTGCGGCGTGTACTGCCGCATCAGGGACAGCAGCGTCCCCTCAGGCAGGCCGTTCTTGATAAAATCCAGCGCTTTCAGGCTGTCGCCCGTACAGCCGGGCAGCACGAGGTGGCGCACCAGCGTTCCCTTTGTGATGATGCCCTCCTCGTTGAATTTTGCGGGGCCCGTCTGCCTGCACATTTCCCGGATGGCGCGGGATGCTACGTCAAAATAATCCTCCGCCCCGGCAAGCAGCCGGGAAAGCCTGGGGGACACATGCTTCATATCGGGCAAGTAGACGTCGATCACGCCCTCCAGCATTTTCAGGCTGTCCACCGTTTCATAGCCGGAGGTATTCCATACAAGGGGCAGCTTGGGCCTGTATATCGACAGCGCGTCCAGTATGGCGGGGATGAACTGCGTCCCCGTCACCAGTTCGATGGTGTGCACGCCCTCGTCCTCCAGGCGCACAAAAACGTCGGCCAGTTCCCCGGCCGTCAGGCGCTTGCCGCTGTTCAAATGGCTGATCTCATGGTTCTGGCAGTAGCAGCAGCGCAGCGTGCAGCCCGAAAAAAAGACCGCTCCGCAGCCGTAGAGGCCGGACAGGCAGGGCTCTTCCCAGAAATGCGGCGCGGCGCGCGCCGCCACCGCTTCCGTGCCCATGCGGCAGAAGCCCTTTCCCGTTTCCCGATCCCTTTTCGCCCCGCACAGGCGCGGGCACAGCCTGCATGCTTTCATAGACACCGCCTTTCAAAGCCATTATAGCACGGTTTTCAAATGTGGCCGAATATGTCACAATGGAGCGGATAAATTTGGTGGAGAGATAAATTTTTTGGTTTTCGGAAAATCCGCGCATCGCATCGTCTAATGATTGAAGGGGGGAGACGAACATGGCTGATTCCGGGGCCCCGGATCATGGCAGACAAAGGCTGGAAGAAATGATGCGCGCGCATTCGACCGACATCCTGCGCCTCTGTTTTCTGTACCTGAACGACTATCATCTGGCGGAGGACGCCATGCAGGAGACCTTTTTGAAGGCTTTCCGCGGGCTTTCTGCCTTTCGCGGCGACGCCGACGAGAAGACATGGCTCACGCGCATCGCCATCAACGTATGCAAGGACCTGCTCAAAAGCCGCTGGTTCCGCTTTGTGGAGCGCAGGGTACGCCTCGAAGACCTGCCGGAGGAGGGCGCGGCGTTTGAGATCGAGGACGATACGCTGGTGCGCGCCGTGATGCGCCTGCCGCGCAAGTATAAGGATGCCGTGCTGCTGTGCTTCTACCAGAACCTCCCGGCCAAAGAAGCGGCCGAAGCGCTGCACCTCTCTCCCTCGGCGCTTTATACCCGCTTAAGCAAAGCCAAACAATTACTGAAGGCCGATCTGGAAGGGTGGGTTGACCATGCGTAAGCAAAACCTTCGCGCTGCCGCGGAGCGCCGCCTTTCCATGGTGAAAGGCGAAGAAAAGCACATTCAACATGTGCTGTCCGCCATTGAACAAAAGGAGAATGAACCGATGAAAAAACACATGTCCTTAGCGCTGGCCATCGTGCTGGCATTGCTGGCCGGCGCGGCGGTCGCCGGGGGGCTGCCCCCCACGCTGGATTGGATCAAAAGCATGTACGGCAGCGATATCGTGAGCAAAATTGAGCAGGAAGCCGAAACCATGCCCATCGGGCAGACAAAGGAGATGGGCGATGTGGTGTATGAGTGGGTGGAAACCATGCTGGCTTCGCCCGCCGAAGCCCTCACACCGGAGGACGGAGAAAACGCGGCGCCCGAAGGCGCGGCGGCCGTCAGCCTTGACAGCGCCAAGGCGCTGTACGGCACCGTGCGCATCGCCCCCAAAAACGGCGCCAACGTGATCCTGATGCCCGAGGACGTGGACGTGAACACCCCCATGGGCTATGTTCCGGGGCAGGGCGGCACGCCGCCCGACAACGCGCCCACCTATGCGGAGGAGGCCGTTTCTTCCGGCGCGCGCATCCTGCTGGCCAAAGCGGTGCCCCACGGCATCGAAATAGACGGAAAACTGGTAGAGGGGTACGAAGTCGGCTACGATTACGACGCGCATCTGGACGGGAGCCTGACCTACCACTACGTCATATACGGCGTGCCGGAAAACCTTCAAACCTATACCATCCGCATGCGCATCAACAACTGGGAAGTCACCCAAGACGGCCGTTGGCTGCGCGACACAGGGGACGGGACAGCGCCCGAAAAAGACACCTGGCTGAAAGAAGACTGGACGCTGACCGTTGCGCCGGACAATAAGCAGTAAGCTACATCCTTCTTTCACCCCGTTTGTAAATGTGTTGACAGGCGATTTTATCTCCCCATCCATCTATGCTATAATGGCGCTGTAATAAAGCCAAAGGAGCTGCCCATGATCCGCCGCAATCAGTTTTTGCTGAACCTGCTCAACGCATTCACCGACGGGGTGATCGTGCTGATTTCCTATCTGCTGGCCGCGTGGCTGTGGCTGGATGTGTTCAGGGCCGAACCCAACATGGCTTCCATCCGCCGCCTCAGCGAGGGCACCGGCATCGCCGCCATCGTCTATTCCTTTGTCATGGTGCTGCTGCTGGCGCTGTTCCGTCTGTACAATCCGATGCGCATGCGCCGCATACGCTACGATATGCTGGCCATCACGTTCGCCAATACGATAGGCACGCTGCTGGCAGCAACGATCCTGTTCATCTTCCGTCTGCAGGAATTCTCCCGCGGCGTGCTGCTGCTGTTTTACCTGCTGAGCCTTGGTTTCTTAAACATCAAGCACGTCGTGATGCGCCTCACGCTCGACACCATCCGCACCAACGGGTACAACTTAAAGCATATCATCGTGGTGGGTACGGGCCGCCTCGCCATACAGTTTACCGAAGACCTGAAAGCCCTTCCCCACATCGGTTTCCATATCGTCGGCTATATCGGCCGTCCCAAACAGATACCGCCGGAAAGCCTGCTGGGCGGCTTTGAATCGCTGTCCGTAAGGCTGGAAGACAACACCATCGACGAAGTCGTGGTGGCGCTGGAGGCGGACGAGCTTATGTTCTTTAACAGCGTCATCCGGGCCTGCGAAAAGTCGGGCACCAAGGTGAGCGTGATCCCCTATTACAACAACAGCATCCCTTCCTACCCCACCATCGAATTGATCGGGCGCAGCAAGCTGATCAACCTGCGCAGCAATCCTTTGGACAATCTGGGTTATGCCGCCATCAAGCGCGGTTTCGATGTGGTGTCGAGTTTCCTGCTGCTTACGGTTTTCAGCCCCGTTCTCCTCTCCATCGCGCTGGGCGTCAAGCTGTCCAGCCCCGGCCCCGTCCTGTTTAAGCAGCAGCGCGTGGGGCGCGGCAAAAAGAACTTTACGATGTATAAGTTCCGCAGCATGCGCGTCAACGCCGCCGAAAACACCGCGTGGAGCACGAACAAAGACCCCCGCAAGACCGCCTTTGGCAGCTTCATCCGCAAGTTCAGCCTGGACGAACTGCCGCAGCTGCTCAACGTGTTAAAGGGCGATATGAGCCTCATCGGCCCGCGCCCCGAGATCCCCTTCTATGTGGAACGGTTCAAGGAAAATATCCCGCTGTACATGGTCAAGCATCAGGTGCGCCCCGGCATGACAGGCTGGGCGCAGGTAAACGGCTACCGCGGCGACACCAGCATTGAAAAACGCATCGAGTACGACGTATGGTACATCGAAAACTGGTCTCTCGGGCTGGACATCAAAATTCTCTTGAAGACCGTATTCGGTGCGTGGATGAACCACGAGGAGCTGGCCGTCCAGAAGGCGGAAAAAAAGGGCCCAAAGCCTTGACCGGTTTCGTCTGTAGGCCACCCCGCGCGGGGCGTTTTGATGGATGGGGAGCGCCCAAACAAAAACGCAGTTTTACCTCGTCATCAGATACACCAGGGTAATCAGGAAGCCGATGGAGAACATCATCAGGCTGAAGGACAGGCTTTGCGTGATCTTCTGGAAGCTGGCGGCGGCCTGATCCCAGAGGGCGGAGAAGAAATAGGTGTACTTGCCGCCTTCCGTTTTGCGGCGCAGCAGGCGGTTTTTAAGCGCCGCGAAGGCGTTGAAGAGCCGGCCCATCATGTAGGTAAAGCGGTTGCCGACGGGCACGGGACGGTGCGGATGGGGCGGAGAAAACACGGTGCGGCCAAGGAAGGCGCAGGCGCTGTCAAGGCTGGTGGACAGCGTGCGGGCCATCAGCTTGCCCAGCCACTGAAGGCCCGCAAACAGATAGTCGGGCGCGCGGTGGGCGGGGAGAGCGATCAGCGCCGTGCCAAGGGCGCAGAGGGCGCGCACGAGGGGGCGGTACAGGCTGTCTTCCATGTCGAGCCACCGGGGCTTGCGATCCACATAGACGCGCAGGCCGTTTTCGCCGTCCGCCATCAGCAGTGGGCGCACCACGGCAAGGTACAGGACAAGGCCGATCAGCAGCGATTTGCCGGTGCCCAGCAGGTTGGGCAGCGAAAAGTAGGCCACCGCGTGTTCGGGCGCGTGCGCGCGCAGGAAGGGCAGGCTCATTTCGGCAAGCGGCGTCATGGTAAGGTGCGGGCGGATGCCAAGGGAAAGCAGCACCAACGCCGCAAGGCCCAGCGCAAGACGCGACAGGGGACTCATATAAGGCTTAACGGCGTCCATGGCCTGCTGCTGCTCGTTTTTCTGCCAGAAAAGGCAGATATAGAGTTTCAGCATATAGGCAAAGGTCATGCCGCCGGTAAAGACGAACACCCACTCGCCGGCGGCGTACCAGAAGCTGCTTTCGCCAAGGTGGCGCAGGTGCTCCACATACTCAAGGATGCTTTCGTGCAGCAGGGTCTTGCTGACATAGCCCGAGAAGAGGGGAATGCCGCTGATGGAGGCTGCGCCGATGAGGAAACACAGGTGCAGGAAGGGCTTGTTCCGGCCAAAGCCGCGTACATCGTTCAGGTTCAGCCTGTGCAGGTTCATGTGCACCACACCGGCGGCCATGAAAAGCGTCAGCTTGATGAGGCTGTGGTTGACCATGTGCAGCACGGTGCCCTCGGCGGCCAGCGCGTTGTGCTCTTTAAGCAGCGCCTGCATGGCGGCGCCCACCAGAATGAAGCCGATCTGGCTCATGGAGGAGCAGGCCAGCGTGCGCTTCAGATCCACCGACAGCAGCGCCAGCAGCGCGCCCGTAAACATGGTGAAAAGGCCCAGCACCAATAGGAGGTTGCCCCAGGCGGGGTCATGCAGCATCACGCGGGCGGATACGACGAGGATGCCGAAGACGCCTACCTTGGTCAGGACGCCCGACAGGAGGGCGCTGGCCGGGGCGGGGGCCACGGGGTGCGCCTTGGGCAGCCATACATGCAGGGGGAACATACCGGCCTTGGCGCCAAAGCCCAGCAGGATCAGCGCGGAAGGCAGGAACAGGGCGCTTTTATCCTCCAGCGCCTGCACTTTGGGCCACATGCCGTCAAAGGACAAAGTGCCCAGCATCGGCTTTAGGAGGAAAAGGCCCATCAGCATCGTCATGCCGCCCAGCACCGCGATGGCAAGGTAGGTCGCGCCCGCGCGCATGGCGGCGGGCTCTTCCTCGTGGATAACCCAGGGGTAGCTGGTGAAGGACATCACTTCAAAGAACAGGAAGGCGGTGAACAGGTCGTCCGATACGAACACGCCCAGCGTTGCGCCCAGGGTAAACAGCGTATAGAAGCAGTAGCGCCCCCGCTTGTGCCCGTGGCTCATGTAATTAGGCGTAAAAAGCGAGGTCATCAGCCACATGAAGGAGGCGATCGTAAGATACAGCGAGCGGAAACCGTCGCTCCTGAGCGATATGCCAAGGAAGCACAGGGAAGGCATGAAGGCGGTGGGGAAACTGCCCTTTAAGGCCGAGAGAAACAGCCCCAGCGACAGGCCGAAGGCGATCAAACAGGCGCTGATCAGCACCGCGTAGCCCGCTTTCAGGCTTTTTTTGGTGAAGAAGTAGCTGAGGGGGGAAAGCACCATGGGCAGGAAGGGCAGCGCGATCAGAAATGTCTTTTCCATAAGCCCTCCTTAGATGCGGCCGCCGGCAGCGGCGGCAAGGTAATCGGTCAGGGGCGAAGGATAAAAGCTGATGAACAGCATTGCGGCGGACAGAATCACCAGCACGGACGCGGCCTTCCAGCCGGGGGCCAGCTCCCTGAACACGTAGGGCCTTACGCCCTTGCCGGAATAGGCGGATACGGAGGGAATGATGAGGTAGAACGCCGTCAGCGTGGCGCTGATGATGAGCGACACGACGCCCAGCATGGGCAATAGGCCGCCCACGGCCACCGAGGATGCGCCCAGCGCCCACTTGCTGGAAAAGCCGAGCAAGGGGGGAATGCCCGTTAAGGCAAGGCCGCCCAGGGTGAACGCCGCCGTCACCACCGGCATGGCGGTGTGGATGCCGCGCATATCCTGCACGTATTCCACCTTCTTTAGCAGGTATACGCCCGCGCACAGGAAGAGGGTAATCTTCATCAGCGCGTGGTAGACCATGTGCATCAGGCCGGCGCGCAGGCCTTCGGGCGTCATCAGCAGCACGCCCAGCAGGATGTAGCTTAAGTTGCTCACCGTGGAATAGGCGAGGCGGCGCTTTAAGTGCTGTTCCTTCAGCGCCATCGCGCAGCCGAAGGAGATGGTGAACACCGTAAGGATCAGCGGGATGGCCTGCGCCCAGCTGCCTGCCAGCACGGCGGGGCCGAACACGAACCAGGTGACGCGCAGGATGGCGAATACGCCCGACTTGACCACCGCCACCGCGTGCAGCAACGCCGTCACGGGCGTGGGGGCGACGGACGCGGCGGGCAGCCATGCGTGCAGCGGGAACACCGCCGCCTTGACCGCCATGCCGAGGAAGCAGATCAGATAGCCGATGCGCAGGTTGCTGATCCTGCCCGTGTCCGTCACGGCGGTCAGCCCCTCAAAGGCCGCCAGGCCGCCGTAGCGGAATTCGGTCGTGCCGCCGTAGTAGACTACGAAGATGAGGCCGATAAAGATCAGCGCCGCGCCGCCGATGGAGTAGTACAGGTATTGCAGGCCCGCGCGGATGGCTTTGGGGCTGCCCCCGTGCATGACCAGCGGCAGCGTCACCAGCGTCAGCAGCTCATAAAACAGATACAGCGTCATCAGGTTGGCGGCGCAGGCGATGCCCAGCGTGACGCCGAAGCACATGGTGTAGAAGCTGAAAAAGCTGTCTTTCTTTTCCGCTTCCTCCATGTATTCCAGCGCGTAGAGCGAGCACAGCGGCCACAGCACGGTGATGAGGGCGGCAAACACGCGGCCCACGCCGTCCAGCCTGAAGGCGATGGGCATGGTTTCGGTGATGTAGAACAGCGTTTCCCGCGCCGTATCGCCGGGCAGGATGCGTGCCAGGGAGAGCGCGGCGGTGATGAGCACCGATGCCATCACATAGACGCCCCGCCCGCGGTCGTTCTTAAACCGCCACAGGGGCAGCAGCGCCCCCAGCAGGATAGGGAGCAGCACAGCAGCAATAAACATGAACGCAGCCCTCAGACCAGTATGGAGGCAAGCTGGTCAAATACTTGGATGAAGAAGCCGGGGAAAGCGCCCAGCACAACCACGGCGGCGGCCAGCAGCATCAGCGGCACGGCCATCAGCCGGGGAGCGCGGGCCGCTTCGGACACGGCGGCAAGGTTCTGTTCATCGGGGGAGGAGAAGAAAGCGTGGATGCTGACGGGCATCAGATACCCTGCCGTCAGCAGCGCCGATACCAGCAGCACGGCGGGAATCAGCCAGGTGAATACCGGCACGGGGCTGTTGCTCAGGCCCGCGATGGCGCCCTCGGCGATGAACCATTTGGAGATGAAGCCGCCGGTGGGGGGGATGCCGATCAGGCCCAGCGAGCAGATGGTGAAGCACCAGAAGGTAACGGGCATCTTGCGGCCGAGGCCCTTTAGCTGATCCACATACTTCAAACCGGTCTTGAAGATGATGGCGCCCGCGCAGAGGAAGAGGCCGTCCTTGATCAGCGCGTGGAAGACCACGTGCAAAAGGCTGCCGGACAGAGACGTTTTATCCAGCAGGAACAGGCCGCAGAGCACGTAGGAAACCTGCGACACCGAGGAAAAGGCGAGGCGCTTTTTGAGCAGCTTTTCGTTGAGCGCCATCATGGAGCCCATGAAGACGGTGATGGAAGACAGCGTCAGCAGCGCCATCTGCACCCAGGTGCCGCGCAGGAAGCTTGCGCCCACGCTGTAATAGATCACGCGGATCACGCAGATGACGCCCGCCTTGGTGATGATGCCCGACAGCACCGCGCTGGCGGGCGAGGGGGCGACGGGATGGGCGGTGGGCAGCCACCCGTGCATGGGGAACATACCGGCCTTGGTGGAAAAGCCCACGACGGCGACGAAGATGATGCCAAGCAGCGCGCCCGCGGGCAGCGTCAGCGCCTGGGCGTTTAAGGAGCCCCCCGCCACGAAATACTGGCTGGTCATGTTGGGCACGAGGAAGAAGATGCCGAGTAAGCCCATCGTCGCGCCCGCCACCGAGTAGATCAGGTACTTGATGGCGGCGGCAATGGCTTCCCTGCTGCGCTCGTGCAGCACCAGCGCAAGAGAAAGCAGCGTCACGGCCTCAAAGAACAGGTACATGGTGACCAGCGTGGCCGCAAAGCACAGCGCCATCAGCGCGCCCAGCGTCAAAAGATAGAAGGCGTAATAGGTCTTCTCGTTCTTTTCGTGCGCCATGTAGGAAAATGAGAAAAACCCGCTGACCGTCCACATCGCCGTCATCACCAGCGAAAATACGATGCCGAGCGTATCGTTGCGCAGCGCGATGGGCAGGTTGTCGCTGAGGTTGAGCAGCACCAGCGTTTTTTCGCCGGTGAGCGCGATGGAGAGAACCAGCGCGCACTCAGCCAGCAGGGTGGCGGCGACAAAGGTGTTGCGGGTATTGCGGTCTTTGTTCAGCCCCTTTGCGAATGCGATCAGGAGCCCCGCGATCTGCGGCAGGAATGCGGCAACCACCATCAGAAAACCGTTCACGAGCAATTCCTCCTCTTATGAGAATGACATCAGGCCAATGAATATGGTATGGATGAAGGGACCGGACAGCACGCCCAGCAGCACCGTAACAAGGGAAAGGGCCATCAGCGCCGCCTGTGCCGGGCGCGGCACGCGGTGAACGATGGGGGCCAGGGATTCGGCCTCCACCGGCCTTCTGTACAGGGACACCACCGTTTGCAGGAAGTAGACGCTGTTGAGCAGCGTGCTGACCGCCAGCGCGAACAGCACGGCAAAACGGTAGATGTCGCTCAGCGCCATGCCGGCGGTGGACAGTCGCACCTTGCTGATGAAGCCGCCCGTCAGCGGGATGCCCACCATGCTCATGGCCGCCACCGTAAAGGAAAGCCCGGCCGCCACGTTGCGGTACCCCGCGCCGCGCAGGAAGCGGAAGCGCTTGTGTTCTCCCGACACTTCGCTGAGCATTTCGGCGGAGGTGAACAGCCCGGGCTTGACCGCCGCGTGCGTCAGCATGTGGAACAGCGCCGCCGCCACACCGGCGACGCTGCCCATGCCGATGCCCATGTAGATATAGCCGATTTGGGCGACGGAGGAATAGGCGATCATCCTTCGGATATCCTTCTGCCGGATGGCGGCGATGGAGCCGAAGATCATGCCAAGGATGCCGAAAACGAACAGCACATCCAGGATGTGTTCGCTGCGCACCACATCGATGCCGATGACGCGGTAAAAGAATTTAATCAAAAGGAAAATATAGCCCTTGGACACCAGACCCGACAGGATGCCGCCCGATACGGGCGGGGCGGCGGAGTAGGCGCCCGGCGCCCATGAATGGAAGGGAAAGAGCGCGCTCTTGATGCCAAGGCCCACCGTGATTAGAAGGATCACCACCGTCAGCGGCAGGCGGTAGGCGCCCGTCCGGTACAGCGCAGCCACCGATTCTTTCAGCTGCGGCATGAGCAGGTGCCCCGTAATGCCGTACAGCATGGAGATGCCAAGCAGGGTTAAGCCGCTGGCCAGCAGGTTCATCACCAGATACCGCGTGGCGGCCACCAGCGTATGCCCGTTTTGACGGATCATGATGAGGGCGCAGGCCGCGATGGTGTTGATTTCGATGAACACATAGGCGGTGAACAGGTCGTTGGTGTACAGCATCACCAGCAGCGCGGCCAGCGCCAGATCCAGCATGATGAAGTACAGGTTCTGTTTCTGTTTTCCGGCGTGCGAGTCGAGCGACCAGAGGCCGGAAAGCAGCGTCAGCAGCATGATGAGGGAAAACACCGCCGCCATCATGGCCTCCAGCCGCCCGATCTGCAGTTCATTGCCGAAGGGGGCGGGGAAATGGCCCATCATAAAGGTGTAGCTGCCCTGCATGTGGCTGGTGAACTGCCAGAGCGCGGCGCTCATCGCAAACACAAGGAAGGCAACGAGGATGGTCAGATACCGCGCCGCCCTGTGGTTTAATACGCTGGTCACGATGCCGGAAAACATGCACAGGAGGATGCTGAAAAAGGGAAAATTCTGTACCAGCGCCATTTACCGCGCCTCCTTTCTGGCAAGGAGGGTGATCTGGTCGATGTCCAGGGTGCCGTAGCGGCGGTAGAGGCGGATGACCAGCGCCAGCGATATGGCGGTAAAGCTGACCGACACCACGATGCCCGTCAGCACAAGGCCGGAGGGGATGGGGTTGATGTACCTTTCCACGCTGGTCACGCCGTCCACCACGATGGGGGCGTCGCGGCCCGCGATATAGCCCATCGAGGTCAGAAAGAGGTAGACGGCGGTGTCCATGATGTTCAAGCCGATGATCTTTTTGATGAGGTTGCGGTGCAGCATCAGCAGCGTAAAGCCGATGCCGAACAGAATCACCGAAAAGGTCTGTTCAAGGTTGGAAAAAAGCAGCTCTGTCATACGGCTCTCCTCATATCCCGCCCTTGCGGAACAGGGCATAGAACACATACATGGTGCAGGCAACGACCATGCCGACGCAGATGTTCAGCGGCAGGATCAGCCCGGAAGAAAGGATGGCGCCGGGCGTACCCAGGGGGATGCCGCTGTGCAGGCCGTTGGCCCCGCAGTAGAACGAATAGGTTTTGGCCAGCGCGTAAAAGGACAGCGAAATCAGGCTCACCGTGGTGAAGGTCTTGTAGGTAAAGAACCTGGACGCTTTGGCAAAGCCGAAAGCGTTCAAATAGAGGATGAGCCCCGCCCCGATGATGGAGCCGCCCGAAAACCCGCCGCCGGGGGAGAGGTGGCCGTTGAGTATCACATAGATGCCCAGCAAAAATACCAGCGGCGTCAGCAGCATGGCGCTGCCCTGCAGAATATGGTCGCCCTTGGGCTCATACTGCCGGTCGTCCGCTTCGGCGGCGATCAGCTCCTCCGTGGGCGTGCCGTCTTCCCGGCGGTCGATGCGAAGCAGGATCAGCACCGCGCAGGCGGCGATGAACAGCACCGTCGATTCGCCCAGGGTATCAAAGGCGCGGTAGTCCAGGATCATGCCGGCCACGATGTTGACGGCGCCCGTTTCCTCCAGCCCCTTTTCGATGTAGCGCGCGGCCACCTCGTTGTTGGTGGGCGATTGCGCGTCGCCGAAGCGCGGCATGGCCGCTACGGTCTTCAGGAGGAAAAAGATCATGGTCAGGCAGATGGCCACCGACAGCACGCTGTACACGCGGCTCATGATCTTTTTGCCGCGGGTGCTCGTCCACACCTGCAGGTCGCGGGCGATTTTCGCCTCGCTCTCTATGTCCCTCTTATCCTGTTCCCGAAGCATTTGGTGGGCGGAGGCGTCGGACGCTTCCGGCACGGCGTTTTCCGTCTGCCTTTCGTTGATCCTGTCTGCCAGCAGGTCGTCCATGGGCTCGGAGCCAAAGCGCATCCAGCGCAGAAAGCGCCCCTGCGGGGTCAGGGCCCAGTCGGTTCTGCGCTTACTCATGGCGGTCGGCCCCCTTGATGGCATGGATTTTTTTGAGGGTGACAAAGAACAATATGGTGGTGACGCCCGCGCCCACGGCGGCCTCGGTGATGGCAAGGTCGGGCGATTCGAGCAGTATCCAGATCACGCTCATCACCAGGCTGTACGCCATGAATACGATGATGGAGGACAAAAGGCTGCGGGTCAGGCTGACCGAGAGGGCGCAGACGACCAGCATCACCAGCAGAAACAGCTTAAAGACGTCCATGATGTTCCTCCTCCGCCTGCAATCGGTCAAGGTCTTTTTCCCAGATGGGGTTGGTGTTGACTTCCAGCCGCGCGATCAGATGGCTGCCGACGGGGTTGGCGATCCACAGGAAAACGATGATCAGGATCAGCTTGACGATCAGCCACAGATCGCTTGCCGAAACGATCAGCCCCAGCAGCACGAACAGGATGCCCAGCGTGTCGCCCATGGCGGCGGCGTGCATACGGTTGAGCACATAATGAAACTTGTAGACGCCGCGCACCGATGCAACCAGGATGAAAAGCCCCATCGCAAGGCAGACGGCGGTTGCCAGAAACCGGACGGCGTTAACGGCCGATGTCATGCCGCTCAGCCTCCTTTTCCCTGCTGCGCCAGTAGACGCCCAAATAGACCTTGCACAGCACCACCACCGCGAGGAAGGAAATCATCGCGTAGATGATGGCGACATCCGCCAGATACCCCTCTTTGAGCATCAGGCCGAGGATGCAGATGATGGCGATGACCTGTGTGCCGATCATGTTGATGGACACGATGCGGTCGGCAATGCTGGGGCCCTTCAGCGCGCGGATAAAGCAGAAGATCAGCAGCAAGGAGAGCACCACCAGCGACAGCGTGTACAGCGTCTGGTATGCGGCGTTAAGCATGGGCGTCCTCCTTTCCCTGTCCGATCTGCTCGATGTCATGCAGGC
This sequence comes from uncultured Oscillospiraceae bacterium, assembly GCA_964522425.1. Lineage (GTDB taxonomy): Bacteria > Bacillota > Clostridia > Christensenellales > Aristaeellaceae > DTU024. The sequence continues at coordinate 17,979 of CAZFUT010000010.1, forward strand.
GCTGTTCAAAGCTGGAATCGACCAGCCCGTCTTCGAACGCTTCATCCAGGCAGTGCACAACGTAGGTGTCGTCTTCCAGGCTCACCGTGATGGTGCCGGGCGTCAGCGTGATGCAGTCGGCCAGTATCACCCGCGAAACGGGGGAAGCGAGCTTTGTTTTGAATTTTGCCAGCTTGGGCTGCACCTCCCTGCGTTCGGAGAGGATGAGCTTGAGCACCTGCTCGTTGGCCACCGTGATTTCTTTCACCAGCAGCCAGCAGTAGCGCAGAAAAGCGGGCGCGCGGCAAAGAATGGCCAGCTCCTTGCGGATCGACCAGTTCTCCAGCATAAAGCGCCGCGCAAACACCGTCAGCCCTATGGAAATCGCAAGGCCGAACAGCGCCAGTTCCACCGTGAAGCGGCCGTTAAAGATCAGCCACAGCGCGAAAAAGACGACGGTTAACACGATATCCCTTCCTTTTGTCCGATGGCTTCATCAGTATCGGAAACGCTCAATAAAACATGAAACATGAAAACGAGCCGCAGGCGCGGCCCATAGGATATGAGCATGGTATCAGCGGACGCCGTTCGCTTTGTCCAGCGCCAGCAGCGCGCCGCCGATCAGCCCGGAATTGGGGTAGAGCGCGGGGGCGCATACGAGGGACGCAAGATCGTTCACGGCGGGGGACACGATGTACCCGCCCAGCATCTGCGACAGGTGGCGGTGGATCATGGGGAAAAGCGCCGTGTGGTGCATGACGCCGCCGCCCAGTATGATGCGCTCGCTGGACACGGTCAGAAGCGCCGTGGTGCAGATCTGCGCAAGGTAGTAGGCTTCCAGATCCCATCCGCGGTGGTCGTCGGGCAGTTCGCTGGCGGGCATGCCCCAGCGCGCCTGCATGCTGGGCCCGGAGGCCAGCCCCTCGACGCAGATGGGGTGGTAGGGGCAGACGCCGCGCGTCATGGGGTCGTCCTCCCGGCGGGAGAGCATCAGGTGGCCCCATTCGGGGTGGACAAGCCCGTGCACCAGGTTGCCCTCGGCCAGCAAGCCGCCGCCGATGCCCGTGCCGATGGTCAGGTACAGGCAGTTTTGGAGGCCCGCCGCCGCGCCGATGCGCGCCTCGGCCAAAGCGGCCGCGTTGACGTCGGTATCGATGGCGCAGGGCACTTGCAGCGCTTCCCGCACCGTCCTCATCAGCGGGAAATCGCGCCACGCCAGCTTGGGCGTGCTGGTGATGTTGCCGTAGGCAGGGGACTCTGAGTGCAGATCGACCGGGCCGAAGGTGGCGATGCCGAACGCGTCCAGTTCTTCCCCTTCAAAGAAGGAGAGAACATCCCGCATCGTTTCATCGGGCATCCTCGTCGGGCAGGAGGAGGAGCGGAGAATCCTCATCGATTCGTCCATGACCCCCATCACCATCTTGGTGCCGCCGGCTTCCAGCGATCCCAGCCTCATTTGGAAATGCCCTCATCCAGCAGGTCGTTCTGGTTCTGCAGGAGGCTGCGGAACTTGCTGCGGAAGGAATCAAGGTCATCTTTCAGGGTTTCGATTTCCTTGCGCAGCCTGTCGCGCTGGGCTTCAAGATCCGTCAATTCGGGGTCGGGCACCATGTCCTCGGCTTCCCGGATGATCTCGTCCGCCCGCTTTTTCGCTTCGGCCAGCGTTTCGTCGCAGGCGCGCTGCGTTTTGGCCAGCAGCATCTGCGCGGTCTCCACATCGTTCGGGAGGCCGCTCTGCTGGGGCGCGGGGGTGGGGGCGAGGGGCGCGGGCGCCGTGATGGGCAGCGGCGGGATAAAGGCGGGCGCGGCTTCCTGCTGCTTCAGCTTCTCGCGGAGGGACTGAATGGTCTCCTGCATGGAGATCATTTCGTCGCAGATATCATCCAGAAACTCGTCTACTTCCATGGGGTCGTAGCCGCGGACCTTGGTCTTGAACTCTTTTTCCTCGATCATCGTGACGGTGATGGGCATAGCATTATCTCCTTTCGATGCGCCTTACAGCGCAGCGTATCGTTGTTGCTGGTCGTTCGTGTATTCGCTGTCCGCTTCATACCCCGCCTGCAGGGAAGGGTCGTAGGCCGGCTGTTCGTACCCCGCGTAGCCGCGCGCGTCGGGCGCATAGCCTGTTTGCGGGGCCTCCTGCCGGGGCTGGCGCTGCTGGAAGGCCATCTGCGGCGCTTCCGGCATCACCTGCGCCATAAAATCCTGCGCGGTTTGACGCAACGGCATCTGGGCCTGCGGGCGGGCGCTGTTGGCGTTGGAGGTCACGGCGTCGGTGTACACCGTCATGGTGGGCGGCGCCATCAGGTAAAAGCCGATGCGCGTGGAGAGGCGCGTCATCGTGCCGCCCAGGGCATAGCAGGCGCCGGTCAGCATGTCCACAAAGCGGCGCGTCTCGTTGCGGTCGGTCAGCTGATCCATGATGATCAGCGTGCACTGGCCGCGGCGCAGGCAGCTCATGGCCTGGCGGCACGCCTGAATGTTGAAGACGTTGATGACATAGGCGTCCATCGGCTGCACCGCTTTGACGCTTTCCGCGCCGGGAAAGGGCACGATGTTTTCGGGGGCACTTTCCTGCTGATGCTGCTGGCTGCGGCGGTTGCGCTGCGGCTGGGCGGGCTGCTGCGCGCGCGCGTTGGGCGCGAACTGCGATTGGAAGGCCGGCGTTTCCATCTGCGCTTCGGGCGCGGGCTGGAAGCCGTAGCCCTGCATCGGCTGGGCGGCATAGCCGGGGTTTTGCGGGTAGGGCTGCTGAACAGGCTGCTGGTAGGCGTTTTGCGGCTGGTAAGCGCCCTGCTGGGGATAGGCAGCCTGCTGCTGATAGGCGCCCTGCTGAGGATAGGCGGCCTGTTGTGGCTGATACGCATTCTGCTGCGGGTAAGCGGCCTGTTGCGGCTGATACGCGCCCTGCTGCGGATAGGCGGTCTGCCCGGCGTATTCGGCTGTTTCGTCATAGCCATAATCCGCCTGCGGCGCGTTATCCCTTGCGGAACGCTGCCCCTTAGACCGGGCGCTGTCGCCCAGCAGCCAGCTGTTGCCTTCCCCCACGGTGAAGACGCCCTTCAATTTATCGAACTGCGCACGAAGATCCATGCAGAAAATCCCCCTCCAAGACTGAGAAAAGCAGGGGCTTTTCCATACTTCTCTCACAATACTCTGATTATTATAGAATGAATGGGCACTTTTTGCAACCGCGACATGACGGAGGAAACGCCGAATCTCTTTTTCTCCTCATTAGAGGGGCCTGTTACGCCGAACCGCCGTCAGCGGTTAGCCGTGGCGGCGGCGCCGCTTTTATTGTATACTGTTCCCGTATGGCGTGTGACGGTCGAAGACATGGGGCGATGGGCGGAAGCCGGGCGGCCGTGTCACAAGCGCAGAGGAGGAGCAAATGGCGCAGCGTATCGTACTGGTGGAGGACGATCGGTATTTGCGGCAGGGCCTTCAGGAACTGCTGACGGGGGAAGGCTATCGAGTGGAAACGGCGGACACGGCCGCCCGCGCGGACGCGCTGATCCGTGGCGGGCCGGCCGATCTTGTCGTGCTGGATGTCGGGCTGCCGGACATGGACGGCGTTACGCTGTGCAAACGGTGGCGCGAAACGGGCTTTTTTGCCCCCGTCCTTTTTCTGACCGCGCGCGATGAAGAAATGGACATCGTGCGCGGGCTGGATGCCGGCGGGAACGACTATGTGACCAAGCCGTTCAGGATGCTGGAGCTGCTCAGCCGCATCCGGGCGCTGCTGCGCGGCGCCGCGCCTCCCGCGCCCCATGCGCGCGGCCTCGACATCGACGAAACGCGCATGACGGTCAAACAGGACGGCCATCAGCTTAACCTGACGCTGACGGAATATAAGCTGCTGACGACATTGGCGGGCACCGACGGCATCGTGACGAGATCCCGTTTGCTTTCCCTTTTGTGGGATCAGGAAGGGCGTTTCATCGACGATAACACCCTGTCCGTCCACATGAGCAGGCTGAGGGAGAAACTGCGGGGCGACCATATCAAGACCATCAGGGGGGTCGGCTATCAATGGTCGGAATGATCCTTTTGTGCGCGGGGCTGGCAGCGCCGCTCGCTTTCAGCCTTCTTTATGTGTTTGCGCAGCGGAAACGGATGCGAATGCTGACCGAAAAAATCGAGCGCTTTCTTTCAAACGAAACCGAGCCGCTTCCTTTCAGCGTGAAGGAGGATGCCTTTGCGGGGCTGGAAAACGGCGTCAGCGACCTGACGGAGAGGCTGGTCTACCTGAAAGCGCGCGGAGCGGCGGAGCAGCAGTATATGAACCGGCTGCTGCTGGATATTTCGCATCAATTGAAAACGCCGCTCGCCTCCCTTCGCCTGTTTTGTGAAATGGATGCGGGCAAGCATCAGGAGCAGGAGCTGCGCCAGATCGACCACATGGAAAAACTGATTTACGCCCTGCTGCGTTTGGAACGCTTGTGCGCCGACGGGTACCGCTTTCACTTTGACGCGGCCGACACGCGCGCCATGGCGGAGGAGGCGCTGCACCCCCTGCGCCCGCTGTATCCGCATAAGCGTTTTACCGTTACGGGTACGGCCACCCTGCACTGCGATCAGCATTGGCTGACGGAGGCCATCCATAACCTGCTGAAAAATGCCTGCGGGCATACGAAGGACGATGGCCATGTCGCCTTCAAAACGGAATGTACGGACAATGCCGTTTTTTTAACCGTGCAGGACGACGGCGGCGGGGTGGACAGGGAAGACCTGCCGCATCTGTTTGAGCGCTTCTACCGCTCCAAAACCGCGGCGGGGGAGGGCACGGGCATCGGCCTTGCCATGGTCAGGGAGATCGTGAGAAGGCATCACGGCAGCCTCACCTGTGAAAACCACGCCGGGGGGCTTAAAATTGTCATCTGTATCCCCTTGTATGAAAAGCAGCTGATCGATCGCTGATTCGCTGCTTTTTTTGACGCTTTCTTACGAAAACGTAAGGCTGGCGACACCTGTTCGTCACTCAGGGCGGATACAATGGTATCGGGAGGGGATGGAATGATGGAAATCCTTCGCTGTGAAAACCTGACCAAGACCTACCTGAGCGGCGAAGCCCGGGTGGATGCATTGAACAAGGTAAGCCTGTCTTTTGAACAGGGCAGCTTTACCGCCGTGACCGGGCCCAGCGGCTCGGGAAAATCCACGCTGCTGCACCTGCTCAGCGGCCTTGACCGCCCGACGGATGGCAAAGTCTATTACCAGAACCACGACCTGTACGCGTACCGGGACAACCAGCTTTCCGTGCTGCGCAGGCGGCGGTTCGGCTTTGTGTTTCAAAGCTATCATCTGGTGAAAGAGCTGTCCGCCATGGAAAACATCCTGCTGCCTGTGATGCTGGACGGCAAAAGGCCCGACGAAGCCTATCTTGATCGGGTCATTCAAATGCTGGGCATCGGGGACAGGCTGACGCATCTTCCGTCCGCGCTGTCGGGCGGCCAGCAGCAGCGCGTTTCCGTTGCGCGGGCCATCGCCAACAAGCCTGCTGTTCTGTTCGCGGACGAACCGACGGGCAATCTGGACGGCAAGGTGGGGCGCGAGGTGCTGACGCTGCTGCAGCAGGTGTCGTCGGAACTGGGCATTACACTGATTATGGTGACCCACGACCTGAATGTCGCCGAGCAGGCGGAGAGAATCATCCGCTTATGCGACGGAAAGGTCGAGCAGCCATGAAACGCTTGTCGATCAACCGTGTGGCCGGCGCAGGCTTCAGGCAGAACCGCGGGCAGTACAGGGCGCTGACGCTGGGCATCTTTTTGTCCGTCTTTTTTATGCTTGCCACCCTGATGGCGGCAGATGGCGTCTATCAGTCCATGAAACGGAAGACGAGCCGGGTGTTGGGCACGCTGGATGCCTATCTGCCGGACGCATACGTGGATGACGAAACCCTTTTGGGTACGCGCCTGTTTAAGCCCGAAATCGGCCATGTGCTGGTGTCCGCAAGGGTTGCGGATACGAAAGAATACGTGGGCGCCTATGACGCGCAGGCGGAAAAGATGCTGCAAAGAAAGGCGCTGGAAGGAAGGCTGCCCGAGCAGGCGGGCGAAGCCGCCATCGAAGAAATGGCGGCCGATGCGCTGAAAGCCAAATTGGGCGAGAAGCTTAAGCTTTCTCTGCTGCCCTTGGGCGGTGAGGCGGAAGAAAGAACCTTCTCCGTTGTCGGCATCCTGCAGGATCAGAGCGGCCGCTTTAAAAAGGAAGGGTACGATTCCGGCGGTGTGGAAATATTCCCTTCCGTTCTGATATCTGAACAGGAGCCGCCCATGAAAAGGGGAAGGCAGGCTGTTCATAAGCTGATGCACTATGCGCCCGGCGTCGGCCATGGCACCGCGCTTAAGTACATGGAGCAGCACTTTGGCGAATTCATGTACGGCATTGGCGCAAACGGGGACATTATTGGCGTGGGGGACAATGTGGATAAGGGGCCGACAATGCTCGCCGTCTATGCGGGGCTGTTCGGCGGCGCGCTGATGATCTCCGTCGGCGTGGGCATTTCCGGCGCAATGTCTTCTATCCTGATGAAGCGGACGGAAGAAATAGCCATGCTGCGCGCTGTCGGGGCGACCAAACGGCAGATCCGGCGCATTTTCGGCCGGGAAGCCTGGCTGATCGCGCTGATCACGGCCCCGCCCGCGCTGCTGGCCGCCTGCGGCATTTTCTTTTCGGTGGGACGTCTTTTCCCGGAACACTTTGTTTTTCGCCCCAACCCTCTGGTGCTGGGCGCCGCGGTGGTGTTCTCCGCTGTGGTATTGCTGGTTTCGGCCTTTTTCCCTCTCCTGCGCGCCAGCAGAACCTATCCCCTGGGCGTCATGCGGGACACGGCGCTGCTGCGCCGCATGAAAACGCAGAAAAGCAGGACAAGGTTCTCCGTTCCCCATCTGATCGCGGCGCGGCAGCTGTTCGCGCGTCCGACCGGGATGATCGGCCTTTCGCTTCTGATCAGCCTGCTGCTCGTGCTGACGACGGTGCTTGTCGGTTCGCTGCAGTATGCGATCAGCCGCGAGGGGCGGGAGGCTTCCGCCTACCGGGTTTCCGGCGGCGGCGCGGTCTCTTTCAACGGCTTTATCAAAAGAACAGAATCGGCGCGTGGGCTGAGCGCGGGCGATATCGAGCAGATACGCGCCCTTCCGCTGATCAAAAAGGTGGAGGTGGAATCCGTCGATTATGCCGTCCTGGTGCTGGAGAAGGAGACCGACTATGTGCGTCCCTTTGACCTGGACGCGATCGAAAGGGCGGGCTACCCGGTAACGCCGGGCGACAGGGAAAGCCAGAGGATGTTATGGATGTCTCGGCTCGATACGGATGAAAGCGTAGCGGCGTTTCGGGAAGCCTTTGGCACCGGGGGAAGGCCGATTTACTGCAGAGTCCACATCGTCAGCGACCTGAGCGGCCTTGATGTGCCGAATCTCGAAGGCGTCGATCTGGCGGCCATCGACGAAGGCAGGGAGGTGCTGCTGGCCGCGCCCGATCTTTACCTCTACTCCGAAGTGACGGGCAGCGGCGAACGCTTTCTGGAGGAAACTGCGAACAAAAGAGAGAATCCTGTCGCCGTCAAGACCAACAAAGGGCAGTTTGCCGTCGGCGACCGCCTGAACCTGATGCGCCTTGCCGAGGACGGAAGCCTTCCGTTGCCGGATGAAAAAGGCGTGCGCACCGCGCAGGCGCTAAAGGAAAGGTACCGTTCTTCCATCGTGGAGCGGGCGCAGCCGGCGATCGGGCGCCTGATACCGGGAGAAAGGTTTGGCGACCTGTGTGTCTGCACCACCGAAAAAGGGTGGCGGGCGATGGGGTTTGACCTGGAAGGCAACACATGGCTGCGCATTTATCTGACCAGAACGCCCACGCAGGCGGAGGAGGAGGAGCTGACCCGGGCGCTGGAAAGCATCGCGGCGCGCAGCGATAGAGCCATGGTGTTGAACGCGCTCAAAAGCGAACGGGAGTCCGCGGCCTCGGCCAAACGCATGATGGCGGCGCTTTCGGCGGTAAGCCTGCTGCTGTTCTGCGTGTCGGTCAGCATGGCCACCGGGCAGGCCACGCGCCGCATCGCGGCGGAGCAGCGCCTGATTGGCACCCTTCGGGCCGTCGGCGCGGACGAGCGCGCCATCTACGGGTGCTATCTGTGGCAGATGCTGCTGGCGCTGGGCATCGGCATATCCTGCGGCCTGCTTGCAAGCGCCGTGCTGCCGGCCGCGCTGTCGGAGGGGTGGGGGGATATCGTGCGGACGCTTCCCTTCACCATCCTCTACGCCCTGCTGCTGGCAGCCTGCTGCATGCTGCTGCTCAGGCTGCGCATCCGGGGAACGATGAACAAAAGCGTGGTCGAAAACATACGGGAGCTGTGAAAATGAAAAAATGGATGCTGCTTATGCTGTTGATTCTTCCTTTTTATACTGCTTTTGCGGAAGAAGCGCCTTTCCTGATCAGCCAGACCGAGATTCTGCCGGGCATGGAGCGGGCCTACGGGCAGGGCTATGAGCCGCAGGCGGAAGGGGATGGGATGACCATCCACCTGCCCATCGAGGTGCACGCCGCGGTGCGGAAAATTCAGGTGTCCCTCGTGCCGGAGGATGAAAGGCTGTCGCCCTTTGCGCACCAGAACATGGGCGCGTCGTATGCCGTGCCCCCAAAGGGGCCGGTTCGCGGCAAGCTGAGCCTGTCCCTGCTGCCGGGCAGAAAAAACGGCGACTATGCCTGCAAGGTGCGCATAGAGGGCAAGGACGCGGGCGGCGTTCTCATGAGAACAGAGCACCCTATGGTGATCCGTATTCGAGACGGGAAGGAGAGCATGGAAAACGGGACCCCCGCCATGGCCGCCGATGCCGAACTGATCGCCGGCGAACAGACGGCGCTGCGCCTGACCGTTCAAAACCCCAACAGAACCCAATACTGGCAGGATATGCGCGTACAGGTGGCAGAACCCACCGGCGATGTGCTGACGGTGGGAAAAAGCCTGATCCCGGTGGGAGATATACCGCCTCTGGGCGTTCAAACGGCGGACATCCCCCTGTCCGTTTCTCCAAAGGCGGCCGCCAGCCTGCATACGCTGACGTTCAAGTTTTCGTACCGCTCGCTCGGCGCGAAGGAAACATGGGAGGAAAGCCTGACGCTGCCCACCCGGCAGGAAATGAGGCTGATGCAGGGCGGCATCGACATGCCGGGCAGCGTGATACAGGGCGATGTAGCCGCGCTGACGCTGCCGCTGATGAATATGGGGGTGGGGGAGGTGCGGAATGTGCTGGCCACGCTGACACTGTCCAACATGAAAGCGCCCCAGAGCGTGCTGGTCGGCACGCTGGCCGCCGGGGAAACAAAGACGGCCAAAATGAGCCTGCGCACACAGGAGCTTCCGATCGGAAAAGCGGAAGGACAGCTTCGGGTGGATTTTGAAGACGCGAGCGGCAATAAGGACAGCATGACGATGCCGCTTGCATTAACCGTGCAGGAAAAACTGCCCGCTGTGCTGGAAAACGCAGACAGGACCGATAAAAAGGAAACGCCCCTTATCGTCTGGCTGCTGGGCGGCGGCTGCGGGCTGCTGTTTTTGCTGCTGATTGTGCAGGGCGTGGTCTTAAAGAGAAAACTCCACCTGATGGAGGAAGATCGGCTCTGATTCTCCCGGCCCCGCGCCGGTGACCGGGAGCGACGCTTCATTATATGCTTCTATCCTGTTAAGATTGACTTTCCCCCGCAAAACCGATACACTGTTTTGTGGGATGAAAGCCTTGTCTGAAAGAGGAATGAAGCGAGCATGAAATGTGATCTGGTCATCATCGGCGCGGGACCCGCGGGCATTTTTACGGCGCTGCAGCTATTGAAGCGCGGCACAAGGAAAAAGATCATACTGGTCGAAAAGGGCGCGCCGGTGGAAAAGCGGCGCTGCCCCAAGGAAAAAACGGGGCGCTGCGTCAACTGCCGCCCCTACTGCCACATCACCACCGGCTTTTCGGGAGCGGGCGCTTTTTCGGATGGAAAGCTGTCCCTTTCCTACGAGGTGGGCGGGCAGCTGCCCGAACTGGTAGGGGAAAGCTATGCGCAGGATATGATCGACTACACCGACAAAATCTATCTGGAGTTCGGGGCCGACGAGCACATCGAGGGGCTGGAGCATCTGGACAAGATCAAGGAGATCAGAAAGCGCGCCATACAGGCGGGCCTCAAGCTGGTGGACTGCCCCATCCGGCACATGGGCACCGAGAAGGCGCAGGGCATTTACGGGGCCATCCAGCGGCACCTTTTGGACAGCGGGGTAGAGATACTGTTCGGCTGGAACTGCACCAACCTGATGTTAAATGGCGATACCTGCGTGGGCGTTTCCCTGCAGAACGCGCGCACCGGGGAAGCGATGGACATTTCCGCCGCCTCCACCGTCGTCGCCACGGGCCGCCGCGGGGCGGACTGGCTGGAAAAGCTGTGCGAGGAGCATCATATCGCCCATCAGCCCGGCACGGTGGACATCGGCGTGCGCGTGGAAGTGCGCAACGAGGTGATGGAGGAAGTGAACGGCGCGCTGTACGAAAGCAAGCTGATCGGCTACCCCAAGCCCTTCAAGGACAGGGTGCGCACCTTCTGCCAGAACCCGGGCGGCTTTGTTTCGCAGGAAAACTACGACAACGATCTGGCGGTGGTGAACGGCCACAGCTATAAGGATTTAAAGAGCGACAACACCAATTTGTCCATCCTGTGCAGCCATAACTTTACGTATCCCTTTAACCAGCCCATCGCCTACGCGCAGAAGGTGGGGGAACTGACCAATATGCTGGCCAACGGCAGCATACTGGTGCAGCGCTTCGGCGACATTCTGGACGGCAAGCGCACCTGGGAAAAAGAGCTGACGCGCTCCAACATAAGGCCCACCCTGCCCGACGCCGTGGCGGGCGATATCACGGCGGGGATGCCCTACCGCGCGATGACCAACATCATCAACTTTATACAGGCCATGGAAATGGTGGTGCCGGGCTTTGCCGCGCGCGAAACGCTGCTGTACTCGCCGGAGCTGAAGTTCTATTCCAACCGCGTCAAAATGGACAGGGACCTCAACACCAACATCCAAAACCTGCACACGCTGGGCGATTCCAGCGGCTGGACGCGCGGGCTGATGATGGCTTCCGTCATGGGCGTCATCATGGGCGACCGTCTGGCCGACCGCGAAGAAGCGTAATTTACAAATATTTCCTTGCAAAAATATGAAGACTTTATTACAATGCAGGGGAGTATCGAATGGAAGGAAGAGGCTTGCGATGAAGCGTTTGATGATTTACCTTTTGCTGGTCGCCATGCTGCTGCCCGCGATGGGGCTGATGACCGAAGAAACCGAGGACACGGCAGGCGTTCCCGATGACGAAGTGGTGATGGTGGCGTCCGAAACGCGCCCGCTGAAATACGGCGATAAGGGCGACGAGGTGCGCAGCCTGCAGACAAGGCTTAAGGACGTGTACTACTATACCGCCAAGGTGACGGGCAATTACCTGAACGCCACCCGCGACGCGGTCAAAAAGGTGCAGGAAGCCTACGGCCTGAAAGCAACGGGCGACGCCGACATGGAAACCCTGCAGATCATTTACGGCGACTGCCTGCGCCCCATCAAAAAGGGCGTGGAGGGCAAGGACGTAACCCGTTTGCAGACGCGATTGAGCGAGCTGGGCTACTATACGGGCAAAATCAGCGGCAAGTTCCTGGACGGCAGCGCCCAAGCCATTGCCGCTTTCCAGAAGGATAACGGGCTGGAAGAAACGGGCGTAGCCGATGTGGACACGCAGATGAAAGTGTACAGCGACGATGTTGCGACGCCCACGCCCGACCCCAACGCCACCGCGACGCCGGTGCCGGCGCCCACCCCGACGCCCAACCTTGCCTATCCCGGCAAGCTGTCCTACGGCAGCAAGGGCAAGCGCGTGCAGCAGGTGCAGGAGCGTTTGAAGGAGCTGGGCTACTTTACCCGCAAGACCACCGAGGGCTTTTACCGCCATACGCAGGAAGCGCTGGAAAAGTTCCAGAAGCAGAACGGCCTGCCTAACAACGGCATCGTCACCGAGGATACATGGAACGCCCTCTACGCGGAGGATGTGGCGGGTCCCAAGGACCCGCCCAAGCCCTCGCCCGTGCCCACGCCCCCGCCCTACCAGCTGGAAGTGGACGTGACCAACCAGCTGATTAAAATCTACGGCCCCGACGCTTCGGGCGAATACAACAATTTTATCCGCGCCATGTGGTGTTCTACCGGCACGCCCTCCTACCCCAGCAAGCCCGGCGAATATACCTTGACCGGGCGCCGCGCCCGCTGGGCCGAGTTCCCCAACTGGGGCGGCGGCAAGGCGCAGTACTGGGTCAAGATTACGCCGGAGATCGCCTTTCATTCCGTCATTTACAGCCGCAACGACAATAAGGCCGTCAACATGAAGTCGGTGAACCGGCTGGGCAAGACAGCTTCTCACGGCTGCATCCGTCTGACGCTGCAGGATGCCAAGTGGATTTACTTTAACGCGGGCGCGGGCACCAAGGTCAATATCCGGGAGGATTTACCCGCCGACCCGGAATTGAAAGCCGCGCACAAGCCCGCGCCGTACAGCAAGGCCATTTACGCCCACCCCGTCACGCCTACCCCGGGCGCGATGCCGGCGTACAACCCCTTCACGCCGCCCGCCGTGACCCGCAATTTGAAGGTGGGCGACAAGGGCGAGGATGTATTCTTCCTGCAAAACAAGCTGAAAGAGCTGGGCCTTTATACCGGCAGCGTGACGGGCGAATTCCGCGAGGGCACCAAGAAAGCGGTGGGCGACTACCAGCGCTCCATCGGCAAGCGCGTGAACGGCACGGCGGATAAGAAGCTGCTGGAAACGCTGTTCATGCAGTCGGCCGCCCCGACGCCGCTGCCCACCGATATGCCCGCGCCCGAAAAAACGCCCGAGCCCGTGCAGGCGCTGACGCCCCTTCCCTCCCTTGTGCCGACGGCGGAACCGCCGGCAGCTACGCAGGCCCCGGAAACGGTGGGGTAAAAACAAGCCATCATGCCTCCGCGCGCAGTGGGGGCATTTCCATGTGCCGATGGCAGGATGAGGTGAGCCTTTGTCGTTTCTGAAAGAGTATTTTGCGCGTTTCCGCGACAGCATCCTGCTGGGCGCGTTCTTTAAGCTGTGCGAAGCGGTGCTGGAGCTGCTGATCCCCCTGGTGATGGCCGCCCTGATCGATCAGGGCGCTGCGATGCGGGACAGCGCTCTGATATGGCGGAAAGCGGGGCTGATGGTGCTGCTGGCCGTCATCGGCATCCTGTGCGCGCTGGTGTGCCAGGTGGTAGCCACCAAGGCGTCCACCCGCTTTGGGGCGGACCTTCGGCGCGACGCCTTTGAAAAGCTCGGCACGCTTTCCAGGCAGGATGTGGACCGCTTGGGCGCGGCCAGCCTGGTGACGCGCCTGACGGGCGATGTCAACACCCTGCAGGAGGGGCTCGCCATGCTGATCCGCCTTGTGCCGCGCGCGCCGTTTCTCACGGTGGGCTCCATCGTGATGGCCGTCGCGCTGGATGTGAAGCTGTCCGCCGTCTTTCTGGTGACGACGCCGCTGATCGCGCTGTGCATGTATCTGGTGCTGCGCCTGACCGCGCCGCGCTTTGCGAAGCTGCAAAAGCTATTGGACAGGGTGGGCCTTGTGACGCGCGAAACGCTGTCGGGCACGCGCGTGATCCGCGCCTTTTCAAGGGAAAAAGAGGTGCGCCGCCGCTTCCGCGACGCCGCGCAGCAGTATGCCGGGGAAGCGCTGCGGGCGGGGCGCCTGTCCGCCCTTCTGTCGCCCGCCACATCGGTCATCATGAACCTTGGCATTCTGGGCGTCCTCATGCTGGGGGCCAGGCGCGTGGAGGCGGGGGCCGTCAAGGTGGGCGTCATCATTGCCTTCATTGAGTATCTGGCGCAGATTCTTCTGCAAACGGGCATCGTGGCCAATCTGGTGATGCTGTACACCAGGGCGGGCGCTTCGGCGCGCCGCATCGGCGAACTGATGGACTGCGCGCCCGCGGTGAAGGACGTCAGGTGGACGAACAAGCTGATGCCGGATACCGACGAGATGCTGCGGTTTGACCATGTGTCCCTCAGCTATCCCGACGGCAAATCCGCGCTGCATGACATCAGCTTTACCTTAAAAAAGGGCCAGACCCTCGGCGTCATCGGCGGCACGGGCTCGGGCAAAAGCAGCGTGGCGGCGTTAATCATGCGCGGCTATGACGCGACGGAGGGCACGGTGTCGGTCGCCGGGCAGCCGATCAAGGAGATGCCGCTCAAAGACCTTCGCAGGCGGGCCGCCATCGTGCCGCAGAAGGCGGCGCTGCTGCGCGGCAGCGTGCGGGAAAACCTTGCGATGGGCGACGACACCGTCACCGACCGCGCGATGGAAAAGGCGCTGCGCATGGCGCAGGCGGGCTTTCTGTTCGACGAAAAAGAGGGGCTGGACACCGGGGTGGAAGAAAACGGCCGCAACTTTTCGGGCGGCCAGCGCCAGCGGCTCACCATTGCGCGGGCGCTGGCGCGCAAGAGCGATCTGCTGATACTGGACGACGCGTTCAGCGCTTTGGACTTTGTGACCGAGCGCGCTTTGCGCCATGCCCTCCAGGAAAACGCGGGGGACAAGAGCTTTGTGATGATTTCCCAGCGCGTGTCCACCATCCGGCACGCAGACCGGATTCTGGTGCTGGACGAGGGGCGCATGGCGGGCCTTGGCACGCATGACGAATTGATGCAAAATTGCCCGGTGTACCGCGAGATCTGGCAGTCGCAGGTAAAGGAGGAGCAGTCATGAAGGTTCGTTTGTTAAGGCTGCTCCGCCTGACAAAATTCGCCAAGCTGGCCTTCGCCGCCGCGGCCCTGTCGGCCGCCGGCAGCAGCGTGCTGACGCTGGTATCCCCTCTGATCGTGGGCGGCGCGGTGGACTGCATGGCAGGTGCCAGCGTGGATTTTTCCGGCCTTGTCCATTATGTAAAGCTATTGTTTGTGCTGTATATTGTAAACGCCCTTTTGCAGTGGGGGCTTATGCAGGCGGCCAACCACATCGGTTACCGCACGGCCGAAACGCTGCGCAAGGCGGGGTATGCAAAGCTGCACACTTTGCCGGTTAAAGCCATCGATACGCGACCCGCGGGCGATTACATGGCGCTGATGATGCACGACGCCGAGGCGGTGTCCACCGGCCTTATACAGGGGGTGCCCAAACTGATGACGGGCGCGGCGGCCATTGTGGGCACGCTGATCTGCATGCTGTCCATCAGCCTGTGGGCGACGCTGACGGTGGTGCTGCTGACGCCGCTTTCCTATCTTGTGGCGCGCAGGATCACGCTGGCGTCACACACGCTGTTCATCCGGCAGGCGGATACGCAGGGGGAACTGACCGGCTTTGTCAGCGAGCGCACCGAAAACCATGCGCTGATCAGCTTCTTTTCCGCTGAGGAAAGCAGCCTCAAAGCCTTTGAAGCGCGCAACGAAACGCTGTACCGCCACAGCTTTAAGGCGCAGCTGTACGGCGCGCTGGTGAACCCCGTCACCCGGTTTGTGAACCATCTGGTGTATGTGGCGGTGGGGCTGGTGGGCGGGCTGATGGCGGTGCGCGGCGCGCTGTCCATCGGGCAGATTGCGGCGCTGCTTTCATACGCCAACCAGTACACCAAGCCGTTTAACGAGATCAGCGCCGTTATCCACCAATTGCAGGCGGCGGACGCGGCGCTGCAAAGGCTGTTTAAGCTGCTGGACACCGCGGACGAAACGCCGGACGCCGAGGGGGCGCTGTCCCCCAAAACGGCGGTGGGGGACGTGCGCTTCCAAAATATCAGCTTCCGCTATCAGGAGGACAGGCCGCTGATCGAAAACTTTTCGCTCTCCGTGCGTCCGGGGCAGAAGATGGCCATTGTCGGCCCGACGGGCGCGGGCAAGACCACGCTGGTCAATTTGCTGATGCGCTTTTACGATGCCGATTTGGGTGATATACTGATAGACGGGATCCCGGTGCGCATGATGAAGCGCGCCGCCCTGCGCGGCCTGTTTGCCATGGTGTTGCAGGACAGCTGGCTGTTTTCGGGCACGGTGCGCGAAAACATCGCCTTCGGAAAGCCCGACGCCACGGAGGAGGAGGTCGTGTCGGCGGCCAAGCGCGCCCATGCGCACGGCTTCATCATGCGTTTGCCCAATGGCTACGATACCGTAATCGGCGAACACAGCCAGCTAAGCGGGGGGCAGACGCAGCTGATTTCCATCGCCCGGGTGCTGCTGTGCGACCCGCCGCTGATGATATTGGACGAAGCCACCAGCTCGGTCGATACGCGCACGGAGCTGTATGTAAACCGCGCGTTTGACGATATGATGCGAAGCCGCACCGCCTTTGTGATCGCCCACCGTCTGTCCACCATCCGCTCGGCCGACCTGATCCTTGTGCTGCGGGATGGACATATCGCCGAAACGGGCACGCATGAAACGCTGCTGAAACAGCGCGGCTTCTACTACGAAATGTACATGAGCCAGTTTGACGAAGAAAACTGACAGTATTTGAAAGGAGGGGCGGCCCCGCGCCGCCGCCACAGCATGTCCGACAACACCGTATACCATGGGGAAAGCCTTTTGGAACGCCTGCAGGCAAGGTGCCCGTCCGAAACGCCGATGCACATGCCGGGCCACAAGCGCAACGAGAACCTTGCGCCGTATTTGAAGCAGCTGAACGCCGGCATCGACATCACCGAGATCGACGGGTTTGACAACCTGCCGCGCGCAACGGGGCTGCTGCGCCACTCCATGCAGGAGGCGGCGGCGCTGTACGGCGCGCACCGCAGCTTTTACATGGTCAATGGGTCAACGGGCGGCATCCTGTCCGCCGTACACGCCCTGACCATGCCCGGCGATACCGCCCTTGTGGCGCGCAACTGCCACATGTCGGTTTTCCACGCGCTGGGGCTTCGCCGCATCACGGCGCACTACATCGAGCCGGAGTATGACGACAGCTTTGAAGTGATGGCCTCCATGTCGCCGCTGACGGTAGAAAAAGCGCTGCGCGAACACCCCGAAACGCGCCTCGTCGTCGTAACCAGCCCCACCTACGAGGGCGTTATCAGCAACATTGCCGAAATCGCCTATGTGGTGCACGAGCACGAGGCGGTGCTGCTGGTGGACGAAGCGCACGGGTCGCACCTGGATCTAAGCCCCTATTTTACCGGCAGCGCGGTGGGCGCGGGCGCGGACATCGTGATCCATTCGCTGCACAAAACGCTGCCCTCCCTGACCCAGACGGCGCTTGCCCATGTAAAGACCGACAGGAAGGCCCAGCGCTTTACAGAGGCGCTGGAAACCTACCAGTCCACCAGCCCCAGCTACCTTTTGCTTTCGTCCATCGATTCGTGCATACGGCTGCTGAAAGAAAAGGGCGAGACGCTCATGGAAAACTGGCACAACGCGCTGTGGGACTTTGATACCATGGTGGAGCCGCTTGAACGTCTGAAGGTGCTGTGCCACGGGCGGGATTCCCTGTCCATGCACCCCGATTTTTACCGCTTTGACGATGGGAAGCTGCTGATCTCCACCCTCCATACCGATTTGACGGGGCCGGAGCTGATGGACATCCTGCGCCGCAAATACCGCATCGAGGCCGAGATGTCCACCGCCAGCGCCGTGCTGTGCATGACAGGCCCCGGCGATACGCGCGAAACGCTGGCCAGATTGGCCGACGCGCTGCTGGCCATCGACGGGGGGCTGAAGCAGGTCGAGCGCCCCGAAAGCCTGACCAACATCCCGACGCTGCTGCCTGAAATCACCATTTCGCAGGCTGAGGAAAGGCCGTGGCGCGAGGTGGAGCTGAAGGACGCCGAAGGGCTGGTGTGCGCCGAGTATATCATGGCCTACCCGCCGGGCGTGCCGCTGGCCATTCCCGGCTGCCGGATGACGGAGGAGCTGCTGCAGAGCCTCGATATGCGACAGCAGGCGGGGGTCAAGCTGAAGTTTTCGCGCTCGCGCGAAAAGGGCACCGTGACGGTGCTGTGATTATGGCTAAAGTGAAAACAATGTCGGTTTTTCTTGCGCCGTGCCCGGCCTTATGTCATAATACATATATTACCTGAGAGAGGAAGAATCACGATGATGAAACGCATGACCGCATTGCTGCTGGCGCTGATGCTGCTGGCGCCCTTCGCCTTTGCGACCGAGGGCGCGCAGGGCAGCCGGGTCCTTGCCAAGGTGGACGATAAGGAGATTTTGCAGAGCGACGCCGACCTGCTGATGCCAAGCTTTGTCGGCTACAACTATGTG
Source organism: uncultured Oscillospiraceae bacterium (assembly GCA_964522425.1). Classification (GTDB taxonomy): domain Bacteria; phylum Bacillota; class Clostridia; order Christensenellales; family Aristaeellaceae; genus DTU024. The sequence continues at coordinate 36,236 of CAZFUT010000010.1, forward strand.
AGCAGCGAAGCCGATTATCAGACGGTGGTGACCTATCTGGTGCAGCAGGAGGTGCTGCGCCGCAAGATCGCCGACATGAAGTTTGACCAGTTTACCCCCGAAGAGGAAACGGCGCTGCGCAACGAAACCAAACAGGAGTGGGAGGCGGCGCTGGATCAGTATGTGCAGCAGTACCTGAGCGAAGACACCGATGCCGCCCGCGCCAAAACGCGCGAGGAAGGCGAGGCCTTCTATGCGTCCCGGGGGCTCACCGAAGAAAAGCTGTTCGACAGCCGCAAGTACAACGCTTCGGTGGACAAGATGCGCAACTATCTGGTGGGCAGCTACGAGCCGGCCGAAGAGGAAATCACCACCCTGTTTAACGAAGTGGGCGCCAAGTATCAGGCCCAGTACGAGGGCGATGTCGCCATGTATGAAACCATGACGCAGCTTTCCGGGCAGAAGAGCTGGTATACGCCCGAGGGCTACCGCGGCATCATCCACATCCTGTTGAAGGTCGACCCTGCCGTGCTGGAGCAGTACACCGCCATGCAGGCCGCCTACGAGGAGCAGGCCAAAGCCGGTGAAGAGGCCGGGCAGCCCGCCGAGCCCCAGGTCACCGACGGCGCCGACCCCGTGACCGAGCCGGTGACCGAGCAGCAGGTGAATGACGCGCGTCAGGCCGTGCTGGACAGCAAGAAGAAAGAGATCGACGATATCTACGACCGCCTGGCCAATGGCGAAAAGTTTGAAGACCTTATCAAGCAGTACGGCGAGGATCCCGGCATGGAGCAGGAAGACTTCCTGCGCGACGGGTACAGCGTGCATCAGGATTCCGCCATCTATGACCCGGCTTTCACCGAGGCCGCCTTTTCCGACAAAATGAACAAGGTGGGCGATGTGTCCGATCCCGCCGTTGGCAGCTTCGGCATTCACATCCTCAAATACCAACGCGACGTGCCCTCCGGCCTTGTGATGACCGACGATATCCGCAGCGAGATCGTCGCCTATCTGAAGGCCCAGAAGGAAGCCGCCGCCTTTGAGGAAGCCATCACCGGCTGGCAGAAGGCGCTGACCGTCAGCTATAACCAGGAGAACATCGACCTTGCCTCCAAGGAAGCGGCGGCCCGCATTGCCGAGGAAGAAGCGCAGAGCGACGCCTCCGAAGGCGTGGAAGCCGTGCCCGCAGAGGGCGGGGCCACAGCCCCGGCAGTCGAAGCGACCGCCGCTCCTGAGGCCACCGCGGCCCCTGCCAACTGACGGACGAACAGACCGCTATGCAAAACACCCTTCCGCAGCGCGCGGAGGGGTGTTTTCATACGATTGGAGACAGGGTTCAGGCTTCGTCCTGCTCCTTTTGCCAGGCGATGGTGAGGGCGTCGATCACCTCGTCCAGATCGCCGTCCATGATCTCCTCAATCTTGTACAGCGTCAGGTTGATGCGGTGGTCGGTGACGCGGCCCTGCGGGAAGTTATAGGTGCGGATGCGCTCGCTCCTGTCGCCCGTGCCCAGCTGCCCCTTGCGCTGCCCGGCGTACTTGGCGTCACGCTCGGCGCGGCGCAGGGCGTAGAGGCGCGACTTCAGCACCTTCAACGCCTGCTCGCGGTTTTTCAGCTGGCTCTTTTCGTTCTGGCAGGTAACGACAAGGCCGGTGGGCAAATGGGTGATGCGCACCGCGCTGTCGGTGGTGTTGACGTACTGGCCGCCGTGGCCGCTGGAACGGTACACGTCGATGCGCAGGTCGTTCATATCCACATCGGCGTCCACATCGTCCATTTCGGGCAGCACGGCCACGGTGGCGGTGCTGGTGTGGATGCGCCCCTGCGACTCGGTGGCGGGCACGCGCTGCACGCGGTGCACGCCGCTTTCAAACTTCATGCGGCTGAACGCGCCCGCGCCCTGCACGGTAAACACGGCTTCCTTGATGCCGCCAAGCTCGGTATCGGTGATGGAGGTATACTGCACCCTGTACCCGCGCCGCTCGGCGTAGCGCACATACATGCGCAGCAGCAGCGCCCCAAACAGCGAGGCCTCCTCGCCGCCCGCGCCGGGCCGGATTTCCATGATGACGTTGCGCCTGTCGTTGGGGTCTTTGGGCAAAAGGAAAAGGCGCAGCGCTTCTTCGGACCGGTTAAGCTTTTCCTGAAGCAGCGCGATCTCGTTTTCGGCTTCATCCTTCATGCCGGGGTCGAGCGCCAGCTCTTTCGCGCCCTCCAATTCGTTCAGCAGCGCAAGATGGCGCTTCCAGTGCGCCACCGGCTCTTCCAGATCCTTCATCTCCATGATGAGGCTCTGCCATTTGGCCATGTCCGCCATGGCGTCGGGCTGCGAGGTAAAGACGGTCAGCTCCTCGTAACGGGCCATCATGGCTTCAAAACGCTCGCGGATCAAGCCCTTTCCTCCTTCAAAACGCCGCGCAGGGCGCGGGGAAGCCCCGGAAGATCGTGGGAAACGGTCAGGTTATCAAAATGCTCTTCGGCAAGCGCCCGAACGGCGGCTTCTTCCCCGTCGCCCAATTCCAGCACGAATACGCCGTGCGGCCTTAGATAAAGCGGCGCTTCTTTGAGAAACCGGCGGTAGAAGGAAAGCCCGTCTTCGCCGCCGTCCAGCGCTGTCAGCGGTTCTTTTTTGACTTCCTCCTGAAGGGTATCCAGGTCGCCCCTGGGGATATACGGAGGGTTGCAGACGATGAGATCGAATGTCCCCTCGACGGGCGCAAAGAAATCGCCTTCAAAAAAGGTGACGTCGGCCTTGTTGAAGGAGGCGTTGCGCCGCGCGTAGGACAGGGCGGCGGGGGAAATGTCGGACGCGTACACGCTGCAAAGAGGCCTTTCCTTTTTGATGGCGACGGCCAACGCGCCGCTGCCCGTGCAAAGGTCGAGCACGCGCGCCTGTTCGGGCAGCGTTTCCAGCGCGCACAGGCACACCGTTTCGGTATCGCTTCTTGGGATCAGCACCCCTTCGCCCACCTGAAAGCGGTAGCCCATGAACCACGCTTCGGATAGGATGTATTGCAGCGGTTCGCGCTGCGCACGCCGGGCGATCAGCGCGTCAAAACGAAGGCGGTCGCTTTCCCGGACTTTGAAGGGCATGGCAGTCAATTCCAGCGCCGGGCGCCGCACCGCAAAGGAAAGCAGTGCCCGGGCGTCGTGCTGCGCTTCGTCCAGTCCGGCGCGAAGGAGGCGCTCCGCGCCTTTCAGCATCAAATCTCGGGTGGTCATTCGGCGCTGTTTTCCGCCTGCTTTTTCAGGATGACCCAGCCCTCTTTGGTGGTTTCGCCCTCGGGCAGGCCGTTCAGCGCCGCCTGCATGGAGGCAATGGCCACTTCGCACATTTCGTCGGTAGGCGGCCTCGTGGTGAGGCGCTGCAGCTGCATGCCCGGCCAGCGCAGGGCGCGGGTGAGCGGGGTGTCGCGGTGGGCAAGGCCCTTTAACAGCTCATAGCTGATGCCGGCCACCAGGGGCAGCAGCAGCACGCGGGACAGCACGCGCATAAGGTAGTGCGCGCCCAGATCGTACCCGGACAGGCTGAACACCACCTGGTCGATGACGGAATAAAAAATGATGGAGAAAATAAAGGTAATCAAAAGGAAGCTGGTGCCGCAGCGCGGGTGCAGGCAGGAAAACCTCTGCACGTTTTCGGGCGTCAGCGGCAGGCCGTGCTCATGGCAGTACACCGTTTTATGTTCGCTGCCGTGGTACTGGAAGGTGCGGCGCAGGTCTTTCTGGAAGCCGCAGAGGATGAGGTACCCGATCAGGATCAGGGTGCGGATCAGGCCGCTGACCAGGTTGACGGCGGCCAGCGACCAGCTGGCCTGACGCAGAGCCTTGACAGGCAGGTTGGGCAAAAGCACGAACAGCCCTACGGACAATGCCATGGCCAGCACCATGGCAAAGGCCATGAACACCTTGTCGGCCTTTTTGCCCAGCTTTTCGGTCAGCCATTTTTCAAACCTGGAGGGGTCTTCTTCCAGCTGCCCGCCCATGTCGGCGCTGTCTTCCAACACGCGCATGCCCAGTTTCAGCATCACCACCAGGTTGACCGCCCCGCGGATCAGGGGAAGGCCCATCCACTTGTGCTTTTTGCCCAGGGGGACATAGGGGGTGCGCTTGACGACGATATCGCCGTTTTCGCGCCGGACGGCGATGGCCAGCGCGTCGGGCGCTTTCATCATCACGCCCTCCAATACGGCCTGACCGCCGATATCCGCACACTTTACGGGTTGATTGTTCTGCATAGGATCTCCTTTAGTATTGCTGTTATTTCAATATATGAAAACAGGCAGACGCGGCGCAGAAACTGCGGCTGTCTGCCTGTCGTCAAACATCTGTTTATTCCATGCCGAAACGCTTCTTAAAGCGATCGACGCGTCCGCCGGTATCGACCAGCTTCTGCTTGCCGGTAAAGAAGGGATGGCACTTGGAGCAAACATCCACGCGCAGTTCTTTCTGCGTGGAACCGGTCTCGAACGTTTCGCCGCAGACGCAGCGCACGGTGGCCTTCCCATACTTCGGATGAATATCCTTCTTCATGCTGATTTCACCTCACTTGCGCATTGAATCGGATTCATGGCGCGCAACCATGAGCCGCAGATGGAAGTATAGCACGAATCCCTAAGGATTGCAAGTGCGTATCTGACGTGCAGGGCAATCGCTGGTGCCCTGTGCATGTTTCATGGGCTTCTTCACATTCGCCTGGTTTTTGGTGTATAATAAAAACGCTGCGGGGCTTCCCGCAAATGACTTGGAAAGGACAATGCCATGAAATTCAGTGAAATGACGTATCAGCGGCCCGATTTTGACGCCCTGTACAACACATTCAAACGACTGACCGCGCAGATGGAGAACGCGAAGGACGAAAACGCTTTCTTTGCCGCGGGTGAAGAGATGAACCGCCTCAGCGCCACGCTGGACACGGCCGCCCGCCTGTGCCATGTGCGCCACGCCATCGATACCCGCGACGCCTTCTACGAGGAAGAGCAGAACCAGATGGACGAGCAGCTGCCCCGGTTTCAGGAGATCACCTCCGATGTGGCGCGCATCGTGCTGGCGTCGCCCTTCAAAAAGCAGTTTGCCGAAAAATATGGCCGGCATCTTTTGGAAAAGTACGAGCTGCGGCTCAAGACCTTTAAGCCCGAAATCATTGAGGAGCTGGTGGAAGAAAACAAGCTGTCCAGCGCCTATGAAAAGCTGATCGCCT
>CAZFUT010000011.1:0-40827 GCA_964522425.1 uncultured Oscillospiraceae bacterium
GAACGGTGATGATGATCGCAAGGCCCGGGAAGAAGGTCAGATAGCTGTATCCGAGAATATAGTTGCGGCCTGCCGTCAGCAGCGCGCCCCATTCGGGCGCGGGCGGCTTGATACCAAGGCCGAGGAAACTTAGACTCGAAGCGGAAACGATCGCGCTGGCTACCCGCAGCGTCGTCTGCACGATGATGGGAGAAAGGCAGTTGGGCAGAACGTGCACGAAGATGATATAGAGATTGGATTTGCCCAGCGCCTTTGCCGCTTCGACATATTCCTCGTTTCGGACAGTCAGCACCGCTGCGCGTGTGACGCGGACAAAACCCGGAATCGATGAAACGCCGACGGCAATCATCAGGTTGATCGTGCTGCTTCCCAGCACGGAAACCACCACAACAGCCATCAAAATGGCGGGAACGGCAGAAAAGACGTCGGTGATGCGCATGATGACCGTTTCGACCGCGCCGCCGAAGTAGCCCGCCATGGCCCCCAGCGGCACGCCGACAGCCAGCGACACGAACACGGCGACAAAACCAATCGCCAATGAATAGCGGGCGCCGTACATGATGCGCCAGAACAGGTCGCGCCCCATTTCGTCGGTACCGAACCAATGGGCGCCGCTGGGCGCTTTCAAACGTTCCCTCAGGTTTTGGCCGATGACCAGTTCCTGATCGACCCACAGATCGATGGTCAGCGCGACGGCAAAGAGCATCAGAAGCACAACAGCGCCGAGGATGGCGCCCCTGTTCTTGCGCAGGCGATGCCATATTTCACCCATCGCGCTGCGCTTGCGGTATTTTTTCGCAACGGAGGCTTTTTCCGCGTTATGTTTCATTTATCTTTACCTCCCTTGCCGGTTTCGCTTTTCTGCGCTTGGAAGACGACGAATACTGGGATTTAAGCCTCGGGTCGACGAAGGCGTATGTGATATCGACAAGCAGCTGAATGATGCTGATCATGATGACCGACATGATGATGCATCCTGTGACCGTGATGGTATCGCGCTGCTTTACGGCTTCGATGGTCAGCCGGCCGACGCCCGGCCATGAAAAAACGTTTTCCGTAACGACAGAACCGCCGAGCGTGCGGCCCATCTGGGTACCGATCACGGTGATGATGGGGATCAGGGCGTTCTTTAAGGCATGCTTGCGGATGACGGTCTTTTCCGGCACGCCCTTTGCCCGGGCGGTGCGCAGGTAATCGGAACGAATGACGTCGAGCATCGACGAGCGCGTCGTCCGCGTCAACGTGGCCATCAGTCCTGTGCCGATGGTGATGGCGGGCAAAATCAGGCTTTTGATGCCTTCCGTATCCCCGGAAGAGGGGAACCATCCCAATTGCAGCGAAAAGAAAATGATCAGCATCAGCCCGAGCCAGAAATTCGGCATGGAAAGGCCGAGCAGTGCCGCCACCATGCTTGCGTTGTCGGTCAGGCTGCCGTGCTTGCGCGCGGCCAGGATGCCAAGGGGGATGGAAAGGATGATCGAGACGAGCACCGACGCCCCGGCCAGTTTCAGCGTGGAGGGCAGCCTTTGCATATACAGACTCCACACCGGCGCTTTATAGATATAGGATACGCCCAGATCACCATGCAAAAGATCCCACATATACATCCCATAGCGGTAAAAGACGGAACGATCATAGCCGAGGGAGTGGCGAAGCTCCGCCAGCTGTTCCGGCGAATAATCGTTGGCGATGATGTCCAGAACGGTGCCCGGGGCGAGATCGAGCATGATAAAAATCAGAAGCGAAACGCCGATGATGACGGGGATCAGCATTAGGATACGTTTCCAAACATATTTAGCCATAGTGCCTCCTGCCGATGGCCGGCAACGATGTGCTGACAGCCGGGGAGCCGAGCGTATCGCCGGCTCCCCGGCTGTCAGAAAAAAGGATTACTTTTCCGGGACCGCGATATAGGAGTAGTCATGGTCTCTTGAGTAGGAGAGGCGCATGCCCGCGGCATCCTTGAGGTGTGCGACCGTATCGCTGGTGTAGTACAGCGGGATGTAGAAGCAGTTGTCATGAATCAGTGTCTGAAGTTCTTTGTAGTATTCTGCACGTTGGGCTTCGTCCGTTGTGGATACGCCCATGGCCAACAGCTCGGTGACGCGTTCGTTGTTCAGAACCGCCTTGTTTGTGTTGGAGCCGACGGAGAGGAGACGCGCCATGTCGCTGTCCCAGTCATTCATGTTGATGCTGTACAGCATGGCTTCGTGCTGGGCGCTGGCATATTTGGAGTTTGCGGTCGCGCCCGCAGAGTCAACCTCGTCGATGATGATTTCAATACCGACCTTGCGGCACTGATCCTGAATGACCTCCGACATGATGCGGTAGTCGGAGCTGCTGGTGTTGACCATCAGGTGCAGCGTCACGCTGCCGCCCAGCTCCTTGACCAGATCCCTGGCTTTTTCGGGGTTATAGGACAGATCGAGGTCAAACTGATCGAAGTAATACCTCATGTGCCAGCCCCAGAACGAAGTCGCGGGCGAAGCGCCTTCATCGCCGGTGGCCAGATACAGGTCCTCATGGTTGATGGCGTAGGCGATTGCCTGACGGAGCTTGAGGTTGTCCGCAGCGGGGCCCTTGGTGTTGTTAAAGGCGAAATAGTACAGCTGCGCGGTAGGAAAATCATGGATCGTGAGGGCCGCGTTGGCCTTGGCCATGGGAAGCTCGGTTGGGTTGACGCTGGTCATCAGCACGACCTCGTTGTTTTGCAGCGCCACAAGGCGGGAGGATGCGTTGGCAATCAGGCGCAGGCTGATCTTTTCGGTCTTGGGCAGTTCGCCCCAGTAATGGTCGTTCCGCACCAGCGCGATCGTATCGCCCGCGACATAGTTGGACATATCGATGACCCATGGTCCGGTGCCGATCGCTCCGCCGAGATCTGGATTGCTTTCCACGGCCTTTTTGCTGACGATGGCCGAGGAATTGTGGGAGAGGACATACATAAAGTCCACATTGGGCTGCTTGAGCACGATATCAAGCTCGTTCGGCCCGAGCACCTCCACGTGGTCATAGGAGTTGGTGACCAGCGTGCTCGTGGTGCGATCAAGGGAGAAAGCGACATCTTCCGCGGTCAGCTTTTCGCCGTTGTGGAATACGACATCGTCGCGCAGGACGATATGGATCTTTGTGTAGGTATCGTCTGCCCAGTCAAAGGAAGTTGCGAGCTCACCCAGCAGCTGCTTATTGGTGTTGTCGTAGAAAAGAAGCGTGTCATACACCATATTGAAAAGGTAGTAGTGCTGAACGTTCGAGACGAGGCCGGGATCCAGCGTTGTGATCTGGGAAGCGAGGGCGATCGACAGTTCTTTCCGATAGCTGTCCGCTTCCGCGCCTTCGACAACCGTTGTCGTCAGTCCCTGCTGCGCCGGATTCCCGTCGGCGTAGGCGGCGGTCGTAAGGAGCATCACCAAAATCAGTACCAAAGCCAACCACTGTTTCATTGTTTCTGTTCCTCCTGTTTGTTTTTTGTGTATTTCATGCCGCACGCGGCAAAACCTTTGTCGGTTAGTTGATTTCTTCTATGAAATAACGCATAATTATCAATAAACCATATAATTTATCGCCGGCAGGGAAAGGATCGAACCATGAATCTTCTGAATATCCGCACGTTTCTGTATATTGCCCGCTGTCAGACGATCTCGGACGCGGCCGAGGCTATGTATACCTCTCAACCCACCGTCAGCTCCCGCCTCAACCAGTTGGAGGCGGAACTCGGCATCCAATTGGTCAAACGACATAAAGGGCATCGGACGATTGAACTGACCCAGCAGGGGCAGGATTTTATCCCCATTGCGGAGCACTGGCTGGCGCTGGACAAACAAACGATGCAGTTTTGCAGGGAAGAGGGGCAGGAAGCGCTGACGATCGCGGCTCCGGCCAGCTACCAGGAGCACGTTGTGCCGCAGATCATCCACCGCTTGATGCGTCTGCCCTCGCCGCCGAAGATCCGCCTGATGACGGCCAGCAGCGCCAAAGTCTACTCGATGGTTGCCGACCATGAAGCGGATTTCGGGCTGGCATCCCGGCTGATTGTGAGCGACAGCACCGCCGCCATACCGATGTTCAATACCGAATATGTTCTTCTGCTGCCCATTGATACGCCGTTGCCGAATGAAACGATCAAACCGGAGCAGCTCGACACGCGGTTTGAGGTCAGCGTAACATCCTGGACCGGCGAAACGCGCCGCTGGCACGACAACTATTGGGATCCCTACCAGCCTTCCTATCTTCAGGTGGATAACAATCACATGACGCATCATTATCTGACCGATCCGCGCTGCTGGGCGCTTTGTCCCGCGGCCATCGCGTTTTCCATCCGGTCACGGGAAAGCGGCCGGCTGACGATCCGCCGTCTTGCCTCGAACCCACCGAAGCATCACAGCTATCTGGTCGTACAGCGCTCTCATATGAAAAATCGTTCGGAACTTATCGATCGTCTGCGCAGCACCATCCTTGCGTATGCGGAGGATGCGCCGCTTTTACAGCCCATCTATACGGAGGATACGGTTAAAAATACGCCAGAATATAGTCGATCATCTGCTCAACCCGCTCCAAAGCAATTTGATTGAGCCGCGTTCCCTCTTCCAGTGAGGACAGCCGCGCATCGCCCAGCGCGCCGTTCTTGGAGCCGTCACGCTCCCATTGAAAGGCGATCCCACCGTAACGGAACGGCGCGTTTTTTCCGCGAATGATGAAGTTCTCCACGACATCGCCCTTTTGCAGGTTGTCTTTGCGCACCACTTCGGGACAAAGGCACAGGCATTGGGACGTTTCGCTTTCGCTCGCGTGGCCGCGCTTTGCAGACCAGCCCATTTCCGGCGTCACGGCGTCATCGAACAAGCCGAACCCCATGCCGGTATAGAAGGCGTCGATGCCGTGGCTGTATTTCAGCGAATTGATGACGACGCTGAGGGCGCTTTTGTTGCCGCCGTGGCCGTTCACAAAGAGGATTCGTTTGACCCCATGCCTGGTCAGCGCGATCGCGATATCCTTGAGCAATTCTATATAGGTTTCCGGCCGCAGGGTGATGGTGCCTGCGAAAGCCATGTGGTGGGTCGATATGCCATAGGTGACCGGCGGGCAGATCAGCAGCTTTTCGCCGTAATGCTCTCCCAGCAGTTTGCAGAAGGCATAGGCGCGCGCCGTGTCGGTGCGGTATGTGGTGTTGGGGCCGTGCTGTTCACAGGAACCGACGGGCACCACCGCGATCTCTACCTTTGGCAAGGCCTCCGCCACCTCGGGGTGGATCATTTCATCCAAAATCAATGCTTTCATCGATGTTTCTCCGCTCATATCCGGGCAGCGCCGCTTCTGCGCGCCGCTTCGGCAACGGCCTTGGCCACCGCGGGGCCTACGCGCTTATCGAGTGCGGCGGGGATGATATCATCGGCCGACAGCTCTTCATCTGACACCAAAGAGGCGATGGCCGCTGTGCCTGCGCCGTTTGTTGCAATTTTGGCCTCTTCGGCCTTTTTACCGACGATCATACAATGCCCCCTTTGATATGACAGGTTTTCGAAGAGATACCGGCATGTCTTCTTTTTTTTATTATACATCGGATATGAACATTTGAAAAATACATATTGTTTTTATTGTTTATTTGTTTTTTTTGTATTTTATGCCGAAATATGGCAAACAAAAAAGAGGGGCTTTATTTTCTAAGGCCTTTGGGATAGTGATTCTTGATCTGGCCGTCGGATGCCTTTCCCCAGCCGAGCTGGAAGCCATGAAGCGAGGGGGACAGCCAGCCTTTAAGGTTCGGCGCGGCGGGCAATATGTCGCCGTGTAAAAAGAGGCGGGCGGCGGATTCATCGACGGGAAAACTGAGTTTGGCAGGGGCGGCCAGCGCCAGCGCGTGGTCGGGGATAAACCGGCTGCCTTTGAATGTGCCGAGATGGAGGCCGAAGCGGAGCAAGGGAATGGTATCAAAATTTAGCGCGGTGTCGGGCGGGCAGACGGCGCCGCTTTTCCATACCATAACGTCGTCGGGCTCGTAGGCCGTGATATCCTGCAGCGCCGTGCGGATACGCGTTTCTTCTTTGCAGACGGTCTTCCGGCGCTTTGCGGCAGGGGATAAAGGCCCATGTTTTTGCATCAGCGCGACAAAATGCCCTTCGCCCTGGATTTCGTGCGGCCAGAGCCTCAGCATCCCCCGCGCAGCGGCCGGAAGCCCCGGCAAGGCAAAGGCCAGCAGCTTAAAATCATCGTGCGTATCGAGAAACTGACCGATAACGCCTTCGTTTTCCAGCGTATTGAAGGTGCAGGTGCTGTATGCCATCCTGCCGCCCGGCTTTAGCATACGGGCGGCCTTTTCCAGAATGGAGATTTGGCGCTTTGCGCACTTTGCGGGGCTATCCTCCGACCACTCAAGGCGCGCGGCGGGATCCTTGCGGAACATGCCTTCGCCGGAACAGGGGGCGTCGACCAGTATACAGTCGAACGCTTCCGGCCACCCGGCGGCAAGCGCGTCGGGCATGGCGTTGGTTACGGCAGCGTTCGCAATGCCCATGCGCTCGATGTTTCGGCTTAATATTTTGGCGCGCGCAGGCTGCGGCTCGTTGGCGACGATACAGCCCTGTCCCCGCATCAGGGCCGCCAGCTGCGTCGCTTTGCCGCCGGGCGCAGCGCACAGATCCAGCACGGTGTCGCCGGGCTGCGGCATCAGCGCCATCGCGGGCGCCATGGCGCTGGCGTCCTGCATATAGTAGGCGCCGGCCTCGTGCAGCGGGTGCGCGCCGGGGGCGGAATCGGAGCGCACATAGTAAGCGTTTTCCGCCCAGGGAACGGGAGCGGAAAGAACAGCCCTGACTGTCTCGGCATCCGTGCCGCTGCGCAGGCGCAGCGCACGGGGGGAAGGATGATCGTAGGAGGAAAGAAAGGCCGGGAACTGCTCTTTCAGCAGCGCCTTCATCTGATGTAAAAAGCCGCTGGGCAGCGGCGGTATTTCATTGGATATGAATTGTGCCATTTTATCTCATTCCTGCGGCCCTTGCGGCGGATTTTCCGGCCTGAAAGGGTAAGAGTCGGGGTAAACCGGGTTCCTGAAGGCTTTTTCCTGCGAAACGGGGGGCGGAAGCCCCTCCAGCACCTCTTCATCGTCGGGCGAAAATCGGTGGAGCAGGCCGCCAAGGGAAGCGCGCCTCGGCTTTTCTTCTGCCGTTTGATGGCGGTTGCTTCTTCGGCGCCTTGCGGGCGGCGAAGGCGTATTGTCGGTCACGGGCTCTGCATAGCTGCTGTAAAACCGCTGCATTTCGGGGGTGAAAAGCGGCTGACCGGGAACGGTCTCCTGCATATCCGCTGTTCCGACCGCATAAGGCGTTGGGGTTTCGCTTTCATACGGCGCATCGTCCTGATACGAAACATCGGAAAAAGCGGGCATCGGCTCAAGCGCCGGCATATACAGCGCCGGATCATAGGTTTCGGGGCCGGGGGTATCCTGCCGGGGTTCATCGTAGCCGGAATATGTTTCTTCCACGGGCGCGCTTTCCCACAGCTCGGGCAGCGGAGGCTCTTCCTCGGCGACCCATTCGGCGATCTGTCCCCGATATTGGTCGGGCATATCCGGCTGTTCGGGGACGGGTATATCGCGCCGCCTGGCGGCCAGCCTGCGCAGCGCGCGCGAACGCCATACATAGTGCGGCCGCCAGCGAATGAACCAGACGATGAAGTCTATGGCCGTGCCCGCAAACAGCAGGATTAACAAAAGCGGCAGCCAGATTACGGAAAAAAAGGAATTCAGGCCCGCAGAATTGCTGCTGATGGAGCGCCATGCCCCGTTGAACAGATTGCCCGTCCAACCAAGCAGAAAGGTAAACAGCCAATCGGCTACGGCATTCATGGGGTATTCACGCTCTCAGGTTCGATGGTGACGGTGACATAAACGGCGTTTTCGCTCATGTGATACGCGTCGGCTGGCCGCTTGATTTTGACCGAGCGGATCAGCGTATCGGTAGCGCCGGTGATGTCAATGGGAGCGTCCACATCCAGCAGCGTCAATGTTTCCATCAGTTCATCGCTGCCCGCGACATTCAAAAGGGCGGGATCCAGGGTGACGCCGGTTACCTTATAGCCTTTGGCGGGCTTGCCCTTGGTGATGCCGCTTTTGTTGATGGCGATGGCCTGCAGACGGTAGAGCGTCTGTTCCACCAGCAGGGTATCCAGCTGAACGGCGTCAACGCTGACCTCAATCAGATCGCTTTCGACCGGAGTTTCGGTGTTGTCATACAGCACAAAGGGGACGGCGCTGAACTGCGTGCGCGCGGCAGGGCTGAGCAGCGACGTATTATAGCTTGCAACGCAGCGCACAATGTTCTGCACCAGGCTGCGCGGCCCCGAAACGGTGACCATGGAGGGGTCGACAATGGCGTTGGTGGCGTAGAAGCCGGAGGGCGCAGCGCCTGTTTCGTGCAGCTGCACGGGGATGCGGCGCCTTGTGATGTAGTGATCCGCTTCCACGGTGATTTCGGCGGCGGATACCCATTTAACGGTGCCATAGGTGGTGCTGGCGGAATAGAGGACGGGCAGCGTCTGAACGCCGGGCGCAGTGATGCGGGAAAGATCGACGCGCACGTTGAAGTTGGCGGGCGTTACGCTGTCGTAGATCTTCTGCGGCACATCGACCCGCATTTTGATGGGTTCAAGGTCGTCCAGTCCCTTTACGACGATCAGTCCGCTGCGCAGCAAAGTATCTCTGTTGATGACATTGACCGCGACATCGGCGAACGATTTTTCGCGCGTCAGCGTGGCATCCTGCGAAATGATGCCGCCCCATAGGACGACGGCCAAAGCAAGGCTGAGCAGCTTCCACGGCCAGCGGACGCCGAGGCCGCGCCAAAACGCGCGCAGCAGCGAGCGGCGGGGGGGCATCCTGTTTTCCGTACTGTTGGTTTTTTCGGGGTTATTGCTCATTGGGCTTGCTCCTTAACGCTTGAACCTTATCCCTGACAAAATGCATTGCCGTTCTTAAGAAGGAATCATCCCCTTGGTGATACATGCCTGTCAATACATCGTTCAGCGTTTCCGCATCCATGTGGCGGGTCAGCTTTCCGCCGCGCGCCATGCTGATGATGCCCGTTTCCTCCGAAACGATCAGCACCGTGGCGTCCGTGCTTTCGGTAACGCCGATGCCGGCGCGGTGGCGGGTGCCCAAATCGCGCGACAGATTGCTCGATTCGCTGAGCGTCAGCACGCAGGCGGCCGCTGCGATGCGGCCGCCGCGGATGATGACCGCGCCGTCGTGCAGCGGCGTATTGGGTTCGAATATATTGATGATAAGCGGCCCCGACACCAGGGAGTCGATGCTAACGCCCGTATCCACGAAGTCTTTAAGGCCGGTTCTGTTTTCAAATACCAGCAGCGCGCCGATGCGGCGGCGCGAGAGGCTGAGCAGGCTTTGCGTCAGCTCCGTGACGATGCGCTGGTTTTCATTCTGCGGGTTCTGTGACCTTTCCAGCTTTGCGCCGCGGCCGATATGCTCCAGCGCCTGCCGCAGCTCGGGCTGGAACAGCACCATCAGCACGACGGCACCGTTGTTGAGAACGGTCATCAGCAGCCAGTTCATGGCGGTCAGTTTCAGCAGACTGGACAGCCAGTTTGCGGCGATCAGAAGCACAAAGCCCTTCAACACCTGGCTTGCGCGGGTGCCGCGGGTGAGCATCAGCAGCTTGTAGATCAGAAAGGCGACCAGCAGAATATCTAAAATATCCTTGACCATGGGCCTATTGAAGATATTCCAAAGAAATGTGCTCATCGCTGTGGAAAATGAGTTCACCTCTTCGCCCTCCTTCGTTCATCTGTGAACAGTATACTACATTTTATCGCATAAAGAAACGCCGAAAAGTTAATTTTCCTTTAAGATTTGATGCGCATCCCGGCGGTTTGAAGGGGAAACCCGAGCATACACGAGGATATCGCTGTAGCTTCCGTCGCTGTGGCGGAACGCGTCGCGCAGGGTGCCTTCCAAACGAAATCCGGCGCGCTCGGCAAGGCGGGAGGAAGCGGTATTCTTTGACAGGATATTCAGCACGATGCGGTGAAAACCGACGCTTTCCATAAGATACCGCACGACGGCCTGCAGGGCCTCCTGCATATATCCCCTGTGCCGCGCGCCGGCCGCCAGTGAAAAGGCCAGCTCGCCGCTGTGATGCCCGGGCTGCCAGCGCGTTACCGCGATATCGCCGATCCAGCCGTTTTCATCGCAGATCGCCCAGCGCAGCATATTGGGGCTTTCGTAGGCGGCGATCCATTCGTGGAGGAGGCGCTTTGTGTCCTCCACGCTGTCGTGCGGGGAAAAGCCTGTCAGCTTGTCATCCCAGCTGCCCCTGGCCCATAAAGAAAAAGCCGCCTGCGCGTCGGCCGCGCAGTAGCGGCGCAGCAGCAGGCGGGCGGTATGAATGACGGGCGTACCGTTCAGCCGCACCTTAATCAATCCTCACCTTGACCACGGCTTTGCGGCCCTTGGTGTGTCCGAGGCCGGGCTTATGCGCGTCCCGGGGGAAATACAGGCCGAAATCCAGCGGCCGCAGCGTGTGGCGCATGCCGGAGGCGGCGCTTCGGCTCAGCTGAATATCCCGCTCCGGGATATAGTCTTCCCATGCGTCCACACGCTCTAAAGGCAGCCATTCGATGCTTTCGCCCTCTTGAAGCGCGATCTGAATGTCCGCATACCTGCGGTGCGCTTCCCAGCCGTTTTCGGGCTTGAATTCGGGGGACATGATGTTGATGAATACCCTGTCGCCGTCGATGTCATGGCGGCCGTCGGCAAGGGCCGCGATATCGGTGCTCAAAAGGAAACGGATGGCCGTGTCCAGGTTGGGGTGAATGCCCCTGTACAGACCGATGTTGTTCAGCGTATCAGCGATCATGGGATGACGCCTCCTTCAGATACCTTTCCAGATGGCCACGGTGAAGGCCCCGTCCCTGACGGTGCCCTCGATGCGGACGGGGAAGGGATAATGGTTGGAAAACTTAAAGTTCTGCGTTTCGTTGCCCACCGCGGCGTCCGCGCCGTGCGGCAGGTAGGACGCGCCGCCCGGCCCGTGCGGACGCCGGTGATCGACGGAGAGCCCCGGCAGTTGCAGCACCGCGTTATAGAGCGTGGAAGAAGCCTGACAGGTGCCGCCGCCGTAACCCAACTGTGAGCCGCCCGCGACCAGCACGATGGCGGGCAAGTAGCCGTTGGATGCGCGGTAAGGGCCGAGGTCGCGGTTAAAATCGAAATTGCCGCCGGGCTGAATGACCAGTTTTTCAAACTTATCGCAGGATGTTTGAAGGTTTTTGATGCGGCTCAGGTTGTTCTCGTTGGTCGCAATGTTGTAAAAGGACGTATAGGCGGCAATGGGGGCGTCCGCATCCGTTCCCGTCAGGGAAACAGGCTGCAGCTCGCTCAGCTGCCGCGTATCGACATAACCGTACTGGCGTTTGAAGATCAGCTTGGCCCAGCCGTCTTCAATGCCGATAAAGGCAAGGCGCACGCCTTTGGACAGCTGGATCAGCGCTTCGCCCTGCCCGCTCGGCTGCGCGCGAACGGGGCCGTCTTCTCCCATCCATCCAAGATACAGGTTCTGTACGCCGGGATAGGCGGGCGTCGTGGCGGGATCAAGGGCTTCTACGGTATAATCGTCCAGCTTTTCCCGCTTGATGTAGCCGAGTACCTTGCTGTCGACGCCGATTTTTAACCACGCGGGCAGCACCTCATAGATGGTGACGCGCTGCCGGTCTTTTAAGTAGCTGATTTCTTTTCCGCTCTCGGGCTGCTCATAGACGGCGGCCTTATAGCGAAGCTGCGCCTTGTAAAGCGGCGCTTCCCCCGCAAAGGCGGAGGGGATCAGCAGGCAGAGGGAAAGGATGAACAAAAGCAGTCGCTTCAAGTGTTGCCTCCACGATAGATTGCGATAAACAGGGAACCGTCCTGCACATGAGAACGGATGGAGATGGGGAAGGCGTAATCGTTGCGGAATACGAAATTCAGCGCGCCGCTGGAAGCATCCACGCCGTGGGGGAGGTAGGAGGCGCCGTCCGCGCCGTGGGGGGCGCGGCGCAACACGGTGAGGCCCGTCAGCTGCAGCACCACGTTGTAAAGGGTGCTGGAAATCTGGCAGGAACCGCCGCCGGACGCCAGCGTCCATTCGCCGTCCGACAGCGCGCCCGCCTCCAGGTACCCGTTGGCGCGGGTGAAGGGGCCGACGTGGTTGTTAAAGTCCATCGTTTGGCCGGGCTGCATGGTGACGGACATCCGCTGGCAGCCGACCTTCAGGTTGCTGATGCGGTTGAGGTTATATTCGTCGTCTGTGATCTTATAAAACGAATTATAGACGGCGATGGGCATTTCGGCATCGGGATATTCGACTGTGGGCGCAACCGGCTGCAAATTAGGCAGCAGGCGGGTATCCACATAGCCGTACTGGCGCTTGAAGATGGTGTAAGCCCAGCCGTCGGTGACGTCAAGAAAGCCCAGCATGGCCCCTTTTTGCAGGGTGATCAGCGTTTCGGAATTGCTGTCGGGCGAAGCCTTGACGGGGGTTTCCTTGTCCAGCGTCACATAGAAGCGGTTAACGGCCGTACCGAAGCGCGGCGTTTTTACGGGATCGACGGCCACGGCCTGGTCGATGCGCTTGCGCAGCACATAGGCGGTCTTGCCGCCGCGCAGGATGCCGACAAAGTTGGGCAGCACCTCTGTGATCTGGATGGGCGTGCCGGGTTTTAACGTATCCAGCACCTTGGAGTCTTTGTCGGGTTTTGTATAGACGCTGGTCATGCTGGTCGCAAAGACCCTGGTAATGATGGCGTTATACAGCACTTCCGGCGCGGCGTCGGCCGGCAGAAAGGAAGCCAGCAACAATAGACACAGCATCAAAACAAAGGTTTTTTTAAGCATCTGCCATCCCTCCGTTCGGCGCGGCACCCTTTTTTTGCAGCTTTTCATAGGTGCCGTCTTCGCGCTCAATGTAGACATTGTCTAATTGAGCCTGCAGGTTTTTGCGGAAATCGCTCAGATACTCGGCGCGCAGCATCCGCTGTTCGCTTTTTTCTTCGCTGGTCAGCGTGCCCGCTTTTTGCTTGCGGGCCAGTTCGTTGATGCGCAGGATCTTTTGTTTATCCATGGAATTTGCTCCGTTTGTATTGTGTATACGCCAGAGAGGCGGGCACGGCCAGCAGCAGCGCGTACAGCGCGTACAGCAGGGCCTTGTCGATGGAGGAGCGGTCGATCAGAAATTCGATGCCCAGCGCGCCCAGCACGGCGACGGCCAGTAAGACCAGCGTAACGGCGGGGAGGATAGACGCGGGCCGCGCTTTCTTTGCTTTAAGGGACATCTGGATGATGGCGACGCCATAGAGAACGGCCGAGAGCACCTGCTGAAGGCCGGTGAAGCCGAAACGCATGTGGCTGTCGTAGCGCAGGCTTTCAAACAGTATCTGCGTTGCGCCAAAGAGCAGCATACCGGTCAAGAATACGTCGCCGTCCCGGTGCGCGGCGCGCAGCAGGCGATACAGCACGGCAAAGAGGATCAGGGCGGCGGCCGCCTCCAGCAGCCACGTTTTCAGGTACACATCATAGGTGTCGTGGAAGGCGAGGAAGGTCCGGTCGAGCAGGCCCGTCACCAGCGGGCGGCTGATGCCCAGCGCCGTAAAGCGTTCGCCCAGACGTTCGAAAAAGATGAACCACATAACGGCGGGGGCAAAGCAGTCCAGCAGTTTGCTGAACGCTTCCTTTTGCCTGCCTGCCGCGATCCTGATGGCAAGCATCATGCCCAAGAGGGCGCCGAACATGGACAGGCCCCCAGTCGTCAAACGGAACACATTCCGGAAGCTGGCAATGGCGCCGAAGCTGCTGTCGGTCAGGCAGTAGAGCAAACGGGAAAAGATCAGGGCCAGCGGCAGCATCCATGCGGAGGCGGCCAGCGCCTTGTCATAGACCGCGCGCCGCCCGGCTGTCGTCAGAAACACGGTGAGCGCAAACAGCGTGCCGAGCATTAGATACAGCCCGTAGCGATATATCATGATACCCAGAAACGTGAAGCTTGAAGCGATCGGCTGCATGGCTTACTCCCAGCTCTTGGGGTCGACGAGCGTGGCGAAGTAGAGGATATCGCTCTGAGAGCGCTCGTTCTTTTTGGTTTTATCCTGATAATAGCCGCCGTTGAATACCATGGTGGCCGAGTTGCCGCCGTCGAGGTTGAAGGCCTGCGCGCAGCCTAAGTCAAACATAAAATCGGCCAGCTCCTGCAGCGTGACGCCCTGGGAGTCCTTTGTGCGTCCCTCGGCCAGCACTAGGACATAGCTCAGTTTATCCATCTGGCCGATGGCCATGCGCGGTTCGCGTCCCTTGGGGTTGTAGCCGTACTTTTCCGGTATCGTCTGCCTCTCTTCGTTAATGACCAGCGCGGGGCCGAAGGTAAAGGCGTTGACGATGGTATGGCCGTCCGCCTGAAGCTGGGCGACGCCTTCTTTTTGGCTTTCGGCCGTGAAGATATGCAGGTCGCCCTGCTCGTCGGTGATCAAAAGGTCTTTGGTGCGGTTGTATTTTGCCCGCACCTTTTCGCCCATGCGGTACTCAAAGGAGGTTTTGGTGGGGTTGTTGGACATAAAGTCGGCGTTGATGGCGATTACGGCTTCGTTCTTTTCCGCCATGGAGGAAACAAGCGCCACCCGGTTGGACAAAAGCGTGCCCGCTGTTGCCGTGCGCAGCTGCGAAGCATCGCTGATGGTTACATACGCGATGCGCCAGACAACGCCGCTGTTTTCTTGGGTTTCCAATTTCACCGTGATGCTTTCGTCTTCATAGCCGGTATCGGTGAACTTTGCGGGATTGGGCTTTCTGCCTTTGGAGAAATCGATGGGCAGGGGCTCAAGCGCTTCTTCGGCCGAGGCGCCGGGAAGAAGCAGGCCCAGCAGCGAGGAGCTTTCGAACGCTTCTTCCTCCGACCAGATTTCGTCTTCAAGCTCGGCCCGGAAGTTTTCCGGTATGGTGCCCGAGGGAATGGTGAGCGGCAGCGCAAAAGCGAACAGGCAAATCAGCGTCAGCAGGAAGGCTTGCAGTTTTTTGGACATTTGATTACTCTCCTTGACTTTTTCTATGGAAGACCCAGGCGCGCTGGATACGGTAGTTGGCAAAATACAGCACGGTGTCTACGACGATCTTGACGGGCGTCCTGCTTCGGTGCAGCAGAAGGTGGAAGAGGTTGGTGCCCCCGGCGGAAAGCAGAAAGGTCATCACGCACAGCGCGGCGTAGCGCAGCGCGGAACCCTTGCATTCTTTTACTTCGAACACGAACTGCTTGTTGAGCCGGTAGTTGAATGCCGAGGAGACCACGCGCGCTATGCCGGCCGCCACATAGGTGTGCAGGTATTCATGCACATCGGCGTTTTTGAGCGCGTCGCCGAATATCAACCCCAGCAGCCAGATATCCAGCAGCGTAAAGAGCATGAGATCAAGCAGGAACGAGAGAATGCTGGAAGACGCATAACGGAAGAAATTGCCGAACAGCTGCTTATAGATGCGCGCCGAATCCTGTACGGCCCTGAAGTGCGTGCTTTTGTTTTCCGCGATGTAAATGGTGTCAATGCCCACGATGTCAAAGGGGATTCTGTCGCGGGAGCAGTAGATGAGCATGTTCATTTCATACTCAAACCGGTCGCCGGGGACGCCGAGCATAAAAGGGATCAGCTTGCCGGAAAAGGCGCGCAGGCCCGTCTGCGTGTCGGGCAGCCACTGCCCGTACAGCAAAAGGTAAAAGAACGAGGTCAGGCGGTTGCCGAAGCGGCTCTTGAAGGGGACGTCCTTCCGGCTGAAATCACGGGAGCCGATCAGCAGCGCGTTGTCTTTTTCCTGAAGGCGCTTTGCCAGCTTCAGCACGTCGGGAGCGGTATGCTGCCCGTCGGAATCGGCGGTTACGATGCCGGGCGCGTCGGGGAAAGCTTTCTCAATGTATTCCATGCCGTATTTGAGCGCATACCCTTTGCCGCGGTTTTCGGGATAACCGATCACCGTGCATTGAGGCAATGTGTCCAGATGTTCGAAAATATCCTGATACTTGCGGTCTCCGCCTGAACCGTCATCCACCACCACGATGCGGTGAAAGCCGGTTTCGATCAATCGATCGGCATACTCTGTCAGCAAATGATCGGGGTGCAGGGAAGGGATCAGGATGACGGTGTCGAACAGGTCGTTCATACGGTCAAATACTCCGTTTCCATAGTAATCCAACCCATAAAATACCATGTTTAGATGGCGGTGTCCAGAAAATCCGTGATCAGCGGGCGGACATCCCATCCGGCCGCGTCGCAGAGCGTTTTTTCAAAATCCTCCCTTGAGGCGTTTTTCCATGCAAAGGCCGCGGTGTACCGTTTCAGAAAGGCGTTCATATCCATATCCCTCGCCAAAGACAGCAGCATCGACAGCCCCCGCCCATAGACCAGGGTGCCGTATTCGTCGTACGACTGGAAACGATCCACCGGGCTGCCCACGGTGATCTCCTTTCGGATGCGCTCGCGCATCGGGGCGTCGGCGCGCAGAAATGCAAGCTGGTCATAGACGTCCCGCCCGTGCGTGCGGCCAACGTACTGCAACAGCGCAAACTCGCAAAGCGCCTCATCCTGCCATGCGTTCACAATGGGGTCGGAACCGACCAGCATACCGAACCACTGGTGCGCGGTTTCGTGCGCAAGGGCAAGCTCCAGGCGGCTTTCATCCGCGTAGCGCGCGGCGGAGATCATCGAGAGGGCGGTCGATTCCGCGCCGTCGAAGGGAAGGGGAACAGATACCACCGTATAGGCGGGATAGGGGTAGGCCCCATACGCCTCTGCATAGAAGCGGAGCGCCTTTTCGGCAAACCGCAGCGCTTTTTCGGCGCCCCCGGCGGTTTCGGCGTAGGATTGTATGCATATGCCGTCCACCATGCTTTTCTTTTGGTGAAAACGGTCGGATATGGCCAGCGCGATATCCCGTGCGGCCGGTATCGCGCCTGTCAGACGGATCGCTTCTTCGGCTTCGGCTTCCTGCCATTGGACAGGCGCGGCGCAGGCAAAGCCCTTGGGCAGGGTCAGCGATAAGCGGCAGTTCGCGGGGGAAGGCCCCAGAGGGTCGCCGATCGGGGGATAGGGGGCGGTTTGCCAGCCGTCCGAATCCCGCGCGGCCACAAAGGGCAGACAACGGCCCAGCATCCACACATGATTGGAGCGGCCGAACATATACCTGCAATCGGGCAGGCTCAGCACGCAGCGCAGACGCACCGTGCCCTGCGCATTGGGGGCGAGCGCCGGAACAGGAACCCGCAGCACGGTTTCGTCCTTTGCGTCAAAAGCATAGCCGGCGGGAGCGCCGTTCCAATACAGGTCATGCACGGTGACCTGCGAAGGGGAAAAGCCGTTGGGGTAAGACTGCGCACGGATATCCTCCGCGGCCGCCGGGCTTGTCTCCTCTTTTTCAAACGCTTTGGGGTAAAGGCGCAGCACGATATCGGTAAGCGGCGCGCGTCCGCGGTTTGTATAGGCCCATTCCATGGTGACGGAGAGGGCGTTTTCCTTTGGGTGAAATACAAGGTCGTAGGAAACCTGGTCGAGCCCTTCGGACGCTGCTTTGAGCGCGGGCGAGGGTAGGGCGGGCGCGCTGGTTTGCGGCCATAAAAGCAGCAGAAGAAGCAGGATGGCAAAAACCACCAGGGCGATACAGATACGGGACACCGGCTTACGCATGCGCGCACCTCCTTCTGCTGTTTATGATAGCGCGGAACACCGTATAATGAAAGGGAACGGGCGCCTTTTCACAAAGAATTTACAACCTGTTTTTCTCTTGGCGGCCATGGGGGAGGGGATATGGTCAAACAGGCTCCTTTCATGTATAATGGTGCAAGAAAGAGAAGGGGGTAACGGCTTGAAAACGCGATGGATTTGTCTGCTGCTCTGTATGCTTTTGTGCGTACCTTTTTACGGGTCTTCACAACAGGAGCCGGTGTTTGTCATGGCCGGCTACGACCCTGAAGAGGTGATGCGCGTTTGGCAGACCAACAGCTTTTTTGCCCGCATGGAAGAAAAGACCGGCGTTCGCTTTACCTTTCGCCAGTACGGCGAAATGGACAAATGGGCCGAAGCCAAAGCGGACATGGCGCGGGGGAAGGATGTGCCCGACGTGCTGTTTAAAGCGGAACTGACGCCTGCCGAAACCATCCGCATGGCCGATAAGGGGATATTGATCGACTTAAAACCTCTTCTGCCGCAGCATGCGCCCCATCTGTGGGCCATATTGCAGCGGCACCCCGACTATATGGAGCAGATCACGCTGCCCGGCGGGCAGATTGCGGCGCTGCCCTTTATCGATACCGCGCCTGTGCAAAACTGCGTCTGGATCAACGAGCGATGGCTGACGGCGCTGAAGCTGGATATGCCAAAGAACGGGGAAGAGCTTCAGACGGTGCTGGAGGCTTTCCGTGACCAGGACCCCAACCGCAACGGCAGGAAGGATGAAATACCGCTGACCTTTCTCGGCGCGTATGACCTTAAATATCTGGCGCACGCGTTTGGGCTGATTGCCAACGATTTTAACCTGTTTGTGCAGGACGGCAAAGCGCGTTTTATGCCGCTGGAAGAGCAGTTTCGGCCCTTTATTCTATGGTGCCGGAAGCTGTATGAAGAAGGGCTGCTGGATAAAGAAGGGTTTGCGACCGCGGATGCGCTGCGCAAGTTAAGCGATAAAAACAAAACGCAGGTCTACGGCGCGCTGATGGCGCCCCTGCCCTCCCATCTGCTGCCGCTTGAATGGACGGAAGACTATCGCGTGATGCCCCCGCTCGCTTTCGAGGGGAAAACGGTCTATCGCGCCCCCGCGCCCGCCGTGACGAACGGATGTTTTGCCGTTACCTCCGCCTGCGGTGCGCCGGAAACGATGCTGAACTGGGTCGATACCCTGTATACCGAGGAGGGGGCGGTGCTGGCTTCTCAAGGCGTGGAGGGAGAGGACTATCTGGTGGATGGCGACGGCACATGGCGCAAGACGCCTGCGGCTGAAAACAACTCTTTTTTGTCGAATGTGGCCATCACAACGGGCGGCGCCATTCCCGGCATTTCGGCTGAACGCTTTGAAAGCCGGTACCAGGATGCGCGGGTTGCGCGCATGGCCGAGCAGATCGGGATGGTCAGCATGGTGGCGGCCGTTCCGTTTCCGCCATATACCTTGACGCAGGAGCAGGAAGCGTATATCCTTCCTCTGCAAAACGCGCTTGGCCGGTATGTGGATGAGTCCGTTGCCCGGTGGGTGTTAGGCGAATGGAAGGCTGATGACGGGCAGTTCGAGCTGTTTAAGAAAGGGCTTTCCGAGCGAGGGCTGTCGGACTTTATGACCTTCTGGCAGGATGTACTGGATAAACGGGCGGAGGGGAACCAATGAATTATGTGGAACTAAACCGTTACCTGAGAACGGGGGAAGCGATGGAGCGCTTCAACAGGCTGTACAGGCTGAGGGACAGCGGGTATGCTTATCAGATGACGCGATACAGCAAGCTGGTGCGCCTGCATGAGGATATTTTTGCCAACGACGACGGCCTGTCCTTTGTCAGCGCGCCGGGCAGAAGCGAGATCATCGGCAACCATACCGACCATAACCACGGCATCGTGCTGGCCGCCGCCATCAATTTAGATACGCTGGCCTGCGTTGCCCGCAGGCAGGATATGACGGTGCAGCTGCATAGCGAAGGGTACCAGCCGGTGGTGCTGTCGCTGGACAGCCTTGCGCCCGATGAAAAGGAAGCCGGGACGACGGCGGCGCTGATCCGCGGCGTGGCGGCCCGCATGCAGGAGCTGGGGTATTCAATCGGCGGCTTTGACGCCAACGTGACATCCGATGTGCTGAGCGGGAGCGGGTTGTCTTCCTCCGCCGCGTTTGAGGTGCTGGTTTGTGCCATATTTGACCATCTGTACAACGGCTTTGTGATCGGCCCGACCGAGCGCGCCCAGATCGCGCAGCATGCCGAAAACTGCTTCTTTATGAAGCCCTGCGGGCTGATGGATCAGATGGCGTGCAGCACGGGCGGTTTGGTTGCCATCGACTTTAAAAACACGGAGCCTGACATTACCCCCGTCAGCTTTTCCTTTGCCGACATGGGCTATGCCATTGTGGTGGTCAGTACGGGCGGCAGCCACGACGACCTGACGGCCGACTATGCCGCCATCCCGCGGGAAATGAAGGCTGCTGCCAATGCGCTGGGAGAACCGGTGCTGCGCAATGTGCGCAGGGAGCGGTTTATGCAGGAAATACCGGTTGTCAGGGAAAAGGCGGGCGACCGCGCCGTGCTGCGCAGCCTGCACTTTTTTGACGAGAATGACCGGGTGCTGGAGGCGGTATCCGCGCTTCAAAAAGGGGATATGCCGGCGTTCTTTTCCGCCATTGAGCGCTCCGGACGCAGCAGCTGGACCATGCTGCAGAATGTTGTGACCGCGGCGGCCGATTTTCAGCCGCTGGCGCTGTCTCTGGCTGTGGCCGGGACGCTGTTGAACGGATGCGGCGTATCGCGCGTGCATGGCGGGGGCTTTGCGGGCACCACGCTGCATTTTGTGCCGTTGGACATGGTGGAAGCTTTTGCCGGGGAGATGGACAGGATATTCGGCGAAAACGCCAGCCATATCATTGATGTGCGCCCCGACGGCGCGGCTGTCGTATTCGCGTGAGGAAAGGGAATTTGATTTGGAACCGCTGCGTTACGCCCTGATCGGCTGCGGCCGCATTTCATCCAACCATATCGAGGCGGCAAAGAATACCGGCCTCGACATATTGGCTGTTTCCGACGTTGTGGAAGAACGAATGAAGGAAAAAGCGAAGGCCTTTGGCTTGGGCGGTGTGCGCCATTATAGCGATTACCGGGAGATGCTTGAAAAAGAAAAGCCGGAGCTGGTGGCCGTGTGCACCGAGAGCGGCAAGCATGCGCGCGTTGCGCTGGATTGCATCGACGCGGGCTGCCATGTGATCGTTGAAAAGCCGATCGCCTTATCCTTGAAGGATGCCGATGCCATCATTGATAAGGCGCGGGAAAAGGGTGTTACGGTATGCGCCTGCCATCAAAACCGATTCAATAAATCCATTCGGAAAATACGCGAAGCCATGGAGCGGCAGCGCTTTGGGCGTCTCCTGCACGGGGCGGCGCATATCCGCTGGAACAGGGGAAAGCCCTATTACGATCAGGCGCTCTGGCGCGGCACATGGGCGCAGGACGGCGGCGCGCTGATGAACCAGTGCATCCATAACATCGACCTTTTGCGCTGGATGATGGGCAATGAGATCACGGAAACCTTCGCCTATACCGACAATTTGGAACACCCCTTTATCGAAGCGGAGGATCTGGGCCTTGCCATGGTGCGCTTTGCAAACGGCGCGTACGGCCTGATCGAGGGCACCACCAATGTTTTCCCCAGGAATCTTGAAGAAACGCTGTATCTTTTCGGCGAAAAGGGCACGGTGAAAGCGGGCGGCCATTCTGTCAACATCATCGAGGAATGGCGCTTTCAGGACGGACTGGATGACGCGGAGCAGGTAAAGGCAGCCTGCCGTGAAAACCCGCCGAACGTGTACGGCTTTGGGCATACCCCTTTGTACCGCGATGTGATTTCCGCGATTGCCGAGCATCGCGCGCCCTATGTGTCGGCGGAGGATGGGCGCAGAGCGCTGGAACTGGTGCTAGGCATCTATCTGTCGGCCAAAGAAGGCCGTCCCGTGCGTTTCCCGCTGGATAACAATATATCCACCATGGATTTTGTGGGCAGGTTCGACCAATGAACGATGTGTTTGTGCATGACACCGCCATCGTGGACGACGGCGTGACGCTTGGCGAAGGGACGAAGGTGTGGCATTTCACCCATGTGCGGTCGGGCGCTGTGATCGGGGAAAACTGCAGCCTCGGCCAGAACGTCTACATCGGGGAAAATGTGCATATCGGCGACGGATGCAGGATACAGAACAATGTTTCGGTCTATCGGGGCGTGACGCTGGAGGACGGTGTGTTCTGCGGCCCCTCCTGCGTATTCACCAATGACTTGACGCCGCGCGCAAAATATCCCAAGGGCAGCGCTCATGCTGTGCCGACGCTGGTGCGGCGCGGCGCTTCCATCGGCGCCAATGCGACCGTTGTATGCGGGCATACGATAGGGGAGTGGGCGATGATCGCGGCGGGCGCGGTTGTTGCCGAGGACGTCAAAAACCACGCGCTGATGATGGGCGTTCCCGCCAAACAGCGCGGATGGGTCTGCGAGTGCGGGCAGGTGCTGCCGCCCTCCCTTGTCTGCCCCGACTGCGCAAGGGCATACCGCGGAAACGAGGAGGGACTGAAGGAAATATGATGCAGTTTAGAGATTTAGGCGCCCAGTACCAGGCGCTGAAAAGCGATATCGATCAGGGCATCCAAGGGGTCATCGGGGGGAGCCAGTTTATTCTCGGGCGTCCTGTGGGGGAACTGGAGGAGAAGCTGACAGCCTATGTGGGCACGAAACACTGCGTTACCTGCGCGAACGGCACGGATGCCTTGCAGATGGTGCTGATGGCGTGGGGCATAGGCCCCGGCGACGCCGTGTTCACGTCGGACTTTACCTATTTTGCCTCCGCCGGCTGCGCTTCCGTGGTAGGGGCGACGCCTATATTGGTGGATATCGATGCGGACACCTTCAATATTTCGCCCATCGATCTTAAAAAAAGGATCGAACGGGTCATCGGCGAAGGAAAACTAAGCCCCAAGGTTATCATTCCGGTCGATCTGTTTGGGCTTCCCGCCGATCATGACGCGATCCGGACGATTGCGCGCAAATACGGCCTTAGAATATTGGAAGACGGCGCGCAGGGCTTCGGCGGCCGTATACGCGGCAAAAAAGCCTGCTCGTTCGGAGAGGCCGCCATCACATCGTTTTTCCCGGCAAAGCCTCTGGGCTGCTATGGCGACGGCGGCGCGATTTTTACCGATGACAGCGTCCTGGACGCACTGCTGCGTTCTCTGCGCGCGCAGGGGCGTTCGCCGGAGGATAAGTATGATAACCGATTGATCGGCCTTAATTCCCGCCTCGACACCCTGCAGGCGGCCATCCTGCTGCCAAAGCTTGCGGCGCTGGAAAAGTACGAACTTGCCGGCGTAAATTGGGTGGCGGATGCGTATACGGCGGCGCTGAAGGATGTCGTGAAGACGCCGGTGGTGCCGGAAGGGTATTATTCCAGCTGGGCGCAGTACACCATCATGCTGAAGGACCGACACATGCGGGACGGGCTGCAAAAGCATCTGAAGGAAAACGGCATCCCCGCCATGGTCTATTACCCGCGCGGGCTGCATCAGCAGACGGCCTATCGTGCCATGAACCTTCAGGATGAGGACTATCCGAATACTGTGCGCGCCGTGCAGCGCGTGCTGAGCCTGCCGATGCATCCGTACATGACGGAGGAGGATGTTTCGCGGGTTGCGGAAGCCGTGAAAGCCTTTGTATAAGCGCCGGAGCAGGGGCAACGTGAAACTGAATGCTGTTGCCGTGAATTTGTGATAAAAATTCTTGACAAGGCAAGAATCATATGATATCATACTCTTCGCGTCCTGAATGACGCACATGACGCGGGGTAGAGCAGTTCGGTAGCTCGTCGGGCTCATAACCCGGAGGCCGAGGGTTCAAATCCCTCCCCCGCAACCATTTTGGCGGCGTAGCTCAGTTGGCTAGAGCATTCGGTTCATACCCGGAGTGTCGTAGGTTCAAGTCCCACCGCCGCTACCACAGGAAATCTCTTGGAAACCAAGAGAGTCGGATCACTGACAAAGCCGGTCGCTTCTAAAGGAAGACCGGCTTTGTTTTCGCTGTGAAGAAGAGCAGCCATCGACAATAAGCGGCCGCAAACCGCTTGATATTTTGCATAGCCGCCTTCACCCGTATGCCATTGCCGTATTGCTTTCGTCAGTTCTTCCGCTGATATATTCCGCATGGCCATGATAAACGCTCCCTCCTGAAACACAGTTTTTTTCTGTATCCTCAAAAGGGAGCGTGTCAGCCGAGCGTCTGCCGGCAACAGAGGGTGTTGGTAAGAAAGCCCGCCGGATCAGGTTTGAATCTTCAACTGGTCTTCCAATGAGCCGTCGTCATCGTAGACCATAAAGTCTTCCAGCTTCAGGAATACCTTGTCACCCGGCACGAACGAACGGAAAACGCGGCCATCGGTGATGACGCGCACGGAGATACCGCCCACCGTGACCCGGTAATCGCTGGTATCGCCCAGATAGTAGCCTGCGGCCACCGTGCCCTCAATGCCGCCTGCCTCTTTGGACATTTGGATGTTTTCGGGGCGGATGGCCACTTCCACCGGGCCGGTTCTGCCGCCGGTATAGGGCAGCGACGCTTCGGTTTCGTTTAAGGTGATGCGGCCGCCGCCCGCCATGCCCTTGATAAAGTCTACCTTGCCAAGGAAGTCGGCCACAAACTGATTGACGGGCTGGCGGTAGATGTCTTCCGGCGAACCCTTCTGCTGCACGACGCCGCGGTTGATGAGGAACACGCGGTCGCTCATGGCCATGGCTTCCGTTTGGTCGTGGGTGACGTAGACCACCGTAATGCTCAAATTGCGCTGGATCTCTTTGATTTCAAACCGCATCGATTCGCGCAGCTTGGCGTCCAGGTTGGACAGCGGCTCGTCCAGCAGCAGCAGCTTTGGCTCGGCCACCAGCGCCCTTGCCAGCGCGACGCGCTGCTGCTGGCCGCCCGAGAGCTGGTTGGGGTAGCGCTGGGCGTACTGCGACAGATGTACGATGTCCAGCACGTGCGCCACCTTTTTTTCGATGGCGGCTTTGTCTTTTTTGGCAATCGCCAGCGGATAGGCCACGTTATGGAAGACGTCCATGTGCGGCCATACGGCGTAGCTTTGGAAAACCATGCCCACGCCCCGTTTTTCGGGCGGCAGGAATACCTTATCGGAGCTGACCGGGGTATCGTCGATGCAGATTTCCCCGGCGGAGGGCTTTTCGAACCCCGCGATCATGCGCAGCATGGTGGTTTTGCCGCAGCCCGAAGGGCCCAGCAGGGTCACGAATTCACCGTCCTTGAATTCTTCATGGAAGTCGCTCAGGATCAGGTTGCTGCCGAAGGACTTGGTGACGTGGCGGATTGTTACGCTTGACATAATCTGGCTCCTCAATCAAATGGTGAACTCGCCCCTGGTCAGGCGGTTGAAAAACTGGTTGATCAGTATGACGATCAGCAGGATGCCGAACGCCAGTGCGCTGGCCTGCGGCTGGCTGGTATAGGTCCAGTATTCGAACAGCTGGAAGCCGATGGTCTTGGTGGTGTTGGAATAGAGCAGCGTCGTCATGGACAGTTCATAGAAGCAGGGGATGAAGATCAGAAACCAGCCCGCGGCGATGGAGGGGAAGATCAGCGGCCCGGTGATGCGCCGCATGGTCGTGGCCCAGGAAGCGCCCGATACCTGTGAAGATTCCTCCAGGGAAACGTGTATCTGGCTGACGGCGCTGGTGACGGTGCGCATCCCCATCATCATATACTTGATGAGGTAGGCCACGATCAGGATATAGGCGGTGTTGTAGATGTTGACGCCGAACCGCCCCTGCATGGTCATGATGAGGCCGAGGGCAATGACGACGGAGGGCGAACCCGAGCCCAGCGTGATCAGGAAGTCCGGCAGGCGGCGGCCGCGGATGCGGGTGCGCTGCATCAAATAGCTCATCGTGATGGCCACCATGATGCCCGCCGTGGCGGACACGGCGGCGTATATCAGGCTGTTTCTGAGGGAGCTGACGGTTTCCGAGCGTGAAAAGATGGTGGCCCACTGCGAGAAGGTAAAATTGCCCTCCGCAAAGAGCGACTTGCCCACGTCGATTTTGAGCGAGGTGGTGAGGATGGTTGCAAAGGGCACCAGTACCACCATGACGGCAAAGAGGGCGACCAGCAGCGTCAGCGGCCAGCGCCACGCCCTTAAATCCACGATGTTGGGGCGGGTGGACTTGCCCGATACCGTGATGTACTGTTTCTTGGCCACCACAAAGTCGGACAGGTACAGGATCAGGATGGCCAGCGCCATCAGGAAGACGGCAAGGCCGGTGGCGTCGTTGAGGCCCTGCGTGCCGCGGCCATAGTATTCGATGATGCGGGTGGTCACGGTGTGCACCTTGCCCGGCGCGCCGATGATGGAGGGGATGCCATAGCAGCTGGCGGCGCTGACAAAGACCAGCAGCGCGCCCGCGATCAGGGACGGCGTCATGATGGGCAGCGTCACGCGCATCAGCGTCGTAAAGGGCGAAGCGCCGGATATGCGGGAGGCTTCTTCCAGCGACGGGTCCATCTTTTCCATCGCGCGGGAAATGGTGATGAAGGCGTAGGGGTAATAGAAGGTGGTCAGCACCCAGACAAGGCCCGCCAGAGAATATACGTTGATGGGCCCTGCGGCGGCGTCGATGCCGAACATATTTCTCAGCACCACGTTGATGGTGCCGACGTTGGGGTTCAGAAGCCTAAGCCACGCCATGGCGCCCACATAGGGCGGCACCATGTAGGTGAGCACGAACACGTGGCGGAAGAACCTCCTGCCGTACATGTTGGTGCGCCCCACCATCCACGCCAGCGGAAAAGCGATCACGGTGCCCAGTACCATGGCCGCAAGGCCGCCGACGATGGTGTTGATCAGCGCGCTGCGGTTCATGTTATAGCTGAACAGGCGGCCGAAGGTGACAAGGGCAAAGCTGTCGCCCGGCTTAAACGCCTTAAACAAAAGGAAGGCCAGCGGCAGAATCTGAAAGACCAGCATGAAATCGACGATCAGCAGAATGAACAGCCACTTTACGTCGAACCGCCAGTCGCGCCCGGAGCGCATCATAAAGAACAGCAGCAGGATGTCGATCATCAGCAGCGCGCCCAGCAGCGTCAGCGTTTTGCCGTGGCTGTTGACCGCCTGCATCAGCGCGCTGCCGCCGCCCGCCGCCACCGTTTGGGCGGCGCGGATGCGCGCCCCGTTCTGGCGGATGGAAAGGCGAAGGCCGGTATCCGTTTCCTCGTTAAACAGGTGCGCGTCCGGCGTGCGGCACAAAAGGAAAAGGGAAAGCAGCCGTTCCTGCCTGGCTGCCGCATCGCCCGCAGCGAGGGCGCTTTCCACCGCTTCGGGCAGGGCGGCGTCCGCGCCTGACAGGCGGGCAAGCAGGGCCTCACGCAACCGGGCGCGCTCGGCACCTGTGGCAACAGCGATGAGCTTCTGCAAAGAAGCGGGAAGCTGCGGCGCGTCGAACACCAGCAGGCTTTGCAGCAGCATCAGCTTGGTGTTCAGCACCTTTTCGCCCTGCATACTGCCCAGATACCTGTCGATATTATCCGCCGTTTCGGCGTCGCGCTGGGCGATCAAAAGTGAAACCAGCGCGTCCTCTTCGCCCTTTGCGTCCTTGCCGGAAAGAAGCGCGTCCAGGGAGGAAAGCATGGCTTGTTCGCTGCCGGAAGCCGATCGCCGGGCGGCGGAAATCGCCTCCCGCAAAAGGGGAGCCAGCGCGTCGTTCCACGCCTGCGCGGACAACAGCCCGGCCGCATGGCGGAGGGCGTCGCCAAACTCCGCCTCCATGGCGTCGGCCTGCAAGGCGATCAGCGGCAGATGATCGAAAGCGCCAATGTCGGGATGGTGCCGCTTTAATAACGCGTACATCTCTTTGTTGAAGGCGACAAGGCGCGCACCGGCGATGTCCCTGCCGTCCAGCATGGACAGCACATGCTGTATCCCTTCGTGCGCGGGCAGATTGAAAGCGGAGGAAAAGGCCTCCGTCTGGCGCGGCACCTTTTTGAGCGCCTCAAAAGCTGAAGTTACATCGCTGTCCGGCGCGGCTAAGTGCAGCGCTTCAAACAGGGCCTTGCCCACCGGGATCAGGCCCGCGCCGCCTTCTGTAAAGCGGGACAGGCGTTTTTCGGCCACGGCGCTTTCAAACAGCGTTTGCCCGCGGCGCTTGATGTCGTTTTGTACGGCGGAAAGCGCGCTTTGCTTAAGCGCCGCAAGCCGCGCAAGGAGGGGCTGCGCCTGTTGTTCGGGCAAAAGCGCGGCCACGTCGTGCAGCAGCTTTTCACAGGCGGGCACACCTTCTTCCGTCATGCCTTCGCGCATCAGTTTCAGGGCGTCGGCCGCATGGCTTACGCTTTTTTGCAGGCCGGCATCCTGCGTTTCGCGCAGCAGCGCCTGCATGGCGTTTTGCCGCTTCAAATTGTCGGCGCGCGCAAAATCCTGCGTGGTTTCGCCGTTATAACGAACGCGCTGCCACAGGGCTCTGATGGCGGCGTCCACCGCCTGCCCTGCGGCGGCCTGTTCGTTTGCTCCCAGCGCCCCGATCAGCGCGGCGTCCTGCCCGGCGTTTGCTTTCGCTCTCCGGCCCGCGCTGTAAACAAACCCGAAGCCTACGGCTTCGTCAAACCCGGAGCGGGCAAGGGCCTGTATACCGCCGATGCCCAGGGCGATCAGGATGATGGCCAGCGCCAGCAATAGGGCCAGCGCGGCTTTCGTCCGGCGTTCGATGGTGCGGTCGGCACCGGCAAGTGTTTTCATGGCGTGCATCCTCTAAAAAGGGCGGAGGAAACCGGGGTGTCCGGCTGCCTCCGCCCCGTTTGTGCGATACTATTTTCCTTAAAACAGCATGATGTGGCTTTGCTTACTTTTTGGGAATGGTGACGCTCTGCTGGAACGCGTTCTGAATTTCGTCGCGCTGCGTATAGGTGCGCACCCAATCGACGCCGATATCCCTGGTGATCAGCTCGTTGGTGTCGATGGAATCAAAAGGGATATCCTTGCTGTCCTTAAAGACGGAGTGCATATAGCCGGCGATCACGAACTGCTGGCCCGCTTCGGAGAGCAGCCAGCCGGTGATGGCTTCGCAGGCCTTGATGTTCATGTTGGCGCTGCGGTCTTCGGCTACCGTCATCACGGTGGAGGGGATCAGAATCACGCCGTCTTCTGGATAGATGACGGACAGTTTGCTGCCTTCTTCCTTGCGCTTTTTCAGCACCGATTCTTCAAGGATCATGATCGTTTTGCATTCGCCCGTTTCCAGCTTGGTCAGCGCCACCGAACCGGATTCGATCATCACGTTGTTGGCGCCCAGCGCTTCGAAGTACTCGTAGCCATACAGGTCGCTGAGCGCGGCGATGCTGGCCATGGTGGTGCCGGAGGTGAGGGGATTGCCCATCGAGATCAGGCCCTTGAGGGACGGATCGTGCGCGAACTCCTCAAAGCTCTTGGGCAGCTCTTCGGGCTTGTAGCGTTCGGGGTTGTAGGCAAGCACCATGTTGCAGACGCGCACAGGGTACCAGTAGCCCTCCTCGTCATAGGGGAAGCGGAGCAGGCTGTCGGCATCCTTGATGACGTAGGGATGCAGCCATCCGCCCTCTTTCAGCTCCAGCGAATAGGCGGGCTCGGCGACCAGCATCATATCGCAGCCCAGCTTGCCGGTTTCGATTTCGCCGGCCAGCTTCTGCTGCAGCGCGCCGGTGCCGCCGTAGAAGAATTCGACGTCAAGGTTCGGGAATTCCTCCTCCATGGCCTTGTCCATCATGTCGATGACAAACTGATACATGGAGGTGTAAATGACGACCTTGCCCGTCAGCTCCTCATTGACAGCCAGGGCGCCCGTAATGGGCAGCAGCATGAGGCAAAGAAGCAGCGCAAGCAGTTTTTTCATACGGTGAGGACCTCCTTACGAATATTTGGGAACATCATTCCCCTGTCATGCTATCACCATACCATGAACGGCACTTTTCTGCAAGAAAAAATGAACAAAAAAATGAAATATTCAGCCGGTTTGCGGACAGATCATCCATGGAGGGCGGCGGCGATATCACCCACATCGTTCAGCGCGAAGTCGGGCTGTACCTTGCTGTTCTGCATGATTTCCCGCGTCGTTTCGCCGCTGAACACCAAAATGGAGGTGATGCCCGCGTTTTTGCCGCAGGCGATATCGGTATAGATGCGGTCGCCCACCAGCACGGTTTCTTCGGGGGCGGCGCCCGCTTTTTCCATCGCCAGCAGGGCGATGTCCGGCTGGGGTTTTCCAAGAAAGGCAGGAAGCTTCCCGGTTGCGTGCTGCAGGGCCTGAACGATCGAGCCACAGTCGGGCACATAGCCGAAGGCGGTGGGGCATGCCCAGTCGGGGTTGGTGGCAAGGTAGCATACGTTTCTATTCAGCAGGATGCTGGCGTCGACCAGCTTTTGATAGGTCAGCTCGGTATCATAGCCCATCAGCAGGCAGTCGATATCGTCCTCCAGCCTGTCGGTGACGGGAAAGCCCTCCCTAAGCAGGTGCTCCTTGAAAGACGCTGTGCCCAGCGCATAAATTTTACGGCCCCTGTAATGCGCGCGCAGATAGGCGCAGGCGGTATCGGTTGAGGTGAAAAAATCCTCCGCGCCGGCCTCGATGCCCATATCGTGCAGCTTTTTCACATAGCTGTCCGTACCCCTGCTGGAATTGTTGGTAAGAAACATGTATCTTGCGCCCGACGCGCGGACGGCGCTCAAAAAGGGCAGGGCGCAGGGGAAAAGGCGGTTCCCCAAATACAGGGTGCCGTCCATATCCAACAGATACAGCTTTTTGTTGCGCAGGGTTTCGCTGAGCAGCGGCGCCATGGGTGCCTCCTTATCGCGCTTGTTGAAATAAAGGAAAAGGACTGTTGCCCTGCGGGTGCAGAACAAAGTCCTTTTCAGTAACGATGCTTATTCTTCGTCGGTAACGGCGTCTTCGCCCTCCGTGCGGGCGGGCATCAGGGCGGCGCGCACCTTATCTTCGATTTCTTTGGCCGTATCGGGGTTATCCTTCAGGAACTGGCGGGCGTTGTCGCGGCCCTGCCCGATGCGCGTTTCGCCGTAGGAGAACCACGCGCCGCTCTTCTGAATGATGTCGCGCTCCACCGCCATGTCCAGCAGGCTGCCCTCGCGGCTGATGCCCTGGCCGTACAAAAGGTCAACCTCGGCCACGCGGAAGGGCGGAGCCACTTTGTTTTTGACTACCTTGATCTTGGTGCGGTTGCCGATCACTTCGCTGCCCGATTTCAGCTGTTCGCCGCGGCGGATGTCAAGGCGCACCGAGGCGTAGAACTTCAGCGCCCGGCCGCCGGGGGTGGTTTCGGGGCTGCCGTACATGACGCCCACCTTTTCGCGCAGTTGGTTGATAAACAGCGCGATGGCGTTTGTTTTGGACACGACGCCCGCCAGCTTGCGCATGGCCTGGCTCATCATGCGGGCCTGCAAACCGACAAAGTTGTCGCCCATTTCGCCGTCGATTTCGGCGCGCGGCACGAGGGCGGCCACCGAGTCGATGACCACGATGTCGATAGCGCCCGAGCGCACCAGCGCTTCGGCGATTTCCAGCGCGTCTTCGCCGGTGTTGGGCTGGCTGATGTAAAGCTCTTCGATGTTGACGCCCAGCGTTTTTGCGTAGGAAGGATCCAGCGCGTGCTCGGCGTCGATAAAGGCCGCGATGCCGCCCGTTTTCTGCACTTCGGCGATCACATGCAGGGCGACGGTGGTTTTACCCGAGGATTCCGGCCCGAAGATTTCGATGATGCGGCCGCGGGGAATGCCGCCTACGCCCAGCGCCATATCCAGATCAAGGCAGCCGGTGGAAACCACGTCCACCTTCATCTTGCTCTGATCGCCCAGCTTCATGATGGTGCCGCGGCCGAACTGCTTGTCCAGCGCGGCCAGCGCGCGCTCCAGCGCCTGCGCTCTTTCGTCGGAGCGGGCAGAGACGGGGACGGATTTGGATTCATTTTTGGTTGCCATGTTTTGATGTTCCTTTCAATTCTTGGTGGAGGAGGGTCAGCGCGATTTCCGCCGCCTGCAGGCGGACGATGTTGCGCGGCCCATTTAAACGCAGCGGATAGACGTGTACGGCGGCAGGGGTGGCAAGGCCGATGTAGCACAGCCCCACCTGCTTACCCTCCGGCCCCGCATACCCTGTTGCGGACAGGGCGTAATCGGCGCCGTAGAACTTTTGAGCGCCCAGCGCCATTTCGCGGGCTGCGGCGCGGCTGACGGCGGTATGGCGCTTCAGCGTTTCCGATTTTACGCCCAGCACGCGGTGCTTGGCTTCATCGGTATACACGACGGCGCTGCCGCAAAATACCTGGCTTGCGCCGGGCACGCTGACCAGCAGATGGGCGATCAGGCCGCCCGTCAGGCTTTCGGCGGCGGCCACCGTCCGGCCGCGCTTTTTTAATAGATCAATGATGGGCGCGGTCATGCGGGTTCAGCAGGCTCTTGCCGTCGATAAAGTATTTAAGGCCCGATACGATGGTGAGGGCGGACAGGATGACGCACAGCGCCATCAGCAGCCATGGCGGCGCGTTCAATATGGCGGCCAGCACGCCCATCATCTGGAAAACGGTCTTGTATTTGCCGAGGATGCCGGCCGCGATGACCAGCCCCTGCTCGATGGCGACGAGGCGCAGGCCGTCTACCGCCAGCTCGCGTATCACCACGATGCACAGCGCCCACCAGGGGAAGCGTCCCTGATGCATCAGCACCACCATCACCGATACCACGAGGATTTTATCGGCCACCGGGTCGGCAAACTTGCCGAAATTGGTGACAATATCCTTTTTGCGGGCGATGTGCCCGTCCCAATAATCGGTCAGGCACGCAAGGCCGAAAACCAGCGCGGCAGGGCTATCCCACCTCAGCAGCAGAAGCAGAATACACAGCGGGATCATCAGAATACGCAGAATGGTCAGGCGGTTGGGCAGATTCATGCGATTACTCCTTTGATATGAAGGCGGCGGACAGATCGTAGGCGCCGCCGCCGGTTATTTTTACGGCAACAAAGCTGCCCTCCTGAAGCGGGACATCGGAAGACACCATGATTTCGCCGTCGGCATCGGGCGCTTCCCACTGGGAGCGCGCGGTATACCTGCCCGCGCGGCGGCCCGTGATCAGCACCTTTTCTCTGGCGCCAAAGCGCAGCCTGTTTCGTTCAAGGCTGATCTCCTTTTGCAGCGCCATCAGGCGGTTTAAGCGCTCCTGCTTTACTTCTTCCGGCACCTGACCGTCCATCTTGCAGGCGGGGGTGTCTTCCTCGGGGGAAAAGGCGAAGGCGCCCATGCGGTCAAAGGCCATGCCGCGCGTAAACTGCATCAGCGCTTCAAAATCTTCCTCCGTTTCGCCGGGGAAACCGACGATGAAGGTGGTGCGCAGCGCAAAGCCCTTGCTTCTTGCGTGGATGAGCAGCCTTTTCGCTTCTTCGATGTCGCCGCGCCGGTTCATTTTTTTAAGCATCCTTGGCGAAGCGTGCTGCAAAGGCAAATCAAGATAGCGGCAGATGTTGTCGCGGGACGCCATCAGGTCGATCAGGGACATCGGCGTTTCGTCGGGGTAGCAGTACAAAACGCGCAGCCATTCGATGCCCGGTATCCGGGAGGCCTTGTCCATCAAACGGGTAAGGTCGGTGGCGGACCACTCCTGCCCGTAGCGGGTGGTATCCTGCGCGATGAGGATATGCTCCTTCGCGCCCTCTCTGGCAAGCTTTTCCATTTCAGCCAGCACGTCGCTTTCGGTGCGCGATACATGGCCGCCGCGGATGAGGGGGATGGCGCAGTAGGCACAGCGGTTGTCGCACCCTTCGCCGATGCGCACATAGGCGGTATAGGACCCGGTGGTCAGCACGCGCCCGCCGCAGGGGGCCATGGCGCGGCGCCTGGTATCAAGGATGCGTTCGCCCGAAAGCGCCTGCCCGATCAAATCCGGCAGGATGTCGTACTGATTGATGCCGACGATCAGATCGGCCTCGGGCATATCCTTCAGAAGCTCTTCGCCGTAGCGCTGCGAGAGGCAGCCGGTCACCACCAGCAACCGACAGCGGCCCGTCTGTTTATAGGCGGCCATTTCCAGAATGGTGTCGATGGATTCTTCCTTGGCGGGGTTGATGAAGCCGCAGGTGTTGACGATCAGAATATCGGCTTCACTGGGCTTGGGGGTCAGTTCATAGCCATGCTGGGTCAAAATGGCCAGCATCTGTTCGGTATCCACGCGGTTTTTCACGCATCCGAGGGAAACGACGCCTACCTTCATCTTCCGTCCTCAAAATTCACAGTTTCTATAAAACGGGAGAATTATACCATATATGGTGGGGGCTGACAAGCGATTCGGCCCATATTGCGGGAACAAATGTTCTCTATTTTTATTTGCCCGACATGCGGCGCGCCAGCACGTCGGGCTTGGCGACGCTGTAACCGAAAAAGCCGAGGGGCTTGCCAAGCGCCGTATATTCGCCGTGGCAGTAGGCGGTAAGATGCGCCCGGCTTAAGTCGATACGGCCGCTTCCGTCCATCAGGTCGCTGTGTACGCCGACATCCACGATTTCCGCCATGTACATCGTGTGGGAGCCGAGGGCCCGGCTTTCCCTTACCTTGCAGGCAAGGTGAACGGGCGCTTCCTTAATGGCGGGGGCGTATTGCAGGGAGGGAAGGGGCAGGGCGTGCAGGCCGCAAAAATCAAACTTATCCGTATCCCGGCCTGAGCGCACACCGCACAGGTCGGCTGCCTTTAACAGCGCCTCGCCCACCAGATTGACCACGAATTCCCGGCTTTTCTCGATCATGTGGTAGGAGTGCCGGCCGGGCCGCACGGAAACAGACAGCATCGGCGGGTCGGAGTTGATGATGCCCGTCCACGCGATGGTGATGATGTTGGGACGCTCGTCTTTGCAGCCCACGCTGACCATGACGGCGGGGGTGGGGGCCAGCAGCGTACCGGGGTTTACGTAGGTAAAATCCATGTTATTTTCTCCTTTACGGCGCAACGCCCTGAGCGATGCCGCGCAACACTTCCGGCTCGCGCAGGTCGCGGGCATTGGTGAACATTTTGCGCGTCAGCAGCGCGCCCTTGCGGTAGTAGAGGCAGATGAAGGGGCAGTCTTCCACAAAGAGCGCCTGAATCCCATCCAGCGCCGCCTTGTAGTCTTCCTTGTTTATGGCGGCGCGCAGCGTGGTAAAGAGAGCGTCCATGGGCTGGGAGGAGTAGCGGGCGTAGTTGCCGGTGTTGTTGGTCATCAGGAGAAAACCGGGGTCGGGCGCGCTGTCCATGTTGAAGGCGGCCAGCGCGATGTCGTAGCTGCCCGCTTTCAGCCGCGCCCGGCATTCCTCAAAGGGCAGCATGTCGATGCGCGCCTCGATGCCTACATCCTCCAGCATGGCGGCGATCTTGGTGGCCGCCATCATGCGCACGCTGTTGTCCTGCTCCTCATAGAGCACGAAGCGCAGCGACATCTTGGCCATGTTGCCGTCGATTACGGTGTCGCGGATGCCGTCGCCGTCCGAATCCTTCCAGCCCGATTCGTCCAATAGCTCGTTGGCTCTGGCGGGGTTAAACTCAAAGCCGTCTATTTCGTTGTACATCCATGTGCCGGGCATCATGGGCGTATCGGCGCGCTGGGCCATGTCCATATAGATGGTGGACAGAAGATCTTCGATGTTGACGGCGTAACGGATGGCCCGGCGCACGCGCACGTCGGTCAGCTCGCGGGCGCGGTTGTTGAGCATCAGCGTTTCCAGCTGCTGGGTGCGGTAGCTGAGGTTGAGGCTGCTGACGCCGGAGCGGTACTGGGCGGCGTTGAGCGACCGGGTGATCACGGCGTCCACGCGGTTGTATTCAAAGCTGGAGATCAATTCGCGGTTGGCGGTATGAAAAATGGCCATGATGCTTTTAAGCGCCGGGGTGCCGCGCCACCAGTGGGGGTTGGCGCTCAGGGCGATAAAATCTCCCGCCACAAACTGATCCATCTTATAGGGTCCGGTACCGGGCGGGTTTTCCACCTGCACCCTGTCCTTGGGCAGGATGGGGAACACCATCGCGTACAGGAACGCATAGTTGGTGCGGCTTGTTTTTACCACAACGGTGCTTTTGTCCGGCGCGGAGATATCCTTGACAAAGTACTGCAAGGAGGAGTACGCGCCCTTGTTGCCGTTGACGGTGGTGTTGGGCAAATCGATGATCGCCCTGGCGGTCGCCACCACATCTTCGGCCGTCAGCGGCGTGCCGTCATGAAAGGCGATGCCGTCGCGCAGGTAGAACGTCCATGTGCCGCCGCCGGAGGAAACATCCCAGCTGCGGCACAGCGCGGGCTGCGGCTGCAGATCGTCGTCGATTTCTACCAGCCCTTCATACATCAGAGAAGTTAAGGAGCGGAACTCTCTTTCCACCGGCGCCAGCGGGTTCAAATACTGGGTGGCGGTGGAAATGATGCCCAGCGTCACGCTGGTTTCAGGGTCGATGGCAAGCGCGCCAACCGGCAAAAGCAGCAGCGCCATCAGGATCAGGGTCAGGCGCTTACAGCGTCCGATCCATTTCGTAATAGAGGGCATAGGCATTCATCACCTTCTTTACATAGTCTTTGGTGTCGTCTTTGGGAATCTGGTCAACGGTGAGAAAACGCTCGTCGTCGGCAAACTTCATGGCCCACAGGTTCACGTTGTTAAGCCCCGCGTGGTAGGCGGCGGCCACCATGACGGGATTGCCCTGAAAGTGGTCGCTCAGGTAGGAAAGATACCAGGCGCCGAAACGGATGTTCAGCTCCGGGTCAAACAGATGCTCGTAGCGGTAGTCTTTGACGCCTACTTTGCCCGCGATCCACTTGCCGGTATCCTCCATAATCTGCATCAGCCCGCGCGCGCCCACGCGGCTTTCGGCGTAGGGGTCGTAATGGCTTTCGCGCGCAATGATGGCCGATATCATGGCGGGCTCCACCTGATACTCTCTGGCATATCGGTCAATCAGCTGGGAAACGCCGCTTTTGGTGCGCATGCCCTTGTAGTAGTCAAGGCTCTCCTGATGTTTTTGGGCGGCCGCCGCACGCTCGGCGCGCAGGGCGATGAGCCTGCTTTCGGCGCTGTTTTTCTGCGCGACAAAGAAAAGCAGCGCGGCTGCCAATACAGCGACCCAAGCAATGCTGATCAGCGGCAGGCGGGCTTTGGGCTTTTCCTTGCGGCGAAACAGGCCGCGTTCCTGCCTTTCTTCCGGACGGAACAGGCCGCGCTCCCGCCTTTGACGGGGCTGCGGCTGCTCCTGCTGCCTTTTCAGCACCCTGACGGCGTTGGGGGCAGCCTGCTGCTGCGCGTGCGCCCAGCTGCCGGGCATATGCCCCGGCTGTTCGTTTTCATAGGCGCGGCGCGCGCGCGGACGGCGTGCGCTGCCGTCGGGGCGGAGGGGAGTACGCGGTTCAGTCAAGGTGCAATCTCCTTTTCAGGTCGTTCAGGTAAGCCATCACCTGTGCCTCGGTTTCGGGGTAGGGGCCGGATGCGTCGATGACGCGGTCGGCCAGACGGTTTCTTTCCAAGCCCGGCATCTGGCTGGCGATGCGGCGGGCGGCTTCCTGCTCGCTCAGACCGTTGCGGCGCATCAGGCGGCGCAGCTGTTCTTCGTAGGGGACGAAGACCGTCCATACCTCATCGCAGCTTTTGTCGGCGCCCGTTTCGTACAAGAGCGGCACCTCCAATACGACCAGCGGGGCGTCGGGCATGGCGATCAATCGCCTGTTGATCTCTTCGAACACCATGGGATGCATAAGATGATTGAGCGCGGCCAGCTTTTTTTGATCGGCGAATACCAGAGCGCCAAGGGCAGAGCGGTCAAGCGTGCCATCGGGCCGGAATACCGCGCCGCCAAACAGCCGCCGTATAGGGGGCAGCGCCGGGCCGCCGTCCGCCGTCAGGGCGCGGGAAATGCCGTCGGCGTCGATGACGGGACAGCCAAGCTCGCGCAGTGTTCGGGACACATGGCTTTTGCCGCTGGCAATGCCGCCTGTCAGCCCCAAAAGATACGGCCTACTTGCTTTCATACCAGTTTTCCCCGATGTGTACGTCGGCGACGAGCGGTACGGAAAGCGGCAGCACGTTTTCCATGCAGCGGTGCAGCAGGGCGGCGACCTCGTCCTTTTCTTCCGGCGGGC
This sequence comes from uncultured Oscillospiraceae bacterium, assembly GCA_964522425.1. Taxonomy (GTDB): domain Bacteria; phylum Bacillota; class Clostridia; order Christensenellales; family Aristaeellaceae; genus DTU024. Next base: position 37,902 of record CAZFUT010000011.1, read on the forward strand.
ATTCCACGATCAGCTCGTCGTGCACCTGCAGGATCAGCCGGGCGCGGTAGGGCTTTAATTCTTCGTATACCTTGACCATGGCGGCCTTGATGATGTCCGCCGCCGTGCCCTGTATGGGCGTGTTCATGGCGGCGCGCTCGCCGAAGGCGCGCAGGTTGGCGTTCTTGGACTGAAGCTCTGTCAGCCACCGGCGGCGGCCGTACAGTGTTTCCGCGTAGCCGTTCCGGTAGCCGTCCTGCTTGGCCTTTTCCATAAAGCTGTGCACGCCGGGATAGTGGTTTAAGTAACGGTCGATAAAACCGGCCGCCTCGCGCCTTGAAATGCCGATGTTGCGCGCGAGGCCGAAATCGGAAATGCCGTACACGATGCCGAAATTGACGGCCTTGGCCGCCGCGCGCATGGCGGGCGTTACATCCTCCATGGGGATGCCGTTTACCTCGGCTGCGGTGCGGGCATGGATGTCCTGGCCTTTGATAAAGGCGTCTTGCATGGCGGCGTCGCCGCTCATATGCGCCAGCACGCGTAGCTCGATCTGCGAATAGTCGCCGTCCACCAGTACCCAGCCCTTTTTGGCGATGAAGGCGCGCCGGATCTCGCGCCCCATCTGCGTGCGGACGGGGATGTTCTGCAAATTGGGGTCGTTGGAGGAAATACGGCCGGTCGCCGTGCCCGTCTGGTCAAAGGTGGTATGGATGCGGCCCCCGGCATCCATGTTGCGCAGCATGGGGTCGATGTAGGTGCTGCTGAGCTTGGTCACCTGCCGGTATTGAAGCAGCAGGGGAATGGCGGGGTGATGCTCCGCCAGCGCTTCCAGGGTGGCGGCGTCGGTGCTGTAACCGCGCGTCGTCTTTTTGCGCGCGGGCAGGCCCAGCGTTTCAAACAGCACCTTGCCCAGTTGAATCGGGCTGTTGATATTGAAGTCGCCGACGCCGAGCAGCGCGATGATCTTTTTTTGCAGGCTGTCGCTTGTTTCGTTATACTGCTTGCCAAGGGTGCGCAGCACGCCGCCGTCCACCTGAAAGCCCTCTTTTTCCATGGCGAACAAAACGCCGGTCAGCGGTTTTTCGATGTTTTCGTACAGGGCGGTCATGCCGCTTTCGTCAAGCTTTTCTTTTTGCGCAAGGTACAGCGCAGATACGCCCGCCGCGCTGGGCTCGCCGAAGGCCTGCAGGGCGTAGCTCTTTTCCTGCGGGTTCAGCAGGTAGGCGGCCACCATGGTATCCCACTGGATGGCGGGCAGGGCGAGGCCGTGGCGGCTAAGCAGATGCAGCAGTTCTTTGGCATGATGGGTGAGGATGGGGCGGTCAAGATAAGGGGAAAGGGCGCTGATCGCTTCTTCCGCCGTAAACCCCGAAACGGCATCCAGCAGGGACTGCTGGGCGGGGCCGAACACCGCCTTGATGCCGGTATCGCCCTGTTTGATTGTCAGCGCCGCGTTGTTGAGATACAGCGCAAAAGGGGCATTGGAAAGCGCGGCCAGCGCCTTTTTAAGGCCAGCGGCGTCCGAAACGGTCTGCCATGCGGTCTCTTTGGTTTCGCTTGCGGGTTCGGGCGCTGCGCCCGCGATGCGCCTTACCCTGTCCGACACGGTGGTCAGGCGGTACTGCTGTATCAACGGCAGCCCGTCTTTTATATGGGTGACCGACCAGTCGGCCAGCGTGCATTCGATGGGCGCTTCGCGGTGGATGGTCGCCAGCTTCTTGGAAAACAGCGCCTGTTCCTTGTTGGCGCGCACTTTTTCGCCCAGTTTGCCCTTGATGCTGTCCGCGTTGTCCAGCACATTTTCCAGCGTGCTGTATTCCGCCAGCAGCTTGACGGCGGTCTTTTCGCCCACGCCCGGTATACCGGGGATGTTGTCGGAGCTGTCGCCCATCAGGCCCTTCCAGTCTGTCACCTGTTCGGGCGTCACGCCGAAATAGTCTTTGACCCCGGCGGGGTCAAACAGCGTGATCTCGCTGATGCCCTTGCGGGTGAACAGCAGGGATGTGCCGGGGCTTACCAATTGCAGGGCGTCCCGGTCGCCCGTCAGCAGCAGGCAGCGGATGCCCTTTTGCTCGCACTGGCGGCTGATGGTGCCCAGAAGGTCGTCGGCTTCATACCCCATCAGGCCCAGCACGCCAACGCCCATCGCCGTCAGGATTTCCTTAATCAGCGGAAACTGCGGGCGCAGCTCGTTGGGCGTAGGGGCGCGGCCCGCCTTGTACTCCGCGTACTCGGTGTGGCGGAAGGTGGGCCCCTTTTCGTCGAAACAGACGGCGCAGTATTCGGGGTGGTAGTCTTCCAGCGCCTTCAGCAGCATCAGCAGAAAGCCGTGGACGGCGTTGGTATAGACGCCGTCCGCATCCATCAGCGGCAGGGCGTGGAAGGCCCGGTATAATAAACTGTTGCCATCGACAACAAGGCAGGTTTCACTCATGACGTACACCTCCAGTATGCATAGTATATCATACCGGCAACGATATGAAAATCATGGATATCATAAGGAAGCGATGCGAGGACGAAGAAACTTGACATGGTCTGTCATGCTTTGTAAGATACCGTCATAACGGGGGTGGTGGAATGAAAGAGAGCAGGCTGTTCAAAACCGTCTATCATATTTTGGAAAAGGGCGGCGCTACCGCGCCTGAGCTGGCGGAAATGTTTGAAGTGTCGGTGCGCACCATCTACCGCGACATGGACGCCATCAGCGGTGCGGGCATTCCCATCTATGCAGTGTCGGGCAGAAAGGGCGGCATTCGGATTTCGGACGATTATGTGCTGAACCGAACGGCCTTTTCGGATGCGGAGAAACGGGATATTCTGGCCGCCCTGCAAAGCGTTTCGCTGGTCAATGCTTCTATGGAAAAGGAGAGTTTAACCAAGCTTTCCGCCCTTTTTCGCATCCCATCCGAAAGCTGGTTTGAGGTGGATTTCGGGCGCTGGGGCA